>JAPKYR010000282.1 GCA_026394215.1 bacterium
GCTCGGAGCAGTTCGCTTCGGGCGGAAAATCGGTCTGGGGATCCGAAACCGGGTTGACCGTCGGCATATACCATGACGCGTCGATAGCATAGCCGAGAACGAAATATGTAGCCGGCTTGTAAATTTCATATTCGCGAGTGACTGCGTTTCCGGCATAAAGGGCGTTACGGACATTGCCCGATCCCGTAGTAATATGCCTCATATAACCATTCAAGGTGGTGTCCGGGTACATCGTCGTTCCCCATTTGCCATGCCAGTACTGCTGGAACATGCCCCCTTTTCCTATCGTGGTAACGTTGTATAAAGTCGTGTGGCCGTCGGCGTTTACGAGTTCGGTGTTGCCATAATACATATCGGATGTCTTCCAGCCGGAAGCTGGGAAATTATGGGAGCCGCTGGTCATAATTATCCCGCGCACATCGAAAATCGTGAATAGCGGATCGGTGAACGGATGCTGGATTTCAAGGCTCACCAGAATCGTGTTGTTTGCGGTTCCGCTGATGCTTTTGATTTTTAAACAATTCGTGCACGGAGCGACTTCGAGAAACTTGAGGATGTTCAAATGGATGGAAGTGTCGCGAACGGGGATGATTTCAGCTTCCTTCGCTTCAGCGTCGATTGCGATCTCGTTGTAGGACAGGAGATAGCGGTTTGAGCTTTCGGGCTGGCTCTCGGTAGTTTGCAGTTCGCCCGATCCGGTCGAAGCGGGATTGTTTGAGTCTGCCGGGACAATCGGTCCGGAATCTGCACTTCTTGAGGAACAACCGGATGTCAGGAGTAAAGCCAGAAGCACAAAAAAAGACAGTTGCATGATAAAGCGCACTTCATAACACCTCACGAGATGCGGTCTAAGGAGTCGGATGATGGTAGTCGATGTAAATCCATAAAATCCTTGAACCTGAATATTACTGCCAATCCAGCACAGCTAATAGTTTAGACCGGATTATTATAAGGATAAATGAAGTGAAGTCAAATGGCGATGTGGCAATTTGGTTATGCCACTCCTCTAAGAGAGAATTCTGTACGATTATTATAAATTTTACTTGACAATTGTTCTTTTTTGATTAAGACTTTAACAAATTCTAATCCGGTGCCGGGAAGGAGGGATTGGGTTCATAGGAAAAACTACAAAAATTTGTTCTCATTTGTAAGGGCAATCTGTTAAAATTAGTATAACTGATTCGGAGGTGGATTATGAAAATCTACACGTTGATTTGTCTTGTCGCAATCCTTCTATTCGGATGCGCGCACGACCCTGTAGCGCCGGGAGTGACAGTTGACCCCTCAATCAATTACGGAGATTTGCAGACCTCAGCGGGTGGCGATATCTCCATTCACAATCCGCACAAGTTATGGGCTGCGGGAAACATCTATTTTGACGCCGATCATGAGAAAGTCGAATTGGTTCCACTTCGATTTGGGGGGGTACATCTGAATGTCCTGAAGTTTTTCGAGACATCGTGCGATAATTGCGTACTGATTACGGGCGTGTCAAAAAACGGTGACGGCACTTTTAATCTATCGATAGAAATTACCCATCCGTTCCCGAACCATCCTGAACTTACGGCTTTCGATCCCAAACTGATACTCATGTTCCAGGGATCGCATGTGATACCCGTCTTGATCCATAAGTTCCCTCTTTATCCAATCGACTGGCGATTATCTTGGCGACTCATGGGCGACCCGGAGGTTCTGAACGCCGATGGCTACACCTATTTCTGGTGCCCCGATTATGATTCCGGGATCGACCTGCCGATTTTTAAGTACTGGGAGGGAAAATACGCCTTCGGCGGAGTGCCCACTGCCAACCTCAATGCTTACATGAATTATTACTCCAATGAAAACAGGCATATGCTGGAAAGCGGAAAAACCGTCGAGAAAACATTTCGTATCTCGCTGCCGATAGGTCCTTCACAGGCGGGATACGCTCTTGACGTATGCTGGGAACCGCCCATCAACACACCGGTTATTAATCCCGTCGATGATTTTCCGATCACTGCTAATCAGCCAGAGATGTTTAGATTTAAAGAGATCTTCAATAACGGCGAAGTGATCACCGATTACGCGTGTTGTAACATGGGGAGCCACAAGATAGAAGAAGGCCGTGTCGAGTTCGATGAATGGTACTTACTGGATAACATATTCCCTGAGCCAGGGGGGGGGACAATGACGGACTCATTTTTGATGGAACCTGCAGGTACAGGCTTTAGTGCCTGTAATTCACCGGATCCGGAACATATCAGATGCGGGAATCAGCTTTATTTGGCTCCGATCCCGGATGGAACTTATCAGTGCATTGGATATGGATCATGGTATGACTACGATCCTGGGGAAGTGCAGCCAAATCAGGCATTCGATATTTTTGAATTAGTATTCGATCGTGAATAAAAATTGATCTCTGGGAGGAGAAACGATGTACAAACGACTCATTTATCTATTAATAGTGGTTTTGTCATTTTCGTGTAGCGGCAAAGACCCGATTGTTTCAAGTGAAAACGAAAATGAGAGGGAAGTACTTTATTTTGGACAGAATTCTACTATATTTCCTGATCTCACAGACCTCGCACACAAAAACGATATCTACTACGATGCGGACATTACTGAGATTCTCCAAGGTCCTGGGCTAGGCTGGTGGGATTGGGGGGAACTATGGATGGATAATGCCGAACCGGCTTGCACATGGTCTGTTGCGGTAGCCCTGAGAGAGGTTGGGGCTCCTGGCTTAGGAATCCGGGGTCTTGGCATAAGATTTCTCCGTTACGGGGTTATTGAAGGTGAGATGAGTGATGTTATTGAGGTTGAGAATGGGTTATTGGACAAACCCTTATCATCCTCCTTGGGCAGTTGATGATACTATTGTTCAACCGGCTTATGAAACTCATTATGGGGCGATGATGCCCGATATCGCGTACGATCCCCGTACTGATCAACCAGGATTTAACAGCAGAGGTGACCTATATTTAGTATACACCTGGTATAATCCTGATGATACCGATCTTCTTGAAGGCCCTCGTGTGTATATCAAGTTTGGTATAAGGAATAATTTATTACATGACTGGCTTTATTCCGATTTTGTCTGGTTGGACCCACCTAGCAACCCACCAACTCCAATACATTATTTAACCAGTCAGGGTGAGGGAGTACCGCATGATAGGATTTGCCACGGATTTCATCCGAAAATTGATATAGGTTATATAAGCTTTGTACCTGGGCATCCGGAGAGATGGACAGTTGCGGTTGCCTTTACAGCAGACGGTGGTAATTTTGAACCGCACATAGTAACCTGGAACGCTGGTTGGCCGATCTATGATGCAAGGTTAGAATTACCAATCAGGCTGTCTCCTTACATAATCCTGAATTCAGTGGAATATCCAGGATTTATGCCATCTGTCGATATCGGTCCAAATGGCGCCAATCACTGCGCTGTAACCTGGACGCAAGCAAGATCTGAAAACTGGAACGATGTTACAGTTGGATATATTGATAATCACGGCGGAGCATTTTATTTAGATTTAGAACCTGATTTTACACAATATTATCTGGCTGGGATAATGGAAGCATTTGCGTTTCCATCTGTAGCTGTCTGGGATGATGAGAACAACTATAGGACAAGTATAAGCTATCTGAACTCCCTAAACCCGGTTACAAATAGGTGGGATTCACGAGCTGTAACTTACGATACAATCTTTGACATTGGCCCTCCAATTTCAGTCACGACTGAACTGCAAGGTACTGAAACTAATATCAGTATCGCAACCCATGGTTTATACGATTCGGGATCGCAGTATTCAAACTGGTATGGGATTAGCTCGTCAATGTCTGTCCACAATGGTCGCTACTGGGTGCTTTATTCTGCGATGCCGGACCCGAATACGGAAGACTCTAATTTAAACCTTAACAAAGTGTATGGCTCATTTGGTTGGACAGATTACTAAACCGTCAACTAGCAAAGCTTGTCGGAATTCCATGCAACAACAAATCCCCCGATTTCTCGGGGGATTTGAATTTACATCCATTTCGAAAAATTCCGTTTTTTTACACCAAACCCTGGGCCATCATTGCGTCGGCGATCTTCTTGAAGCCCGCGATGTTCGCTGCCATGACATAATTGTCTTTGCACTTATACTCGGCCATGGCGCTTGTGCACTGGGTATGAATCGCGCACATGATCCCATCAAGCCTCTGATCGACTTCTTCGCGCGTCCACGAAAGCCTCAGTGAGTTCTGGCTCATCTCGAGACCTGATGTCGCGACGCCGCCGGCGTTCGCTGCCTTGCCGGGTCCGAAGAGGATCTTCGCTTTAAGGAAGACATCGACTGCTTCCGGTGTGGACGGCATATTCGCGCCTTCAGATACGCATTTGCCCGGATCACATCAGAGGATACGGACGGTTTTTTTTATCATTGTATCGTAGGTATAATAAGTTAAAATGCCATAGCAGGAATCGATCAGCAGAAAATAGCTTGGAAGGAGCCCCATGCTGCCGTGAAATTCCCTGGTAAGGGTTTACTTAAGTGCAAAACGCGCGAATCGTCGGACAACAGCCCCTGGGACGCCGGACTGTTTGATGACGTCCTTGATTGTCAGCTTGTTGTCTTTGGCGTACTCCTGTTCGACAAGGCATTCTTCCTTGAAGAATTTACGGAGCATTCCCTCGGCGATTTTGGGGATCATATGCTCGGGCTTGCCCTGTTCGCGGGCTTTTTCTTCTGCAAGCCTTCGTTCATTCGCAAGCTTCTCTTCTGGAATATCATCCTGCGAGACAAATTCGGGGTCCGCAAAAGCGATCTGCAGAGCTAATTCATGGGCGAGAGTATCGGCTTTAGCGATATCTCCGCCTTCATCCATACCGACTTCGACCAGAACGCCAAGTTTTCCCGGAGGATGGATGTAGGAGTGAACAACACCAGGGCCGGAGGCTGTAAACCGGGCGGCATGTTTTAATCCCATATTCTCGCCGATGCGTCCAATAACTTCATCGATGAGGGTTTTAACCGTTTTGCCGCCTGTATGAAGCTCGACCTCATGAAGATCTGCGCCGTCGGCAATGTCATCCGGACCAATCGCGCAAACATGATCAAGGAGCGTATTAGTCAACGCGATAAATTCCTCGTTTTTTGCGGCGAAATCGGTTTCAGTGTTAACGGCGACAATTGCTCCAATAGTATGGCAAGGGCTGATTTTCGCAGCCACAAGTCCGTCGGATGCTTCACGGTGCGCTTTTTTCGCTGCTACCTGCAGGCCTTTCTTACGAATGATCTCTTCGGCAAGCGAGATATCGCCGTTTGCCTCGGTCAGGGCTTTCTGGCAGTCCTGGAATCCAGCGAGGGTTTTTTCTCTTAATTCTTTTATTTCCTTAGCAGAAGGCTTGTATTCGGCCATTTTGCGTAATTTCCTCCGGTTTTTTATACGGGTTTAATAATACCCAAATTCAGACTTTATCGGCTTCATCGGGATACTCTCCGGGGACCTTGTCGAGATATTTCGGGAGTTCTGCCAGTGAAATGTCAGGGCTGCTATCGTCACTTGTCTGGGTTGAACTGTCATACTGGATGGACGGGATCTCTCCGCCAGGGCCGAAATCGCGGCCTTCATGGCCTTCGATAATGGCGTTCGCGACAGTTTCGCAGAACAGGTTGATCGCCTTGACAGCATCGTCGTTCCCCGGAATCGGGATGTCCGCATCGTCGGGATCGCAGTTAGTGTCGAGAATCGCCGCGACTGGAATACCAAGTTTCTTGGCTTCCCTGACCGCGTTGTGTTCCTTTTTCAGGTCGACAATGAAAATGCAGTCGGGAACCTGATTCATATTTTTAACTCCGCCGAAGAACTTCTGAAGCTTATCGTATCTTTTTCGGAGCTTAAGAATTTCCTTCTTAGTCAGGCCGGGGAAATCGTTGTTCTTGAATTTTCCTTCAAGTTCGTGGAGATAATCCGTGCGCTTCCTGATCGTCTGGAAGTTGGTGAGAGTGCCGCCAAGCCATCGCTGATTGACAAAGCTGGCGCCGCATCGCTCGGCCTGATGCTTGATGGCTTCCTGGGCCTGGCGTTTGGTTCCGACAAAGAGGACTGTTCCGCCCGACGCAGTAAGGTCGCGTACATAGTTATAGGCTACTTCGAGGAGTTTGAGGGTCTGCTGAAGATCGAGAACGTAAATCCCATTTCGCTCGGTGTAGATATACCTCGCCATCTTGGGATTCCAGCGTTTTGTCTGGTGGCCGAAATGGATACCGGCTTCCAGAAGCTGTTTCATGGTGATTTGATACAAGAAATTATGACCTCCTTGGTCATCCGGGTAGTCGTCGAGGCACACAAAAATTGCGCCAAGACGCGAAGTGGAAGAATAGCAATTTTGGGGATGGATGTCAAATTCGGCTTCTGTATTTCTATTTTCCCCTTGACAATTGTTTGTTTTAGGTTATCATATTAATAATTCCTTATAGGTGCCGGGAAGGAGGGATGGCTTTCATAAAAAAAACTACAAATTTTTGTTACCTTCTGTAATAGCAGGCTGTTGAAATTTTTTCTATCTAATCTGGAGGTGGATTATGAGAACATACACTTTGTTCTGTCTGTTCGCAGTCCTTTTATTCGGATGTGCGCATGATCCTGCCACGCCGGGGATTTCGGATGATTCCATAATTAACGGAGGTTTGCAGACCACAGTGGGTCTCGAAAACTCCTTCCAAGATCCTCACAAACTTTGGGCTGCGGGGAATCTGTATATCGATGCAGACCATGACAAGGTCGAACTTGTTCCGTTCCGGTTTGGAGGGATACATCTCAATGTCCTCAAATTTTTCGAGACATCGTGCGATGAATGCGTGCTTATTACGGGCGCTAGCAGTAACGGCGATGGTACTTACAACTTGTCGATCAGAATCACTCATCCGTTTCCGAACCATAAGGAACTGACTGTATTCGATCCGAAATTGATTCTGATGTTTCAGGGATCGCATGTAATTCCGGATAACATGAATTATATGCCCCTTTACCCCCAGGATTATATTTTGTCATTTCGTTTGATGGGCGATCCGGAGATTCTTAACCCTGACGGTTTCACTTATCGCTGGAGCCCCTGGTACGATTCAGGCTATCCCAACCCCATTTTCAATTACTGGGAAGGTAAGTATGCATTTGGGGGAACCCCGACAGCAAACATGAACGGTTATCTCGATTATTACTCAAACGAAGATCGCCACATGCTGGAGAGTGGAGCCAGTGTTGAGAAGACATTTTTACTATCGCTTCCAGCAGGACCGATTATGGCAGGTTATGCTCTTGATGTCTGCTGGGAACCACCAACAGTCATGCCGGTACTTAATCCGGCAGATGATTTTCCGATCACAGCCAATCAGCCTGAGTTATTCAAATTTCAAGTCATTTACAACGACGGAAATCCGATAACCGACTGGTATTGCTGCAACATGGTTAATGGCACTATTCATGAAGGCCGAGTTGAGCTTGATTTATGGTATCAACTTCCTGATGCCTGGAATGTTCGAATGGTTGGCGCCTGGAGCGAATATTTCGACTATTGTAAAGGCGATTCACTTACGGCAGACTGTGATTCTCCTGATCCTGAACACATACGTTGTGTGTGTGGAGGGTTGCTCTGCGGCCCCCCAAATGGCGTGTACCAAATCCTTGCTTATGAACTGCATGATGATTATGGTCCGCTAAAACCCCTTTCTTACCCGTCATTTGACATCGTCGAGGTAGAACTTGCATGTGAATGAATAAAACAAAAAAACGGAGGAAAAAAATGCAAAGATATATTGTGTTAATAATCATTATCTTCACATGTTTATCATGTGGGAAGAAAAGTCCGGTTGACCCTGGCGCAACTGAATTTGATAGGACAGTATCCGATTTTGGGGTGCCTACGAATATCTTCCCCGGTGTTGGGGTTGGTATTTTTTACGATGCCGATATAAGCGAAATCGTTCAGGGGCCTGGTCTGCTGGACTCCAACCAGTGGGGAACGCTCTGGCATGACATTAACGGAAAACACTGGGCAGTAGCGGTAGCTCTCCGTGAAGATGGTGTAGCGCAGAATGGTAACCGTAAGATATGTTACAGATTTCTGAATGAAGATGGGGTGGTGAGCCCTGTTTTTAATACTCCTGTGGCTGACGGCATTATCCGGCTTCCGGCTTCATTATGCTGATTATTGCTGACATGACTCATTCCGGGAGCCGTGTGACTGCCCCCGGTCAAGACTACCGATATTGGATGGCTGGGGAGTTATCGCCAATTTAAGATTTTCTACTACCTCTCTACCATTCCCAACACAAAATAAAACTACCTTATCACCTGTAAATATAGCTATTTCGTCTTTCAATCCATTTATTCGTGCTAACCATTTAGGATGCAGACGTACAAACTCATTAATAATAGAATATTTATATATTTCTTCGTAAGAATGTATATGGTACACCCCATCAATTTCTTCCTTGAAAATTTTATAATTAATAATTGGAAATACTATGCCCAAAAAATATATGCTTTCCTCATTTTCGTATATTCTAAAATATGGCAACATAAAAAAACCTAATAAAAGGGGAATAAGCGCTAATAAATATGTATCCAGAAAGAAAATGCCATTTATAATCGTAATGAAAGAAAATAAAACGACAATAGACATATATAAGAATGGAAGGAAAAATACAAAGGTAAATGGCTGTCTGTACAAAATATAGTTTTCTCGATTATTTTTCCTTATGCACCGCATTGTTTGTTCCTAAATCAGTAAGTTACCAATCAATCCCCCGGGCCGATACGCTCAAGAAGCGCGCGTGCTTCAGGATTGCTTGGATCGAGTGAGATGACAGTTTCAAGGGACTGCCGTGCGAGCTCTATCTGGCTTATTGCGAGGTGAAGACGCGCGAGGAGAATGTGAATGTCCGGGTTTCCGGGATCGAGGTCGCGCGCTTGCAGGAGAAGGTCGCGGGCCTCAGGATAATTACCATCCTCCAGGTAGATTTCCGCCAGCGGTACGATCGCATTAAGGTTCAGGTTGTTGATTTTTACGGATTGCTGAAAGAACCAGATTGCTTTGGGCCGGTCGCCAAGATTAATTGCGAGCTGGGCGGTGTAAAAAAGGTTATCGGAGATTCGTGAAATAATGAAATCCTCTTCCTCGATACGGTAATCGTTGTAATTATAAATATTGCGGAAATCATCAAGCGCGACCCTCCATGCCTGCTGGGCGATTATCAGATCGGTGATACTGTATTGTTCATTGCTGCATCGATACACGCCCCCAAGCGGATGGACATAAAATGTAAATAATTCAAAATTCAAACTGACCCCGTAGAAAGAGAAGTAAACTTCACGTCCCCGATCTAAATTGGCCTGAACGAACGCATTGACAGCGTCCTCGGTCGTGAGAAACATTTTTGATTCGAAGCCTGAACCATCGAATATTTCCGGATGTTTTTCCAGTAATTCCTCGAAGTACCATTCTCCCCAATAATTTGAGCCGGGTTGTGTGGGCAGTTCCGCCAATACCGGAATGATATCCTTCCGCAAATTCTCTATATCCTGAAGGTACCAGATTGTGAATATATCGTCCCAGTTCACCAACAGGATGGAATTCAGGGGGCAGGATTCAAGGAGGTTTGTCGCGTAGTCCCTTGCGTAATAATCCCGCGACCTGTCCGCATCCGGGCGATTCTGAATAAACTGGTATTCGGGAATCAGCACGATTATTAAAATTACGAGGCCGTAGAGTATCGGACGTCTGGGGGACCTGAACGCATTAAGGTACTGAATAATCCATTCACGTAAGCCGGTTGCCATGAAAACTGCGAAGACCATGAATACCGGAAGGTAGTAAACCCCGACAATCAGAAGCTCCTGCCGGGATGGGCGAGAGACGAATAGAATTACAGCGAGATTCAGGAGCATGAAGAAGGCAAAGACCCTCGCCATGCGCCATTTTGTCGATATGCCTTTATAGATACCCCATATTCCGAACAACCAGATAATGGGTATTGGGATTTTCGTCTCTGATACCCAGAGAAAGGGGCTGAATTGGACGGTCCACAGGTAAAAAGCATGGGCGATATGCTCCAATACAGAACCGCGAGCGGTTTGTGCGCCAGCCGGTCTAAATATTGCCTGAAGGAATTTAAGGGGCGTGTCGGGATCCCCCCAATTAAGAGGGGGATTGGCGGCAGCCCGGATGGGGAGGTAAAGGTAGATGAAAAAACCAAGTACATAGAGAACGCCCAGGGTGATCCAGAACCGTACAGGTTTTTTCACATCTTTCCAGAATAGCCAGAGCATATACAGAGCTGTAGGCAGCAGAAGAAAAGAAAGCTGATGGTTAGCGACAGCGAGCCCCATTGTAGTGAATGCGAAATAAAGCCAACGATCGTCGCGTTTTTCAACCCATCTGCAAAGGAAGTAGAGCGATAGCGCTGTCAGGAATGTGTTCAGCGAGTAGACCTCGGCGACTACCGCCTGTGACCAGAAAATCGGGCTGAAAGCATAGGCAAGGCTGATGGAGAAGCTGAGATAGGGGGTTCTGGTGAAATGGTAGATGATCAGATACAGGATAAAGACGGTTCCAAGCGCGAAAAACGCGCTCATGATGTTCATCCTGAATGCTATATCATTCGCAATCGGCAGGTGAGAGAAAACCCAGCCAAGGAGGCAGTAAAGCGGGTAGCCGGGGGAGTGAGGAATGCCAAGAAAATATGCTGCGGCGGTAAGTTCGCCGGAGTCGCCCACAAAAATAGTCGGGCATATTGTCAGGGCATACGCGACTGCCGCCAGGAGCAAAGTTAAAGGCAGGAAAAAATACTGTTCCTTTTTTCCTTCGCTGATCAGCGGAGCAGACGGTTGCTGTCTTGATTTTTTTTTACGCTTTCGTGGCACTGGAAATTATTATTGTCATTGTTCTCAGAATTAGAGACGCCTCACTATATCCCCTTATGTCCAGTCCAAATGAAAATAAATTTATAGTTGTACCCAGCTTCCCATAATGTTACGTCCATGGAAAACCCTGTATTGCCGAAAAGGCAATCCCCTGAAAACTTACACAACAAAGAGGCAAGTTTACATACTAATACCGCTGACGTAAAGGTTAGATGGAATTTTTCCAGTCACGATATTTTTTATTTCACAGGAAAAGCAGGATTGCCGGTATGCAAATCATGAAATCTTCCCGACGGCTTTCAATGTCCGCTCAACAACAGCAGGAATCCAGGCGGGGTTGAAATCGCAGTGGGTGACCATTCGGATCAATTTTCTACCCATGTATGTAACCAGCAAACCTTCTTCCCGGGCAGCTTCAGAAAATGCGACAGCATCGCCTTTGCAGCGATCAGGAAGGGTAAAAATAACAATATTCGTTTCCACAGTGTCAGGGTCAATTGCCATAGCTCCCGAATCAAGGATTGCATGGGCGAGTTCCTTCGCGTTGCGATGATCATCGGCAAGCCTGTCAATCATCTCGATAAGGCTTACAATCCCGCATGCAGCGAGAATCCCGACCTGCCTTAAGCCGCCGCCGAACCGTTTTCGCATTCGTCTGGCCCGCACTATAAAATCGGATTGTCCGAGGAGGATGCTGCCTGCGGGACTTGCAAGTCCTTTCGACAGGCAGAACATCATTGAATCGACATGGGAAAAATATTCCGGGACGGGAACTCCCGAGGCGATCGAGGCGTTCCATATCCTCGCGCCATCGAGATGTATCGGGACCTTTCTTTCGTGCGCGAGACGCCCATTTTCGGCAAGGATTTCGATGGGCATCACACGTCCGCCTCTCCGGTTATGGGTATTTTCGAGGCATAACAGGCCGGTACCCGGAGTGTGATCGCCTTCTTCCTTGAAGCAATCCACAACATCTTCAGAAAGCGGCCAACCGGAATTATCCGGTACTGTGCAAAGCTGGCAAAGAGAGTTCCACCCGACTCCGCCAAGCTCATACATGACAATATGCGACCATTTCGAGGCGATGACTTCCTGCCCCGGATGAGTATGTGTGGCGACAGCGACCTGGTTCGCCATAGTGCCGGTGGGAAGCCATAGCGCGGCTTCGGCGCCGACCATTTCTGCGGCAAGGTTCTGGAGCTTTTTTACTGTCGGATCGCTGTCGAAAACATCGTCCCCGACTTCGCATGTCGCCATTGCTTCACGCATGGCGGGAGTGGGGCGCGTTACGGTATCGCTCATCAGGTCGATAATATCTGGTGTTTGCATAGTTATTTCCATTCGAAACCAGAATTGATTAAATAGCTCATTATAACTCAGATGGGAGAGTAAAGCTGATGCAATAAAAACCCCGTCGTTTGGGTGACGCATAAGAGATGACCGGTTTTTCCGTTCAGCCTGCTAATAAATAAGATACGAGATTATGCTGGTTTGCCAGCCTCTCCGGAAGATACAGGAATTTAAGTCGGGAAATATGAGCGGCCAGGTATTTTATGATTTTCAATATCTTTTAATCTCATCCCTTAGCGCATCATCGCCTTCGAGATTTTCAACTCATATTTTTTCAGATTCCTGATAGTAGCTTTGTCGTTCATTTCATTCGCGACAGCCACAAGTACCCTCATCGAGGAGTTTTTCGAGGGTTGGATCCACGAAATTTAAGTTTGCATGCGATTCGGGAATTCCGCCCAGTTTTGGCGCCATCGTTCCCATTGTCGCGAGTTCGTCGGGGTCGCCTCGCGATGCGTATTGGTCGCGGAGCTCGTCGTCCCGGTGCCTTGTAATCGCTGTATGCTTACGAGTCGGACCGATTTCAAGTCTTGCGACCATGAAGTAAACGATAAAAGCGAGCAGGTTGAAAATCAGGATAGCGATTGCCCAGAATACGGGGTCCTGGCCGGTGTTGCCGCAATCGACCATCACGACAACCGCAAGTAAAGCCCCCGAGCCAAGATAAATCAGCGGCAGCCATTGGACCAACTGCGAGAAATCCGGTCCACCCATAACTGATTTCACCTCCTTTATATATTTTACAACATTTTCAAATAAACAGGGAGTGTCGGGAATCAGATTCACTAATCCCGGATATCAGCTACCCTCCGCTAACGCGAAGGGATAGCAGATACCGGGATTACATTTGCCAGAGGTAAGACCATGAGGGTACAATCACCACGATGTCAAGGTACATCATCAGGAGAATTCTTCAATTAATTCCGGTGCTTTTCGGTATAAGCCTGATTACGTTTGTCCTGTCTTTTATCGTGCCGGGCGATCCTGTGCGCGCGATTATGGGCCAGAGGTCGGACAGGGAGACGGAGCTTAGAATTCGCGAAAAATTAGGCCTGGACCGTCCATGGTATGTTCAATATGGCATATGGGTGCGGAATCTTATCAGGAACCCGGGAGGGCTTCCGCAATTTAAACTTCGGGTCGAATCCGTTGGCGGTGGGGAAATTTACCAGATAAAATTTGACCCTGACACTGTATTCGCATCCGATGGGGTCCTTCGACGTATTACCGATGAGCCTTTCAGGGGGAATGTCCTTACGCATTTGATTCAGAGAGGCTGCGACCGTCCGGACAATATCGGAAGCTCCGAAGGCGGGACGACACGTAAGGTGGTGGAAATTTCGCCCGACGAGAATCCGCCGAGAATTCAACTGGAGGATTTCCAGGGATTGCGCGAGTGGTTTTTTGTCGATGAGAACCTTGATGTCTGCACGGAGGACGGATCGGACCAGCTTCGGGAAGGCGATCAGTATTCCGCATATTTCAGATCGGAAGGGTTTCAGTCGGGAAGGGAATTCACAGCGATTTTCAGCCAGGTGTTGGGCTTAAAAGTGAGGCGGGGGAAATTATCGACAGGGAAATGATGTCGAACGCGGTTCTTGTGCTTGGGGGGAACAGGTCGGAGTTATCCGATTTTACCCGGGGAATGAGTATCAATGTGGCGTTTACAAATCGAGTGAAAATCACACCATATGCGGTTTTTGACGAGGAATCGAAAGGGTTGGTCGATGTCGATGGGATTCTGAGTGAGCATCCGGACGCGATAGAGGCGACCGGAACCATAACGGATATAATCCTCAATCCCGCAGTATGGTTCGATTTCGGAAGGTCGTATCGTCAGCAGAGAGAGGTCAGAGATATCATTCATGACAGTTTTAAGAACACGGCATATCTGTCAGTTGTAGCGATGTTGATTGCGATTATTGCAGGCATCGGTGCGGGTGTTGTTTCGGCAGTTAAGCCGTATTCATTTGTCGATTATCTGACCATGACCGCGGCGTTGATCGGCGTTAGCATGCCTGTATTCTGGCTCGGTTTGATGCTGATCCTCCTATTCCAGGGGCAGCTTGGATGGGTGACCGGAATCGGGTTCGGCGAGATAACATGGTTCAAAGTAAATCTCGGATTATTTTCTTTCCATCTGCCGTGGCACCAGAATGTGATTCTCCCGGCAATTACGCTCGGGACGGTGCCGATGGCGATAATCGCGAGGATGACCCGGTCGAGTATGCTGGAAGTTATGAATCTGGATTACATTCGAACCGCGAGGGCGAAAGGTGTCAGCAACTGGAATGTGATAATCCGCCATGCGCTGAAAAATTCGCTGATACCGATTATTACGGTCATCGGGGTCGATTTCGCGCTTCTTTTAGCCGGTGCAGTCCTGACCGAAACTGTTTTCAGCTGGCCGGGATTGGGTCGGGAAATTGTCGACGCGATTACTTTCAGGGATTTTCCGATTGTGATGGCCGGGGTCGTGCTGTTCGCTTTTATTTTCGTGATGGTGAATCTGGTCGTGGATATTCTGTACGCATTTGTCGATCCAAGGATAAGGTATCAGTAGCTACCAAATAACGAGAGTTTAAAATGCTCGTAAACTTATTGTCGCTTCGAAGCATTATGATATTATTCCTGAACCGATCATTGAATGTATCAGGATTATCAGAATGTATCAGGATTATCAGAATGTATCAGGATTATCAGAATGTATCAGGATTATCAGAATGTATCAGGATTATCAGAATGTATCAGGATTATCAGAATGTATCTGGATTATTAGAATGTATCAGAACCACGCGCGTAAGCAAGTGGTCTGCCAACTGCAATTTCGAACAATGTTTATCTTTTTTGCTTAGTATATTATCGGACCATGGTAAACCACTTGCTGACGCGCGTGGTTCTGATTCTGTTGATTATTATTAAATATTATGACATCTACTCCCGAAAATAAAACTACCTCTACCCACGCTCCTCAAAGCGTATTCGGCCTTATCCCGACTCTCAAGCGCATCTCAAAATCGAGATCAGCGTTTTTCGGAATGGTTGTCGTCCTTATGTTGTTTCTCACTGCCGGACTTGCATCGTTTATTTCCCCCCACGATAAAGCCATGCAGTACAGGTCGGCGGTGAAAGTGCCTCCAATGACGCGCATTCCGTGGTCGGAAATAAACGCCGAATTCGAGGGCGTTCCCGCAGGGCAGTTCCAGCCGGCAAGGTCGAATCTGTTCGTACTCGGTACGGATAAATTCGGCAGGGATATCCTGTCGCGGATTTTGTACGGCGCGCAGATTTCGCTTATCGTCGGGGTTCTGGCGGAAGTGATTGCACTTTTGATCGGGGTCACAATCGGCGCGATGGCGGGATATTTCGGCGGGCTTCTCGATTCGCTACTGATGCGTCTGACCGACACATTTTTTGCATTTCCATCGCTACTGCTCGCGATCGGAATCCTGGCGGTGTTCGAGAAGCCGGGGCTGTTCACCGTTTTTGTCGCGCTCGGGGTTGTGGGGTGGACGTCGATCGCGCGAATGGTGCGCGGGACGGTTCTTAGCGTGAAGGAGGATGATTTTGTGGAGGCTGCGCGCGCGGTAGGGGCGTCGGATTCGCGGATAATTCTAAGGCACATTCTCCCGAATTCGCTCGCGCCGATAATTGTGGTCGGGACGCTCGGGGTGGCGTCGAATATTCTTTCGGAGGCGGGATTAAGTTTTCTCGGGCTTGGAGTGCAGCCGCCGACCCCATCGTGGGGGATCATGCTCGCTGAGGGGCGGAATCTGATACAAAGTTCGCCATGGATATGTATATTTCCGGGCCTGGCGATTTTATTCACGGTGCTGGGATTTAACCTGCTGGGGGATGGGCTGAGGGATGCGTTGGATCCGAGGTTGAAGGTGCAGTAGCTATCATTATGGGTTACAGGAGGAAATATAGATATATATGAATGAGTTTCGATTTAAAGTAAAAAAATCATATAAACAGTTGCATTTATTCAAATGAGCATGCATTATTTACGATAATATTACTGGAGGTGATTGTGTATATGGCAGTAATTCGTACTTTTCGTTCAATTTTATTAGTACTTGTATTCATTGCGATCTGCTGCGGGTGTTCCAAAGGCAACGGCTCTCCGATAACGCCGGGAAATTCTCCAA
>JAPKYR010000317.1 GCA_026394215.1 bacterium
ACCGATAAAAGGTTGTACAAGGCTTGAAAATAGCGGGAATTTGCTTGAAAATAGGCCGCGATCATGGTACAATAAAGTATGAATAAGAAGCCATAAGATACCATAAGGTGTATTAACTTCTTATAATGGAAGGGACGAGGAAAAACGAGGAAGAATAGTAAGAATACCGAATAAAACGGTATCATAATAAACAGGACCATCATGCAGCGGGTCCGGAGGTTTTTCAAAATGTTTATCGTCACAGAAGGCGCAGTAGAGAAGGTTAGCGAAGAGCTTGTCAAATCGAAGTACAATTTGAAAGAGCTTTTCAACCGGATCAAAAAGGAGAATCCAAAGGTTGCGGAATACATAAAGTCGCAGGCCGACAAGTCGAAGCATCCGATGGAAGTGTACGGTACTGGAATTGTGGTTTATCTATTGCTGAGGATGCAGGTTGATTTGGATGAGGACAACACGGACGCGCCAAATTCGGAAGAGATTGAAGAATTCAGGGATTTTCTCAACTCGACCGACTTGACTGACTTGATTGGAGAGAATTGATTTGCTGCTAAATTGGGCTGATTTTGATTAAACTTCAAGGGACCACAGATGTGGTTCCTTTTTATTTGCCGGCATTGAGTGTTTCACGTGAAACATTTTAAACTGGAATGTGATGTCAAATAAGGCGGAAATAAACGATTTTGACCCTGGAGCAATCGCGGACGCACTGAATTCCTTGCCATTCAAAATATCTGCCGATGATTGCGTGAAGCTTTCAGGTTATATCGACCTTCTTAAAAAATGGAACCATCGATATAAATTTACCAAATTCGAATCTACCAGTGAAATCCTGAATAAACTTATAATTCCGTCAATTTACCTCGGTTGCCTGATAGAGCCGGACACAACTCTTCTTGATATCGGATCAGGCCCGGGGATCCCAGGCATTCCTGTCAAATTATCCCTCCCGGAAATCAAACTCACGATCATTGAGTCTAATATCAAAGCTGTCGAGTTTCTTTCAGAAGTCAAAACCCAGATTAAGATAAATTCACTTAATACTGTCTATGGACGTGCTGAAGACCATGCCAGGGATTCTGAACTTAAGGGAATGTTCGATACAGTCATTGTGAGAGCGTTCGCCCCTGTTCCGGTCGTTGTCGAGGTAGCATCGGCATTTTTGAAACTCGACGGCATCCTGATTATCCAATGCGCCGGGGATATCTCATCTACGCTTGCATCTGAAAATAAATCGTCGCTCAAAGTTGGAATGAGATTTGACCGTGTAGGATCGCTAAAGCCTGGATTTGAAAATATCGCGCCGATATTTTTTTCTATATTTGTAAAAGTCGGGGAAATTCCCCCCGAATATCCACGCACATGGAAACGCATAAAAAACGCCCCTTTATGGAAGTAAAGCCCGAATACCCTTGAACGTTACAAATTCTACTGTTATACTTTTTATCGCATGACCGTAATTTCGATCGCCAATCAGAAGGGCGGGGTGGGTAAAACCGCAACCGCAATCAACCTCTCAAGCGCAATCGCCGAAAGGGGCAGGCGCGTCCTTCTTATCGACCTCGATCCGCAGGGCAACGCCACAATCAGCCTTGGATTCAATCGAAGGGAAGTATTTATTTCCATCTATGAGGTGCTTATAGAAGGCATGTCGGCGAGGTCCGCGATATTTCCGACCATCGTGGATAATCTTTGGATTCTTCCGGCAAATGAAAATATGCCCGGAGCGGAGGTTGAGCTTTTCGATATTCCGAGTAGAGCGCAGATATTAAAGAACGCGATCGACGAAGTTAAATACTCCTATGATTATATATTTATAGACTGTCCACCCTCGCTTGGAATTTTAACGCTTAATGCATTAACGGCAAGCGACAGCCTGCTGGTCACGATGCAGGCCGAGTTCCTCGCTCTCGAAGGCCTCACGCAGCTTCTAAAAACCGTGAATATTGTACGGGAGCAGTTGAATCCCGAGCTTGGAATCATCGGCGTGCTTTTTACCATGTACGATTCCCGGACCCGCCTCACGCGCGAGGTTGAGGACGAGGTGCGCCGATTTTTCGAGGGCGGGACAAAGGTGTTCAATACTGTCATACCAAGGACTGTGCGTCTTGCGGAAGCCCCGTCGCACGGTCTCCCGATAACCCTGTACGCGCCGACATCGAACGGCGCGGAAGCGTACCGGGACCTTGCATCGGAGGTTATTGATGCCACGGAAACCCGCACTGGGAAAGGGATTGAAAGCCCTTATCCCGGAACAGGAAGAGACTCAAACGGCGACTCAGCTGGCCGAACCGAGCCATGGAACCTGGGTCAGGGAAATCCATGTATCGAGGATATCCCCGAATCCCCGCCAGCCGCGTGAAGGGTTCAATGAAACCGAGCTTGAAGACCTCGCGGCGAGCATTAAGGAACACGGCATACTTCAGCCGCTGCTTGTCCGACCTGTAAATAATGGATTTGAATTAGTCAGCGGCGAGAGACGCCTCAGAGCCGCATCGATAGCGGGGCTTGATACGGTCCCTGCGATTATGGTCTCTCCGGACGATTCGGTGGGATCGCTTGTAATCGCCCTTGTGGAGAATGTCCAGCGGACCGATTTGAACGCTCTCGAACTCGCAAAGGCATATAATCAGCTCAATGATGAATTCGGGCGCACGCAGGAAGAGATCGCGAAGACGGTCGGGAAATCAAGATCCTATATTGCAAACACGCTGAGGCTTCTCGAACTGAGCGATCCGATCCTTGGCGCTTTGCAGGCCGGATCGATAACGGCAGGCCATGCGCGCGCGATTTTAATGGCGCCGGATGAAGCGAAAGAAATTCTATTTCAAAAAATTATTTCGGGTGGTTTATCCGTACGACAGGCGGAACGTGCCGCGAAAGCATTTATTAATACAATTAATACCGTTGAAAAGCGGAAAAAGGAAGGGGAACCGGAAGAAATCGCGATTCCTGTCGAAACCGAACGGATATTGAAAGAGATGGAAAGAGCGCTGGAGACCGCTCTGAATCGTAAATGCCGGATCGATCACCGGAAGGGTGGAAGCGGTCGGGTGGTTCTTGAGTATTATGATGAGGGTGATCTTGAGAAACTCGTGCAGAAATTGACCTAAAAGAGACGATATATAATATAAAGATTAATCCGATTTAAAACTCACCCGGAGAGGTGACATAAAACGTGAGTATGCCAATAATTTTAATCATTGCAGTAGTTTACGTCGGAATCGGGGTCTGGGCGATGACCTGGATCAAGACTGACAACCTGTTTCGTATGAGCGAGATTGCGGATATTCTCGCTTATGGGTCGGTAATTCTCTGGCCGGTAACAATCATTGCATGGCTTGCGGCACGTCCGCCGGAGAAGCTTGAAGACCTCGCGGCAAAAAAGAGCCACCAGGACTTCAAGAATTTCATGAAGCAGAGAGGCGTGAAAGATTTTGATCTGGACGCCTCGCTCAAGAAATACGCGAAGAAAACCAGTTCCGATAAGCCATATGAAATCGCCGAAGCCGAGGTAGATTTCAGGGATTATCATCTGGAGGACCTGATCAACCAGAAGGAATGGATGGATGCGCTTAGGACCGCGAACGATATGCTTCGGTTCGCGCGAGAACAGCAGGAGGATGCGAGAGTGGTAGCGTATGACAGGTACATCAGGGAAATCAAGGATAAGCGGCGGGACGATGCGCTATAAAAATGGCAAAAAATGGCCAATTTTGGATTTATACATTTTTAATACAACATGTAAATTTTTAATTCAGGCAGATTCATTGGAAATCCCTAGACAGGAAATTATTTGTTTTGTACAACTTTTTATGTAGAGATTTATAGATATCGGGATAAAAATTCATGTATTTAGTTAATAATTGGGCGTTGGCATTTTTCACAGGTGGAAAATGCCACATTTCATTTTTTGATATTTTCAGGCTAGATGTCGGCAAAGATTAAAAAAGCTAAATCGCGACCCTCCGCTCCGTGGTACCACCGTCTGCGATGGCGGGTCGAGCGTATGTTCGGCATATTCGCGTACTGGGTTGCGCGAAGGCTTTCACGAAAGAGGGCATTAAAACTGGCGGACCACCTCGGCGCACTCGCGTATTACATGTTCAGAAAGTACCGGAATGTATGTCTCGACAATCTCACCATCGCATACGGGAATGATTTATCTAAAAAAGAAAAACTGAAACTCACGCTGAAGTCGCAGACGAACCTTATTCGCACGATCATGGATTTTCTGAAATTCGAAGAGTATTCGAAAGAAGAATTTCTCAGCCTTGCGCCGATTGTAATCGGCCGGGAGCATCTTGAGAACGCTTTTGAAAAAAGCAAGGGCGGTGTTATCGGACTGGCAGGACATCTCGGATCATGGGAATACTCCGGCGCGTGGATGGTCGCGTCGGGATGGAATCTTTCGGCTGTCGGCAAGGAACAGCGCGATCCGGGGATCACAAAAATAATGCTCGATCAAAGAGCGGCCGCGGGAATCAAGCATATTCCGCGCGCGAAAAGCGGGAACCTTGAACTGGTCAGGGCTTTGAAAACTAAGAATACGATGCTCGGGTTAATATCCGACCAGAACGGCGGGCACGACGGAGTGTTTGTGGATTTTTTCGGCACGCAGGCGTCAAGCGCAAAGGGCCCGGCATTTCTAGCGATGAAGTACGATGTGCCAGTGGTGCCGATATTCGCGATCTGGGACGGAGATTTATACAGGATCGAGATACTTCCTGAAGTGGAAGTAACAAAGACCGGGGACGAGGAGAAGGATATCGCGGAAAATACGCAGAGGTTTCAGAAGGTCATTGAGGGAATGGTGAGGAAGTATCCGGAACAATGGCTGTGGGCGCATCGAAGGTGGAAGACAAGGCCGAAGGGGTAGTTCAGGGCGCAAATCTCGCGATGAAGATATCGGTTTCTCCACTGGCAGTCAATACTATCTCGTTCGGTTCGCATAGTCCGAATGTGGCCGATCCTACATATGTTCCAATCACGACTACGGAATTATCCGAAAGCGCAGTAATCCCTGAGCCTTCATCGGAATCTATTCCTCCGGCGCGTTTCGCCCATGCAAGGGTGCCGTCAGGATTATATCGCGTGATGTAACAATCGAAATCACCACGGGAAGTCAGGACTACTTTATTCGGCTCGTCGGGTCCGAAAGTGGCCGAAATTTCAAATGGACCTGTTACTACAGTCGAATCGTCCGAAAGAGCGGATATTCCATAGCTATATTCATTAGATGCTCCTCCGGAGCGTTTCGCCCATGCAAGGGTGCCGTCAGGATTATATCGCGCAGTGAAGACATCGTAAGAACCAGCGGAAGTTAGAACTGTCTGGTTCGGCTCGCCCGGTCCGAATGTCACAGATCCTTGAAAAAATCCTGTAACGACTGTGGAATTTTCCGAAAGGGCCGTAATTCGAGTGCCACCATCATCACCAACAACCCCTCCAGCGGATTTTGCCCAGTGAAGCGTCCCGTCAGGATTGTAACTCGCGATGAAAAAATCTCCACTTCCATTAGAAGTCAGAATTGTCTGGTTCAACTCGCCTGGTCCGAATGTAGCCGATTCAAGGAACATTCCTGTCACGACAGTCGAATTATCTGAAAGTGCCGTGATTCCCAAGCCAGAACCAACGGACGGCGATTCAGCATGTTTCGCCCAGGCGAGTGTCCCGTCCGGATTGTAACGAGCGATGAAGACATCCCCAATTCCGCCAGAAATCAGTATTGTCTGGTTAGGCTCGTCCTTGCCAAATGTGGCCGATTCTTTAAATATCCCTGTCACCACTGTCGAATCGTCCGAAAGTGTCGTGATTCCATTGCCCTGATCGTCCGAAGGTCCTCCAGCGCATTTAGCCCAGACAAGCGTTCCATCAGGGTTATAACGCGCGATAAAAATATCCCAACCTCCTGCGGAAACAGTCAGCACAGTCTCGTTTTGCTCACCTTGTCCGAATATGGCGGATCCTGCAAACATTCCTGTCACGACAATAGAATTGTCCGAAAGCGACGTGATTCCATAGCCCCCCTCATAATAGATTGGATTGCCAGAGTTCCCTCCGGCGCGTTTTGCCCATGCAAGTGTACCATCCGGGTTGTATAGCGCGATGAAGATATCGCTGAATCCAACGGATGTCAGGATTGTCTGATTCAATTCACCCTGCCCGAATTTGACCGATTCAAAAAAATAACCTGTAGCGGCTGTCGAATTGTCTGAAAGAGCCGTGATTCCATTGACTACAGCAGAGGCGGATACGCCTCCGGCGCTCTTAGCCCAGATGAGATTGCCGCCCCCTGAGGAATCTGTGCCCTGGCTGTTTACCTCGGATGTCACTTGCTTCTTAAGAGTATTGATGCAAACCAAAAAGCACATGATCAGGGTAAGCAGCAATACCGCAAATATGAATTTATGACTGACAAAGACCATTATGCAACCACCATCCGGAATGGGGATGAATCAGCATTATATGAAGTCCATATGTTAAAGGCAAAGGAAATGGTAATTTTCCGGGGACACCTTTTTTTGCCTGTCGAG
>JAPKYR010000252.1 GCA_026394215.1 bacterium
GATCGAGCGTCGCGCACAATTCAAGCTGGATACGCTCCCCCGCGACATCCCGGAGCTTTATCGCCCTGATTTTTATTTCCTGAAGCGTGCCGGGATCGATCGCGAATCCAAGATGCGCGGCGAATCGAAACGCCCTTAGAAGCCGAAGGGGATCGTCGTCGAAAACTTCCGGCGATGTAGCTCTGATAATTTTATTTTTTAGATCATATTGTCCGCCGGTGGGATCGATCAGGATTCCCTTCTCGGTTCCGACAAGCCCGAGCGCCATCGCGTTTATCGTGAAATCCCGGCGAATCAGATCTGCCTCGCGCGTGCCGCCGACCGGATCGGTAAAATCGACTTGAGGTTGATCGGCTCCGGTGACGCGGAATATGGTCTGCTCGTGCGAATATTCGACGAGCCTTCGATTTGTTACCTCCGCAAACGATGACGCAAGTCCGCGAGCCGTTTCAGGAGACGCAACCGAAATGTCGAGGTCTTTGATTTTCCTTCCGAGTAAGAGATCGCGCACTGCTCCGCCGACCACGACCGGCAAGGACGATTCGCACTCAGGTAGCGAAACGAGAGTCCTAATCTCTCGTCCCCAGACCGGGTCGTTCAGAAGAATTTCGTATGGATTCCGCGCAGGCATTTTAGTAACCTCATCCCATATCCAATTTTTGGAGAGGGGGGTGAGGTAATTACTATATTATAAGTCAAGTATCTTTTCTACATTGCACAGCTTTCATGTATAATTCCCGCCGATGACAATAGGAGATAATCCAAAAGACGATCCCGCGAGATTGCAGGTGCCGCATCACGCGAAAGCCGCGACTGCAATCGACAAAAAACTCGCGGCCTCCGAGACCACCGGCGTCGCGATGCTTACAATCGTCGTGGTCGGGGTGATGGCGCTCGGTAAGCTGGCCACCGGACTTCTGATAAATTCAGTCGCTTTGTTGTCCGAAGGCCTTCACACATTCGTCGACCTTTTCGCCGCGATTATCAGCTACTACACCGTGAGGGCGGCGTCGGTGCCAGCCGACCTGGACCATCGATACGGTCACGGGAAAATCGACAATATCGCGGGAATCGCTCAGTCGGCGTTTATTTTCGTCCCGACAATAATAATCATCTACCGCGCCATCGAAGGCATTATCCACCTCGATACCGTCCTCACCGGCGGCGGGGTCGGGATCGGCACCATCGTCATGCTTGTCACCATTTTCGTCAATATTTTTCTCGCTATGAGACTTCTCGCAGTCGCGAAAAAACACAAGAGCGAGGCGATCCGCGCCGCCGCGTTCCATCAATTGAACGACCTCTGGACATCGGTAGGGGTCTTCGTAGCGCTTGGATTAATCTGGCTTATACCGGGATGGAAAATTCTCGACCCGGTTGTCGCGCTGCTTGTAACCGCGATCTCAATCTACATGGCATCGGACCTTCTCATCGTAAGCGCCGCAAGCCTGATAGATAAAGCGGCGGGGAAGGATGTGGACAGGACGATCATTGATGTGATCGAGTCGAAAAAACCGCTTGTCCGCGGGTATCACAACCTCCGCACACGTATGGCGGGTTCGACTATATATGTCGATATGCATCTGGAAATATGCGGGGAGCTTTCATTCAAGGACGCGCACTCGTTGACCGAGGAAATCGAGGAGGAGATAGTGAAAAAGCTTGGAAGCCCGGACGTGATAACCCACATCGATCCGTGCATGGAGGACTGCGCGGTGTGCGAGATTAAGGAGGATGTAGTTGAGGATGATTAGGGTGTAGTCCGGGCTACTCCAAGAAGCTAACACAAAACGAGGAAGAAAAATAGCCCCGGCTAAATATTGCTGTCAGAAGGCTGGTGTGTTACAATAATTCATGAGTACGAGGAAAATCTAGTCTTGAAGATCCCTGAGGATGAGACAATCCGATCATAAGGCAAGTCCGTTGCTATCCTTATTTTGTCTTATGGGGTATTTTATTGTTGGAAAGGGGCCAGAAAGATGAAGAAAGTGGCGGAAAATAAGAAGAATCCAACTTTACTTAAAGACAAAAGTATAGATCAATTACTAAAAAAAGCGCTTGGAGAGCCAGGTGTGGCACAGGTTTTTTTAGTTTTCGAGAAGTGGCAGGCACTTAACAATACTTCACAACCCTTTGAAAACATTATGCATCCGAAGTTCGTGGCTTCATTTTCCGATAGATCCACACTGGTAGTCCACAAGAGTTAAATACTGCGAAGGAGGTCTAAATGCCAACTTGGAGTGGGATCATGCAGGAGATCCTTACATTAGTTGAGGCAGGGAATCCCCTAGCACTCGATATTGTAAGACGAAAATATTTAGTACAGCTTCACGGACATACTGGCCGGAGCATAATCCTTTATTCCACAGCTTGGACTCCGCCTAACCCGAATGTGCCTTCATTCATGGTCAGTATCTCTGACGAGGATCTTCAAGGTATCATGGAGGTCATCTGTAAACTTCCAGGTCCAAACCTGGATCTTATCTTACACAGTCCAGGTGGTTCCCTTGAGGCTGCGGAAGCTCTTGTTAAGTACTTGAGGTCAAAATTCGAACACATACGTGTGATGGTTCCCCAACTCGCTATGTCTGCTGCAACAATGATCGCATGCGCTGCTGATGAGATTGTCCTTGGTAAGCACTCCTTTCTTGGTCCAATTGACCCGCAAATAATTGTTGCGACCCCGTTAGGTCCGCGAATGATCGCTGCCCAGGATATTCTTGACCAATTCGAATTGGCAAAGAAGGAATGCCAGGATCCAGCAAAAATGGGAGCCTGGCTCCCGATGCTCAGTCAATACGGTCCTGATCTTTTGGTCCAATGTAGTAATACTCAAGGGCTCTCTAAGGAGCTGGTTACTGAGTGGCTTCAGAAATATATGTTCAAAAATGATAATGATCGAAACAACAAGGCAGCGTCAATAGCAAATTGGTTATCGGACCATTCCCACTTTAAAACGCACGGGAGGCATATTTCTCGTGCTGAACTGGAAGCTCGTGGCCTGAAAATCGTTGCTCTTGAAGAAGATCAGGATCTACAGGACCTTCTTCTATCCATCTTTCATGCAACCATGCACACTTTTAGTATGACTGCCGCAGTAAAAATAATAGAGAATCACATGGGTAAAGCTTTCATCAAACAACAGCAAATGATTGTTCCATTTCAAGGGAAGCAATCAATGATGCCTACTAATCCTTTACAGCCCGATCCAACAACTCCAGATGAGCATGTCGCCAACCCTCCTGCCGATAAGCCAAAACCCAAAAAGAGCAAGAGAAATAAAGGGTACGGGTAACTCATTTCCCCCGTTAGGACGGACACTTGCGGCAATCGTGGCTATTCTGGGTATCGGCCTGTTTGCACTTCCTGCAGGGATCATTGCTTCTGGATTTGTTGAGGAAATTCAGGTAAAAGCAAAACCAAAACACTGTCCTCATTGCGGGAAGGAGATATGAATTGCCGGGCTGCAACTGCCTATATATCCCACACTATCTTCTGTTCTCTCCCCCCTGCTTTTGCTAGTTCATTGTATATTTTCTGAAGCTCGACAATGATCCTGACTTTTTCAGGGAAAGGAAGACGGGCAAGCTCGATACGTCGCGCATGTTTCGCCTTCTCTATCCGATCCAGAAAAGCAGCAACCTGATCCTCATCAACGAAGGCTTTATCCATCATTAATCCTGTCTATTACTTCCCTTCTTTCTCCTTCTTCGCCATTTCCCTCCGCTGCGAGCATTCGGTCTGGATCATCTCGCCTTCTTTTTCAACTTCCTCGCCAGCCTTCATCTTCTCCCAGTTCTCATGCACTGCCTGCAATGCCTCCTGCGCGAGTAGCGAGCAATGGATTTTCACCGGTGGAAGGTCAAGTTCCTTCGCGATATCCATATTTTTTATCTCCATCGCCTCGGACAACGTCTTTCCTTTGATCCATTCGGTCAGAAGAGAAGTCGACGCCACCGCGCTTCCGCAGCCGTAAGTCTTGAATTTCACGTCAATGATTTTTTCGGTCTCAGGGTCGATTTTGATCTGCAGACGCATCGTGTCGCCGCAGGCGGGGGAGCCGACCATACCGCTCACAACATTTTCCTCATCATCGTCGAACGACCCGATATTCCTCGGATGCTCGAAATGATCCAATAGCTTATCGGAATATCCGAACATCTGCTTGGATCTTTTTGCTTTATCGCTTTCCATTTTAATCCTCGAAACTTTGTTAATCGGATGATCGATCCGCCACAAGCTGCGTAAACTCTACTTGTGACAGGTGTCGAAAAAATCTGAATTTCTTAAAATCATGTAGGACAGACATTCTTGTCTGTCATTATTCATCATGGTTTCGATGACAGGCTTGGTAGCTTTGACAGTCTGGAAAGGTCTCACAGGCTGGAAAGCCTGTCCTAGATACTGTCAACTTTTTCAACAGTCCATTGTTGCGGGCATCCATCATTTTAGTAACGGGCACCCGCTAATTACTTATATTATACTCTTTATAGCCTCAGGGGATTTATTTCGACGTACATTCACGAATAATTATCCCCGAAATTGCATATACATCAGTACTAATGCTCGTGCTTGGGATCGGTCCACTTGTAGGAATCGAGATTGATCCCCTTCTGCGCCATCTCATAAAGCGGGCTCATCTCTCTCAGACGTTTGACCGCCTTCACAAGGCTACCGATGACATAATCGACCTCATCCCCGGTATTGAATCGCCCGAGAGAAAATCTGAGCGACGCGTGCGCGAGCGCATCGGTGCATCCCATCGCATCGAGCACGTAGCTTTTTGATAGACTCGCGGATGTGCACGCCGACCCCGACGAAACCGCGATATTTTTCATAGTCAGCATGATGCTCTCACCCTCGATGTAATTAAAGCTGATATTCGATGTGTTCGGGATGCGATGTTCGCGGCTGCCGTTTACATAAGCTTCTTCGATCCGTTCAAGGATGCCGTTTTCGAGACGGTCCCTAAGATTACTGAGCATTACCGATTCGGTCGGCAATTCACGTTCGCAGATTTCGCATGCTGTACCGATTCCGACAATGCCCGGAACATTAAGGGTGCCGGATCTCATTTTCTGTTCATGTCCACCGCCGTGAATGACAGGATTCGGCCTGACTTTCGGATTCCGGCTGCGGGCATATAAAACTCCGACACCCTTCGGTCCATATATTTTGTGTCCCGACATGGAGAGCAGATGAATTCCAAGCTTCTGGACGTCTATCGGGACCTTCCCGACCGCCTGCGTGGCGTCGCAATGGAAAAATATATCGTGCTTCGCGGCAATTTTACCGATTTCCTCAATCGGATGAATCACTCCCGTTTCGTTATTGGCGAACATGACACTGATAAGAACGGTCTCGGGCGTGATGGCTTCCTCTAATTGTTCCGGAATAACACGGCCATCCTCGCCGACATCCATAAATGTAACCCTATACCCCTTCTCCATCAGGTATTTCGCCGAATCCAGAATCGCCTTGTGTTCAGTTTTTACAGTTATAAGGTGATTACCCTTATCCGAATACTTTTCAAGGGTTCCCTTGAGGGCGATATTATCAGATTCCGTCGCGCCGGAAGTAAAAACAATATCATTCGCCTGCGCGCCGATAATGCTCGCGACCTGCTCACGCGCCTTGTCGACCGCCTCAGCGGCATCCCATCCGAAAATGTGCGTGTTACTCGCGGCGTTCCCGAACTTCTCCGTGAAATACGGAAGCATGGCTTCAAGGACGCGGGGGTCAACCGGAGTAGTAGCATTATTGTCAAAATAAATACGCTTCTCGGACATCATAACAATTACCTTCATCGCCGGACTGGAACTTGCGGTAGCCAATCCAACCCACCATTATATATCATAACCATGGTTAAATGGATACCCTATGAGCTGTATAACGCGATTAAAATGAGTCAAAGAATAAACCGGCCGATATTTCCGGGCCGGTTTTTTTCGCTGGTACTGGTAAATCATTTATCCCTGCGCACCTCCCAGACAAATCAACAAGGAGGCTAAAGTTACATGCTGTTTTTCTTAATACATATCGTCCCGAATATCCACTAACATATCGCGAATTCTTTTCCAGCTTTTCTTCAGAAGCCTGGAAAGGTAGCTTCTCGAGATTTTCATTCTCTTTGCGACCTGCTTTGGTTCCTCTTCCTTCAAAACAACCGCCACAAACGCGTTTTTCTCTTTTTCAGGGAGTTCATCGACGCATTCATAGATTCTGTCGAGAAGGAATGAATCCTCGGCATGCTCGTCCGGATCCTGGTCGGGGTCCGGGATGTTCTGGATCAGCAGAGTGAGCTGATCGCTTTCCGACATGTTCTGAGGGTGCTTGACTAATTTCTGGAGGTAGGTCAGGGCACGCCCCTTGATCCTGAACCTCGCGTATGTTGAGAATTTGAAACCCCTCTGCGGCTCAAAACGCTCGACCGCCTCGACAAGCCCCACGACCCCTTCCTGGAAAAGGTCGAGATAGACCTGCTCGGACGGTTTTAAAATTGACACGATTTTACATACCAGTGGTTGATACCGGTATATAAGTTCCTGTCTGGCCTCAAGGGAGTCGTGATCCTTGTAGGCTGCCCAAAGCCGTCGTTCTTCCGATGGCGTCAGTAAAGGAATCTTTGATAACTGCTTGAATAGTTCATCCGCAAATGCTGCCACAGTCTCTCCCCGGTTTCTGGACATTTTACATTATAGTCCTGATCTGTCCGGTTATTCAAGATTTGATATTGAGGCAGGCAGTGACTTTTTGAAGGAGATGGGTTCAAGCTCTACTGATTGTTGGTGATTCTCTCTGTATTGATCCCTCTATCGATCTCCCCATTCTGCCGAAGCCCAGACCCATTGGTTACTTTCTCTCTCGCGGTTGGATCTCCAATGTGCCCACTTGTCTGGAGGCAATTGGTAATCCAAACTGCGGTCAAGCCGTATTTCCGGAGGCTACTGTCGATACAAGTCTCAATGACTCCTGCAAATGCTGAGATTTCATCGGCATTTGTAAGTGACTTGTCATAAGAGTATCTTGCATTAACATGAAATTTAACTGGGCAATCTCCAATGTTGCGGCTGAAGTTCGTGGGACATAATGACTCATTCGGACAACTTTTACCATGTTTTGGGCAATTTTAATCGAACTTAAACACATTTAGCAAGCCTTTAACATATTTTTTGCCTATTTTTATAATATTGTCATATCCTCATGTAATTTCCATTTGGGGTTATTACATGGAAAAACCGCACTATTTATGCGGGTTCCATCACTAATCCCTGATTACTGCCCCTTTTTTATAACCTTCCTGTGCTTAAATTAATAGCATAAAAAAATGCCAAATTGTCCCATTTTTGTAATTTCATGCATTTTCCCTGCACTGATTTCTGCATTATTAGTTGGTATCAACGGTATTTGCTGTGGTGTCTTCGCCGGAAATAGTGGATCCTTGCGACTCATCAGTTGCACCCTCATCCGGTTGGGTATCATCCGTGGGAGACGCTGCCGGCTCCGGTTCCGGCGCCGGTTCGGGTGCGGCACTGTCATCCCGGAAAACAGATGCCCCTTCCGGAAGGACCATATCAAACTGTCCGGACCCCCATGGCACAAGTTCCCCGTCGAAAGTTACCTCCAGTACTTCAGGTTTGCCGGTACTCAGCGCGAAACCGAAAATGTCGTTGTATGTATGTTCGTCGCCACGTACCATCGTGCCCTTGAACAAATCACTGTCTCGTGTTTTCAACTCCACCCAGTATTCCCCGGTTGCCC
>JAPKYR010000005.1 GCA_026394215.1 bacterium
GCTGGCGCCAGCTTTCATCAAATCGAGCGCGACTTGATAACCTACGCAGTTGCCGACCAGGACCGGGATGCCGACATTCTTACAGAGCTGGTCGATTCGAAGCGGCTCCGCCTTGGACGACTGGTGTTCATTGCTCACAACGGTGGACTGGATAACAAGAATATCGAGACCCGCTTCGACAGCGGCTTTCCCGAGCGTCGCCCCGTACTGCGGGGTCACACTCGCAGCCGCGATCGCGCCGGCCTTTTTCAATTCCCCTACCCGTTTCCCGACAAGGTTCTCTTTCAAGGGTGCAGAATAAACATCCTGTATAACCGCGGTGGCATCGGCATCGGAAGCCGACCGAATCCTGACAAGAGCCTCCGATGGATCGTCATATCTGCACGCAATCCCCTGCAGATTCAGGACCGCGAGACCTCCAAGTTTTGTGAACACACCGGCGGTTTCAACTCCAACCGACGAATCCATCGCCGACGCGAGGATCGGAACTTCAAACCTGAAATTCCCGAGTTCGAATGAGGTATCCACATCGGCGGGATCGATCGTCTTTGCCGATGGAACAAGTGCGACTTCGTCAAATCCGTATGAATAGCGCCCTTCACGGCCTAAACCTATTTCTGGACACATTGCGATTCTCCATTTTTCTATTTAAGTATATACAAAAAAGCCCTGCAAAAATAGTATCGGCAGGACCCTCGCGGATTTAACAAAGCCATAATAGACACTATCGCGGCGATGTCAAGGGGATTTTCATAGTATTTACGATTTACTTTTGAGGTTGACTGGCACACCGGTTGACCTTACACTCCTGATTGTGGCTCCGGATAATCATAATAACGCTCTCGATCGCACCCCGGTAAAACGATGGGCGAAAGTCCGTCTATGGACAGGATACGTGTACATCCTCTGCGCGATCATCTTCGCAAGACCGGTTTTTCAGTGGGCTATAGTTGGATTCCTTTTGGTTCTACTTGGAGCCGCAATCAGGTTAATATCAAGCGCGACACTGGTCAAGGACAAGGAACTTGTCACGCATGGGGTCTACGGCATGACCCGAAACCCGCTTTATTTCGGCAGTGCGCTCGTCGCCTTCGGATTCGCATCGATGTCATCGTCCCTCTGGATCCTCGGCGCCTGCGTATTTATCATGGCTCCGATCTACGCGCGCATGATTTCCATCGAGGAAAAATACCTCACCCAATTATTCCCCGATACTATCCCGGCTTACATGAAATCAGTCCCGCGATTTTTCCCGAATTTATCAAAGATCGGAAAAATCTCCGGCACTCTCCATATCTCACGTATGAAAAATAGCGGCGAATTAACTTCGACAATTTTATTCATTCTCCTATCACTCGTTCTTCTGCTGGCGCACAGGACATGGATTCCCGGTTAAAAATAAAACCCGACGCGAAAATTCTCGCAGTGGACCTCGCCTATATCGGCGACCTGATTATGTCCACCCCTGCTTACGCGAATCTCAGAAAGGCATACCCCGGCGCTACAATCGACCTCCTCGTCGCGCCATCAAGCCGCCAGATTATCGAGGACAATATTTTCTTTAATGAAATTCTGACTGCAACATTCAAAAAAAGCGGATGGCGGGCTGTCAAACGCGAGGCTGCCAGAATCGCCGAACGGAAGTACGACCTCGCGATTTCCTTCCACCGAGCGCACGGATCGCTTCTTATGCTTATGCTCGCCCGAATCCCGAAACGAATCGGATTCAGCCATGGAGGCCGTAGGTTTTTCCTTACTTCCGGAGTTCCTTTCGAACTTAATAAACACCGTGCATGGAATCACCTGAATCTCCTGCACAAATGCCTTGATATTGAAGTCGATTTTATGACGCCGACGTCGGTAGGAATCAGTCCCGATACAATCGAGCAAGCCAGGCAAATTCTCGGTAAATATTCCCAAACCGGACCCTGGGCTGCGATAAATCCAAATGCAAGCTGGCCGACCAAAAAATGGACGCCCGATGGTTTCGCCACAGTCGGAGATTACCTTGCGGGTCGCGGTTTCAAAGTTGTCCTTATCGGAGGCCCGGGCGATAAACAATCCTGCGCGGAAATTAAAACGCTTATGAAATCAGATTCGCTAGATTTATCCGGCGAGACATCACTTCCTGAACTATCAGCGATCCTCAAATTGTGCGATCTGCTCGTGACAAATGACAGTGGTCCGATGCATATCGGGCAGGCAGTGGGGACAAAAGTAATTGCGATTTTCGGTCCTACCGATCCTGCGCGATGCGGTCCATGGTTGAGTAAAATAGAGCCTGTCCAGTTGGATATAGACTGTATTAGATGTTATAAAAAAGAATGCTCTCATATGAGTTGCATGAAAAATCTTGAAAAAGACCGAGTAATCCGGGTAATCGAAATTTGTATAAGTTTAGGCTGATTATTTGTAAATTATATAAGTATTCAGCGAATAATTGGGTGATGCAAATGTGGAAATTCCCCCATTAAATGTTAATTAATATAGATATAGACACTTATTTTAATGAAAATTATCCAAATCTAATGTATAATTTCTTCTATGGTCACGTCTCGGCGACAGGTCGACCTTCCAGCGGTTGCCGACGGGATTCCTGTACGTGAAAATTTCCTGTCGTTCTCGCAACCCAGACTCTCGGACGAAGAGATAAATTCGGTTGTCGAAACGCTCAAATCCGGCTGGCTTACCACCGCTTCCAAAACCCGGGATTTCGAGTCCCTCTTTGCCGATTATGTTGGCACCGCGCATGCTGTCGGTTTGAATTCGTGCACCGCAGGGCTTTTCCTCTCGCTGAAAATCCTCGATATCGGACCCGGCGACGAAGTCATCACAACTCCCCTGACTTTCGCAGCGAGTGTCAATGTTATCGAACACACGGGCGCGAAACCTGTTTTCGCCGATATCGATCCGGTCACATGGTGCATCGACCCCCAGGAAGTCGAAGCGAAAATTACTAAATCTACAAGGGCAATTATTCCCGTCCACCTTTTCGGATATCCATGCGAC
>JAPKYR010000315.1 GCA_026394215.1 bacterium
CTCTCTTGACGGGCATGAGGAAGCCAAGGTCGGGCTGAACGTTTATCGGAAGAAATAGCATAGGGTCCGTCGATTTCGGCTGGAAACGTGCAGTTTTGGGAGGGAGATTTTTAGGATGACTCGGGGTTCCACTCCTTCCTGAAATGTTGTTTTCTTTATTTTCCCAATTCACGTAACATTTCAATCAGAAGTAATCAAAACACTGCTGAATTCTAACTTAATATGTGATACAAGTATGGGAGGGTAGATCATCCTCTTCTTGGGGAACTTTTGACAATACCTCATAACAGAAAGGAGCACGGATATGAAGGTTATCGGCTTCAACGTCAGTCCAAGGAAAGATGGCAACACCACCACATTGATGGGCTATCTCTTACGGGAGATCGAGAAAGAGGGCATCGAAACGGAACTCGTTCAGCTCTCAGCGAAGGCGATTCACGGGTGCATTGCCTGCTACAAGTGTTTCAAGAATAAGGACCAGCGGTGTGCTGTTAAGAACGATGCTGCGAACGAATATATCGAAAAGATGACAACGGCTCAGGGTATTGTTTTGGGATCTCCTTCCTATTTTCAGGATGTAACATCGGAGATGAAAGCCTTGATCGACCGGGCGGGCTTCGTCGGATTGGCAAATGGACAGATGTACAAGAACAAAGTTGGGGCTGCCGTATCCTGTTTTCGTCGAAGCGGAGGGATGCATACAATCGAAACCATAAACCATTTCTTCTTTAGCAACGATATTATCATCGCCGGTCGGGCATTGAGCGTTGCGAAAGACAAGGGAGAGGTGGAAAAAGATAAGGAAGGCGTTCGGACCGCACAGACCTTGGGGCAAAAGATCGCCTGGATGATGAAGAAGCTCAATGGCTGAAACCGATCGCTGAGCCAGAACGTGGTTTCATCTGTGTTTTAACCAAACCGGGGAGCTCGCCGTTACTCTCTTTCCATCCGCTATCCTCAATTCTGGCAGCTGTCTACCACTCAGCAGTTGTAGGTGAAGCCAATAACCGGCAAATTTCATTATCCACCTGATTACTTTGCGCATTACCAAAAGAAAGAAACTCATCGCACCTCACGGATCGTTTCATAGCCTCCTGGGGTGCCATGCTTCGAGAAGACGATTTGCCAGAGTTGAACATGCCGGGCGCGAAAGGATCCGGCGCAGTAAAGCAGGTAGTATTTCCATAATCGGTAGAACCGCTCGCCGTATTTCGCTTTCAATCGATCCCAGCCCGAGTCGAAGTTTTCAAACCAGGCCATGAGCGTCCTGTCGTAATCGGGGCCGATCAGGTGCCAGTCTTCCATGACAAAGCTTTTTTCAACGGCGGCGCCGATCTGGGCAATGGACGGCATATTGCCTCCCGGAAAAAGATATTTGGTCATGAAGGGGTCCGCCGTGGTCGTTGTCGAGAGCTCTTTGCCGATGGTATGCAGAAGGAAAAGGCCGTCATTGGCCAGGCAGCGCCGGGCAACCTGCATGAAATCCCGGTAATTTTTATAGCCCACATGTTCGAGTACGCCCACGGCGACAATACGGTCGAATGTCCCGCTCAGATCACGATAGTCCTGGAGCTTGATTTC
>JAPKYR010000059.1 GCA_026394215.1 bacterium
CCGACCAGGAACGCACCGGAACCGCAGGCGGGATCGACCGCAGTGACACCAAGCAATGCTTCGCTGATTTGATCGCGGGTCTTCTTGTTGAATTCCGGAACGACTGGCTCACCCTCTTCCGGAAATACAAACCGATAGAGATCTTCTCTCGTCGCCGACGTGTGACCGGCCAGGTATTCAACCAGCGTGCGTCGGCACATGAAATCGACTTCCACGCGCGGCGTGTAGAAAATGCCGGAGCCTTTCTTTTCGTCTGAGAAGTCGGTCGTGTTGACGAGGCTTTCATATACGATACCGAGCATTTCAGGATCGACAGCGATGTTCTGATCGAATGGAGTATCTTCCGTGACTGTGAAGTTGTAAGCATTCAGCAGGTCTTTGAAGATGCGCTCGAACATCTTATCAGTGATGTAAATACCGAGATCATCGATACCTTCTTTTGTCCGGAAAAGACCACCATTCAAGTATGGAGCTTTCTCAAAATGCTCAGCTAAATCTTCCGGTATACCCTGTCTCTCGAAAAGGCGTCGTGATGTAAACGGTTTTGCGAATGCTTCAAAAAATAGTTGAGAAAGCCAGACCTTATAGAACGAGTCTTTCGGGAATTGACCGTCCTGGTACTTTGTCCAGATCGTTTTGACGAACTCAATATCGCCATCCGCCATCCAACCCTTTCGCTGTATGTAATACAGAAACATCAGCCGGTTGAGAAGCGTATGAAGAAATTGATGCGCATCGTGCTCAGTTGCTTTCTGGCTCTTTACAATCTCAAGCTTAATATCGTAAAAAACACTCTCAAACGCTTTGAAGAAGTTTTCGGTTACTCCCTCACGGTCAAATGCTTCCTCAACTTTCAAAAGGATGCGATCCCAATCGGTTTCGTCTTTGAGCTGAAGATAGGCCAGGCGTTCAGCGGCAGTCCGCATGTTCTGGTCAGCACCAATGAGATAACGGCGAAGAACAAGACGGCTACCGACCCGCTTTGCGTTAATAAAATGTACTCTTTTGAAATCGGACGAAGCTCCGATCACCATACATGCAGTTGCATCATGCGAAACTACATCAAGCTTCTTTATTAGTTCGCGTTCAATGCGGATGAGCTGACGATCCAAATCGCCATCGTCAGACAGAGCCTGTTTGAAAAACACCACAGGAAGACCAGACGCATCGCCAATGATGCGCAGAGAGTCAGTGTCTATTACGTCTCTCAGAGAATGTTTGAAATCGCGGACGGATATCTTTTCGTCTTTGTACGCAAAGCCAAGCAGAGCGATAAATTCGCGTACTTTCTCCAGAGAGTTCAGACTCTGCAACGACTTGTGGATGTTCCCTGCTTCCGACATGAAGGCCATTATGCTTACCTTGTACCCATTTACCCGATAATCAAAATAAATTTGATATCCTGATTAAAAATCAGCGAAAGTATATCACAAAGCCTGCAACCTCAAATATATTTTTCCGGCTTGTGCCACCCATAAGATTTCCCCAAGGAAATCTTATGGGTGCCATAGAATAAAAAAATCCCCTAATTCCATTGCCCACTCTTGACAAAATTGCAACATCGTGCTATATTTCTCTCAGAGGTAATTTTATACCACCTGCAGGGAAGTTCCCTCTAACGGATCCCGGCGCTTGAGATTGAAGTCGAAAATAGTAGGCGCCCAGCTGAACCGCTTCAAGTAAGCGGTTAAAAATCCAACCTGACGCGTTTGGATGACAAGTCCGAGCGTAAAATAAGAAACTGCCTTCTATGTCAGGCTGGGGCAGATTTAAGATGCAATGAAGCATCACTATAACCTTTTCGATTTAATCTTGCGCCGGGATCCGGACCTTTTTGAAGCAGTGAGGTGAGAACGTAACGGGATACAGAAAGAACGGAAAGAATAGGGGAAATAATAGGGGACACCTTATTTTTGCCTGAAAAATTCTTCAAGTCTCATTATGTTTTAAAAGGCAAAATAAGGTGTCCCCGGAAATTTTTTGAAATTCTAATTTACTTCCACGCTACGAAATACGGAAGTTTGCTGCCGTTGCCGAGGTAGTCGGTGTCGGTAAAAGTCACAAGGAACCATCCCGACGGATGCATTCTTCCGTATGGATTGTAACCAAGAAGCCCGCCATCGATCTGCACGGGCGGATCGGTCCAGCCGGAACCATCGTTACGGATCGCGCGCACGTGGCAGTCGGTAAGCGATCGCTGGTACACGATCACGACGCCGCCGGTCGTAGGGTCGACTCCGATAGAAGAACTCACAAACATGAGATCGTAACCGTAATAATTATAGTTTAAGTCGCATTCAGCATAGGAATTATGATAATTGTTGATCGGATCGTCGTAATAAAAATCGTGGTCCCCGGTCGACATGCCGGTTCCATAGGACAGGACGAAATATCCGCCCTGAAGCCCGTAGAATCCGCAATTGTCATGCTGGTAGCCTCCGACCCAGTACAGTTGATCGTTCGAGCCGATCGCGAGTCCGTTTGCCCATGAATTCCAGTACAGGCCGGTATTCAGATCGTGGTGTATTGTCTGCACAAAGCGCCATCTATCGACTGCCGGTGTGTAGCGGATCATGGTGATGCCGTAATCGTTAGCGCTGCCATTCTCATTGTCGAAGTCGTTGAAATTTCCGCCGAAAACCATGAAGAAATTGCCCTTGGAATCGGCGACCAGTTCAACTGTCGGCTGCGGATAATAGTAGGTCAGGAAGCCGTTTTCGAGCGGGCTGACATTTTTCTCAGGCGTGCCGGTAAGGGAGTCCCAGTCGGGAACATAAGCATATTTGGAAATAAAGCTTGCGAAATTATAGAGCATGGCATAGATAAGCATCGAGCCGTTGTTATCGACTGCGATCTGGAGGCCGGAGTAATTCTGGTCATTAGTGGAGCCGGTGGTGTGCTCCCAGACCATTTTAAATTCCCATCCGGAATTTATATCCGATGCATCGAGCCGTCCGGTAAGGAGCTTTGTATATGGCGATCCACCGCTCTCGTCCCACTCGGTGACCAGACAATATATATAATTGTTGCTTGAGGTCATCGCGAAATCGCTTCTGAACATATAATTGCCCGAAGTTGCGCTATAAATAATTCCCCTGTTTGTCCAGTGGAAACCCTTATCGGTGGATGTTGACCAGTAAACATAAAATTGGTCCTGGTACAGGGCGTGAATTGTGCCGTTGTAGTCGATCGCGAAATGTGTTCCGGCAGCATGGAAGTCGGGGTCGATCAAAACCGGCTCGGTCGGCCAGTCGGTAACGGGTTCAACATCGGACACATTTCCGTCGAAAGTGAAATATCCGGCCAGATGAGCAGGCGAATAAGCGAAATTATCTCCATTTGGAAAGGCCGGTTTATATGTCGTCGGATCGGAGCTTTCGACGGTTGCGAGGAATCCGACAGGTCCGTTTGCCGTCAGGTTGAGGTTGGATAATTCAATTTCAAATATAGAGGAGATAACGGTAGAACCTGGCGATACTGTGGCTGAACTTAATACATCGACCGGAGCGTTCAAAGCGTCGCTTTCGATCCATATCGTGGAAATCTCGCTCGGGACGCCGCCGGGCCGCATATTTGCCTGACGGTCGAAAATTTCGAGGTCGAATTTGAAATTCCCACCACTGTTACTATCGTCCACATAATAAGCGGTCGAACCGGAATCGGAAGCCTTAAAAAAGAACGGCTCCTGGACATTCGCGGAAAGGTCGAAAGCTTCGGGGGGATAGTCGGGAGCGTATGCAGGATTTGGAGCCGACCAGCTCGCGTCGACGGAGTAATTGAAATCGAAAACTATATTATCTCCGTCCATTTTGAACTGGATTTCGTAACGTCGCGAATTGATACCGCCCGCTTTGAAAATGCCGCGAGTCGCGGGATCAAGACTCTCGACAGGGGCGACATCGGAAAGTCCGTCGGCAAAATATTTATATGGGTTGATGGTCGATGAGGGTCCGATCGGAGGCGCGATGTTCCATCCAGTGAATCCGAATATGGTTCCATAGTTGGTGAATTCGGTAGGATTCCAGAAGCGGGTGTATCCGTCGGGATTAAGAAGCCTTGTGTCGCCGGGTCCGGTTCGATAAACCGATAGATCATGGATTCCGGTCACCGACCCATTCGACATGAAAATTCCGCGCATGTCGAAAACATTAAATATATTCATCCCGCTGTACGGGTGGCGTATATTTATATCGACCACGAACAAACCGTTCGCGGGATCGCTTCCGGGTTCGAGTGTCAGGGTGATCATATTTATCATTGTAGCCGGGGGTTGAAGCAGGCGCGTCACATTGAATGTGAACATCGCCTCGCGAAGGGGGGTGATATCGGCGGTCATGGTTTCGGGATCGAGGCTGATATGCCAGTATCCCAGCATTTGATTGTTGGAGCCGACCGACTCGCCCTGGGGGGTTAAATTCCAGGGATCTGAAGGCTCAACGGGATTTCCATTACCGGAGCAGCCGATGAGAAATAACAACACCGCAATCGCTACAAAGATAGCATTTATTCTGTAACCGAACATTTGGATGACCTCCTGGCGAAGGATAGATTTTTTGGAAGAACGCTATGACATTGTGGCATAATAATAGAGCAAGAGCAATATACCTGTACACCTTATTTAGATACTAAATTTCAGTCTGATATTACAGCATGTAGCCCGGGAAATCTTAGAACAATGGAGCCATGAATTTATTAAGGAAATTTGTTTCCCGGGCTGCTCGCTATGCGCAGCTTAATAATCACGTAGAATTGTGATTATTTGTTATCCGGCAGCAGCTATTTCAGGATATTATTGCATCGGATCGATTTTCGATTTTAGAT
>JAPKYR010000074.1 GCA_026394215.1 bacterium
GCGCGATTTGTCGTCCTTCCGTGCGAATCGATCCCGTCCTCCGCATCCGGGCGGGAATAATCCTCCCAATATGGATCGTCCTGATTCCACGGCCCGACATCGCCCACATATGCCTCAAGAATCGGACCATCCCGCCCTGCCGGTTTTATCTCGAGAATCCTGAACAGCCCCTCCCCTTCAGATCCTTCGATTACCCATCCGTCAATAATGGGAGCACTTTCCCGAGCACTTTCCCCCAGCCAGAAACAGAAATTTTCACCGCGTGGCTCCTGTTCAGGTTGCAGTTGATTCAGAAGCTCGTCGAGGGTCGGTTGAGCCTCCCCGCATCTCGACATCCTGCATCCAAGAAGTCCGCCGAGGTAGTCCAGGCTATCGTCTTTCGCCGGAAGCGCCACAAAATAATCTGTGCCGGGATATAGCTTATTTCCGTAGCCCCCGTAACATGAGCCTGACGAATTTCCGTAATGGCTCGCAATAATATTTTCAATCCATGGAAGCCCTTCGACCACCGACGTCTGCATTGAATTGGAGAAATCGAACGCAGAGCCGCTTGAAACCGGAACTTCCGGCGGTTCTGTTCCGGTATCACCAGGATTCAGCTCATCCTGCGCAAATGAAATACTCACGGTCAGGGTCGCCATCCCCGCAAGCATGAAAAACCATGCTGATATTACAAAATATGCACCGATTTTTAATCTTATCATAAGTCCAATCCGCATTTACAGGTTGATTATTATACTCATTTCAGCCATTCCACGCCATGTCTAATCGGGTAGTTTTCATCTGCCAGAGACGGCTGGTTGGGTGGCGACGGGGAAATAAAACGCTGCTACTTTCGGATTACTGGAGTATAATGATGACCTAATTGATTTCAACTCACGGGATATTTATCGAATATGCAATTCAGTAATTTAGATACAATTAAGAGGCTCGAACGCCTCGTGCTGCATCTCGAATCGACGCTCAGCATGCGCGGAATGTCGGAGTCGCCGGATAAATTCATCTCCGAGGCCGATTTCGAGGTGCTATCGATCGCGGCTCTTACAAAATCTCCCCAGTTTGTAGAATGGCTCATCCGGCTCATGAAACTGACGGGAAATTCGAAACTCGGTCCGAAAGTGATGAGCACGCTGGTCGCGATGGGTGAGCCTGTTGTCGATGATCTTATTTTCCTACTCGACACCGAGCATGGTCCGAGAGCGGCGATGGCGCTCGCGGAGATCGGATCGGAGCGCGCGATGGATACGATCTTCGAACGCGCGAATTATTTCTCCGATTATATGCCCGCTGCGCTGAAAATTTGCAGAAATGTCAGGAACGATAAGGGAATAAAATTTTTGATCGACACGCTGGTCGCGAATAAACCCTATGGATTTCCGAAAAGCCTGATGAAGAAGGATGAGAACACGGTCAGGATCAGAACGTCGAATTTTATGATGAAAGCGCTGAAAGATATCACTGGGGAGAGTTATAAAGACGCGGAAGGATGGGAAAAGTGGTGGGGGGAGAGAGGTAGAGAGTAAATTGCCTTTTAAACCATGGGCGACCAGTCGGATATTACGAAATTATCCCGGAAATCGGGAATCTCTACAAGAACCGTACTGATTCTGATTATCGTTGCATCGGTCGCTATCCGACTCTGGGGGCTTGATTTTGGCTTACCTCAGCAGTTCCATCCCGATGAGCCGGTTGTGGTTTCGCGTGCGGAGTACGGGGTCGCAACAGGGGAATGGAATCCACACGCGTTTCACTGGCCAAGCCTCCAGTTTTACCTTATCGGTTTTGAATACGAGGTCTGGTTCCAGATTGGTAAAATTACGGGTGCATGGGAAAACCCCGAGCTTGCTGATTTTCCCGAGGGCGACCGTTTTATCTCGTATACCCTTCGCAATCCGTCGGGATTTTATTACCTTGGACGGTTGACGACAGTCCTGTTCAGCGCGGGATTGATCTGGATGATGTTTATCTTTTCGAGACGGTTCTTCCCTGACAACATGGCACTACTGGCGTCTGCATTGCTCGCGTTTCACCCTATCATAGTCCGACATTCGCGATTCATCACCCCTGATATCCCATCGGAATTTTTCTTTCTCGCAGCTTTATTTTTCATGGACAGGCTGTATATGTCTATTAAGGGTGCCGGGGAAGGAAGCACAAGCGAGTCGGATAGAAAAATTTTCTGGACCGCGATTATCTCAGCAATAATGATCGGTCTTGGCGCTGGGACGAAATATCCCGTAGGCGCGCTTTTTATCCCACTTGCGCTTATCGTTGTGTTTACTCCGTCGAGACTTGCCGCGCTGACCCGCATAATTTTTCTCATACCCCTTGGAATCACAGTCGGGGTTGTTTTCCTTCGCTATGCGTTCGCATTGCGTTCGCATC
>JAPKYR010000111.1 GCA_026394215.1 bacterium
AAAGGCATTCGGGGATGACAAATCGTTTTGCAATTACCTCGATTATATGATGAATCCTCTCCTGCCCGTCACCCTCACTTTGCATATGCAAAATAAGCGATACTTACCTTGTCCTTTTCCACCTTGATTTTCTTCGTCTCCACACCGCATCCGTAATCTATCTTGATCGTGTGTTCACCAGGTTCAAGACCATCAACCCTGATGTACTTTATATGTTTCGGCAGAGACAGCCATCCCCGAAGATCTGCCTCCTCTGCAGCCATCCATGCCGCACCTGCTGCGTCTATTGCAACATTTGCAAATAATGATGCGAAGGGAATATTTTTCAAGACCTCTTTTGCAGCCATCTTCGCCGCGAATTGTGTCGCAGCCTTAGCAGTCATTCTGGCTACAATTTTGGCTTGTAAGGCAGGCTTGTTCTTCTGATATTGTGTAATGACCGTATTCTCAAGATCATACAGGAGTTTCGCATTCCCGATGGGTTTTCCATCAAGATAAATGTTGCACGCTGTGACTTCTGTCGGTGTCGGCGCATATTCGGCATATGCAAATCCTACTACTCCGACTCCCGGGATCGGCGTAGGACCCCACTTTCTCTGGAATTTCTGAGGAGCTAATCCAACATCCACTAAAATCACCAGATCGGTTGTTTTACCCTTCTTGCTGTCTATCCTGACAATTTCCTGATCCCATTTCAGCTTTTTGTACTCGATTTTTGCATCATCTTTCTTCTCTTCCATTTCATACATGATAGCTGTCAGATATCGTGCGAATGGGTTTTCAAGGTATGCCCTTTCGTCTGGTTTCTCTTCTATGTATTGATTAATTTTAGTGATGGTCCGATTTCGCTCGACTATTGCCCCATTAAAATCTCCTTTGCTGAGATATGAAATTATTAAATATGGACTAATCATTAATTTTTCATGCATTTCAGCCTCATATTCCATCGCAGTATCATCAGTCAGTATAGAACCGAATCCCTCTGTTAATGATATTGTTCCTTCTATTGTCAGGAATCTTTTTTCCGCCTCCTGAAGATCAGCGATAGATTGATCGAACTTGCTCGCAGCTAAGGCCACCTTGCCTCTTTCCAGCAAAGACAGATACTTGTTTTGTTTGGCCCCGTCGGTCTTCTGGGATTTTTGGTATAGTGTGTCGGCTTGTGTAAAGGCGGAATCGAAGTCGCCCTTCGTCAGACTGGAAACCATCGTCTCGTATTCCAGGGTGTATCCGCTCCGCTGAATATTCTGCGGAATCGGCTCCGGTTTGACCGTTGGCGCCGCGGTGGTCTCCTCCGCCCTGACCGGCAATGGCGCAGCACCTTCTGTTTTCTTGGCTAATACTGAAGCTACCGGTTTTTCTACCGCGAATGAAGTCCCTGTCGAAGGCTGCTTTGCGGAATCGACTTTCGATTCCGCGGCCAGGGGTAGTTCCGATAACTTTTTCAGGCCTTCTCTGATATTTTCACGTGCTGCACCTTCGTTAGCCATCCTCAGTCTTTCCATCCCGCTTAAGGCTTCTCCAAATGCGGCCGTATAAGGTTTAGTGATATTCTCCTGGAATCTGACCGTCTTATCCTTGAGGCTCGTGAGCTTCCATTTTGCAGTCATCGTGACGGTCATGTTAAATCCGCCCCACGGCTGGGCAAGATCAACAATATCTACATCGAGCATGTAATCAGCGTGATCGGCTTTTACGATTGTGCTGAAAGCGCCGGACTTGTTTATGGATTCTACCAATGCCCCCTTAAATGCCTCACTGGATATCTGAGACATCCAGGCGGGATTGGTTTCCTTGCCTCCACTTGTTTGAACCGCTACTACATAAGGCTGTTTTTTTTGAATTGAGTAATCATGGGGAACCATTTTGGTAGAGACCGCGCCAGTCGCGCAACCGGAAACGACACCTACAAAAACTGCTATGAGAAAAATCATGAATTTCTTCATATTTTCCTCGCTCTACGTATCCTAATGGATTGATATAATTGAGTTGAGTAAATCTGTTTCTCCCGATACTGCAGGATGAGG
>JAPKYR010000028.1 GCA_026394215.1 bacterium
GGGCACGTACATGAAATGGCGATTTTATGAGCCTCCAGGATATAGCGTTTACATCTACGGCAATTTGTACCGTGGATGCAATCCGGACTCGTTTGTATACGCCCATGTCAGGGGCGCGGAGTGCGGGAATATCACGATGAACTGGGTGTACTATATCGAGGGCGGTGGATTGTATGAAGACCTCGAGCCTCAGCCGCATCAATGGGTACAGTGCGACGAATTCCGCGTCCAGAGGGTCTGGCGCGAATCGGAAGGCGTGCTTGTGAACGATCCCGATGTCCAGTGGGGCGGTGTGCAGTCCGACGGAATGGACGGTTTCAACGATCCGAAAGATATCTCTCGCGATTCCGACAATGATTTCTATATTCTCGATATCCTCTCGACCCGCGAACCGCTTATCAAAAAGTACACCGAGCTTGGAGATCCGATTGGGTCATTCGGAAACATCCGGAATATTGCCGGAACGCCGCTTCGTATCGAGGGCAGCGACTATGTGGGTCCGAACGGCAATTTAATGTTCGTCCTGCACGAGAGTGAGCCTGCGGATCTGCTGAGTGTATTTTATCCGGCGGAAATTCCGGATTAACAAATCCCGGTAGCTGCTAGCCCGACGCGTCAGCGGAGGGTCGCTGCTACCCGGGATTTGTTTTATATTCGCCCAGCCTGCCATTCCGTCAAATATTCCCTCAGCTCCATCATCGGCTTCACTACAAAATCCCGACCCTTCCATCTGGGATGCGGGATAATCAGTTCGGGAGATGTATGGACAATCTCACGATCGCCGTAAAAAATTATATCGCAGTCCAGCGTACGATCCCGGTTCCCACTCTTTTTCTCACGATCCCGATCCCGCCCGCATTTTTTCTCGATTTTATGACAAAGATCCATGAGTTCCAAAGGCGAGAGGGTTACATCGCACACGAAGCATAAATTGAGAAAATCCAGATCGAAAATTTCGCCGTGTTCTGCGACAGGTTTAGTTTCGATGATTGAGCTGACCGCGAGAACGTTCACTCCGCCTGAATTACGCCATAGATCGAGCCCTTTCTGAAGATACGACCAGCGGTCTTCGATATTGCTCCCCATCGCGATTACTGCACGCTCCGGATTTTTGGGCTTGTAACTGGCTTCGTCCATGGCATTTATGTAATGATTTTAACTCCATCGATATGATAACATTTACCGCTATGAAAATGACCGACCGACTTGAAACAGAACGATTGATTCTCCGCCTGCCCGAATTGGAGGATGCCGAGACACTCGCCGCGACCATCAACCATCCGGAAATCGCTAAAACCACGCTGATGATCCCATATCCATACACAATATCCGATGCGGAAGGATACATTATTAATTCCCGCGATCCCAAAACCCGTGAATCTGAACACCGATTTCTCATTTTCCTTAAAGATACCGGAAAGTTGGTGGGAGGAATCGGTCTCGAGGGCATCAAGCCTCGTTTCAAAAGAGCCGAAATCGGCTACTGGTGCGCGGTCGATCACTGGGGCAAGGGTATCGTCACCGAAGCGATGAAACGCATACTAAAGTACGCGTTCGAGGAGGTCGAGCTGAATCGGGTCTTTACCTTGTGTTTCGCGGAGAATTTCGCGAGCGCGAGGGTTATGGAAAAATGCGGCATGAAGCATGAAGGCACCGGGAGGGAAGAAATTATCAAGTACGACAAGCCGGTCGATATGCATCATTACGCGATTTTGAAATCCGACTGGCCTCCCGAGGAGAAGGTACCAATTCATATGGAAACGGAGCGCCTGATCCTTCGCACGCCGAAATTTTCCGACCTCGAAAATATGGTAGAGCCGATCAATCACCCCGTCATATCGCAATTCTCGGCGCACATTAAATATCCGTTCACGATTGAGGACGCGCATGAGTGGTACAAAAATCAGTCATGGACTGAGAACACATACGGGCATGTCACACTGCTGATTTTCCTTAAAGGAAGCGAGGAACTTATCGGCTCGATCTGGTTTCGCGCCGAGCGTCACCACAAAAAAGCCTCTATCGCGTACTGGATCGGATCGAAGCACTGGAACAAAGGCTACGCGACCGAAGCGGTCAGGGAGATGATCCGCTATGGTTTTACAGAGCTTGGGCTTGAACGAATCACGGCGGGGATTATTGTCGGTAATATATCCAGCGCCCGTGTCGCGGGGAAAATCGGCATGAAACTTGAGGGCACCGCGCAAAAGGAATGGTGGGAAGATGACGGGCAGCCGATCGATTGCCATCATTTTGTGCTGTACAAAGAGGATTGGGAGAAGAATTCGTAACACATCCGCCAAATGACAAGAATACAATACAAAGAGCGGTGGCGCCCACAAACGGTAGCACCGAGATAACCTTGAATCTTGTATAGTGTTCGAGGTGCGAAGGTTTGTGGGCGCCACCCGCACTGTTTCCGAAATACTAGATGAGTTCGGAACGTGACTTAGAACTAGTCAACGCAAAACCCCATCCAGTTATTTAAAAACACTGCTATAATACTTCCCATCAACATTATTCCATGCCATTACCGAAAGGAACGCTCATGCGCCGATCCATTGTCAGCCGTACTCTATTTCTTTTTATCTCGATAATAATCTTTTTCTTATCGACTACAGTAAATGCCCTCGACGACGGGCGATTCGGAATTTTCGACGCCCGTATCTCCCCCGACGGAATGAAAGTCGCGTTTACATGGTCGGGTGATATCTGGGTCGCCTATGTCGATTCCGGACGGTGCTCAAGGGTTACAGACAATGTCGCGTACGATCACGATCCCGCATGGTTCCCGTCATCCGAACGCCTCGCATTTTCATCCAACCGCGATGGTAACGACGATGTGTACTCGGTTTTCATTTCTGGCGGTGAACCGACTCGCCACACATGGAACGGCGCGGGCGATATCGTGCAGGACGTGAGTCCCGACGGTTCCCGCATCATGTTCATGAGCGCAAGAAATCTTTTCTCCTACGATTTATACGATGTGGATATCAATGGCGGCCTGGAACGCGCGCTGACAAACGACACGAGCAGGAATTTTTTCGCGAGATTCTATCCCGACGGCGCGAAGATTATCGTCTCGCGCGGGATTTACGACTGGACACGCCGCTACTACAACGGTTCCGGCGATACGGATTTGTATTCGATGGACATCGACGGTCAGAACATGACATGGGTGGAGAATTCATATAACGGAAACGACAACTGGCCCTGCGTTTATGGCGGCAATATTTATTTCGTCTCCGACCGCGAGCTTGGTTGCGATAATGTCTGGATGAAACCTGGGTCGGGCGAGGCCCCCATCAGGTTGACCGACTATACCGATCGCCCGGTGCTGTTTTTATCGGCTTCAATGAAACGACCGGTGAATACAACGCTCCACTGACTTTCGACCTTGATCTCCAGAGCGAACCGAAACACTCGCAGGAAATCAGGCTCGATATCAACGACAATGTCTCGGAAATGGAAGTAAGCCCCCTCGGGACGAACCTCGCGGTAATTGTGAGAGGGGAACTTTTCATGATCCCCCTTCACGATCCTGACGCACCCACCCCGCTTGGCGATGAACGTTACTGGGAAGCGATTCGCGTCACCGAGACGCCATCGCGCGAGCAGTATGTCGCATGGCATCCCAGTGGCGACCGTGTCGTAATATCAAGCGACAAAGACGGCAATTTTGAGCTTTATGAAATTAATTTACGGACTTTCGAATGGACGCGCCTTACCGACACTCCGAAAGATGAAATCGACGCGCACTATTCACCCGACGGATCGATGCTGGCTTTTTATTATGGAAACGATCAGTTGGTGACCCTGAACCTCCAGACTATGGAGCGAAAAGTTATCGCGGAGGATTTATTCGTGTTCTTCCCGTCAATCGGTCCGTTCGATTGGTCGCCCGACGGAAAATGGATCGCGTACACCGGAACCGACGAGGCTTATAACGGGGAGATTTTTGTCGTCCCGTCCGATGGCAGCGCGGAGCCGGTTAATATCACCCGACATCACGACAACGACGTTTTCGGCGGATGGACTCCCGACGGTAAGAGGATTTATTTCTTAAGCAGGCGCGATTTTGCGGCTGGGCTTGAGGGCTACGGTTGGTGGTGGTCGGGAGGACGCCTCTACACTATCGACCTTCAGCATTCTCAGCAACCATCATCGGATTCAATCGTACTTCCGGATGAAAATTCCGTCGACAATGCCGATACATCCGAAAATGAAAATCCGGACAGCGATGAAACCGAAAATGGAATTGAAGTAAAAATCGATTTCGACCGGATCGACGAACGCGTGCGCCAGATTGCGCAGATTCAGAACGGCAGCGAACATGCGGCTATTTCTCCGGATGGATCGATATATATTTTCGAGTCGAATGTTATTGGAAACTGGGCTTTGTGGAAAGTGGGATCGGAAGGCGGAAGCCCGACGCAGATCGCTACACTTCCCGACCGTCCCGATGATATCGAGTGGCTCCCGGACGGGTCGGGCGTCCTGTACTATGTCAATAGTCGGGTTTATTACTGGCCCAAGGATAGCGGGACGACAGTCCAGGTCCCGACAACCGGGCGTCTGACGGTCGATCTGAACGCTGAACGTCGCGAGATGGTCTGCGAGGCCGGACGATTGCTCCGGGATTATTTCTACGACGAGAATATGCACGGTTATGACTGGGATGGAATCGTGAACCTGTATGCCCCCCTTGTCGAGGAAGCAGCCACGAGCGAGGAATTCAGCACTTTATTAAAAATGATGTTCGGTGAGCTGGACGCGTCGCACCTTAACGCGTACGGTCCGGGTTCCAATGAGGGGATCGGAGCGGATATCGCCGAAATCGGCCTTGAATTCGATCCGACTACATCCGGATCCGGTTTACTGGTAAATTATGTTCTTCCGAGAGGGCCTGCCGATTACGATGAATCCCGCGTGAATGTCGGCGAATGGGTTCTCGCGATAAACGGCACTGAAGTATCTACGGAAAATAATTACTGGTCCCTTCTCGATAATGCGGTCGGAAGATCAACTGTGCTGACTGTAGCTTCGAGTCAGGATGGAACCAATTCCCGCGAGGTAACTATAATCCCGGTTTCACGTGGCCGCGACTACGGAATATATCCCGGATGGTCGACCGCTGCGTATGAAGCGTGGGTCGAGAAAACTCGCGCGACGGTCGATGAATTATCGGGCGGACGGGTCGGATATGTTCACATACGCTCTATGAGCGGAGGCCCTCTTGAAAGATTCGCGCGCGAAATGTTCGAGGATAACTACGACAAGGAAGCCGTGATTATCGACATCAGATGGAATGGCGGCGGGAATATTCATGAATTTCTGCTTGATATCCTTTCCCGCCCGCAGTTCGGATGGTCGCAACCGCGCGACGCGGAAATGATTCAGCAGCCTAACCAGAGGTGGGGCAAGCCGACAGTTTTATTGATAAATGAACGAAGTGCGTCGGACTCTGAAATCTTCCCCGCTGGATTCCGGACATTGGGTATCGGCACAATCATCGGCGAATCCACACTTGGCGCGGTAATCGGAACCGAGGAATACGCCCTTATCGACGGGCAAGCCAGTATCCGGCTCCCCATGGAGGGCTGGTACGATCTGATTGGTGAAAATCTTGAGAACATGGGCGTCGATCCGGACATCAGGGTTGTGAACGATCTGAACCACATCCGCGACGGAGTCGACGATCAGTTAAACTACGCGGTGCAATATCTGCTCGATGGGCTGGGGGAGTAAAAACTAATAGCTGGTAAGGGCTATCACCGTATCAGAACCGCGCGCGTCAGCAAGCGGTCTGCCATGTTCACTTATTTATCTGATTCTAAAGATTCGATTATATACTCAATGACTTTGGTTTTAATGCAGATTCAAGAGTAAATTAATGATATAATTCTTTTAGCGAAGTCAGGCATTCAAGGAGGTCATTGAGATGTTTTTTTCTTCACGTATTTTCCTTCTTCTGGCAATCACAGGGGTACTCCTCTATGGCTGCGCGGGACATGGTTCACAGCCAGTTGCACCAGATGAGACACCCTCCATCCCGGAGCTCACAGGTAGCGCCGATACAGCCTCGAATTCCAGCGGTAATAGCCATTATCTGCTTTCGTACAATTTTATTTATGTCGATCCGGAAGCCCCCGACGGGCCGAAGTTTGAGATAGTCCCGGTCAGGGAAGGGGAGATACATCTCAACATTCTAAAATTCCTCGAGGACGGTCCATGCACGAATTGTTTCAAGATCGTCGGATTTAATGTCCCTCAGCCGGGTTATCTGGATGTCGATATTCAGATCGATCATCCGTTCGACTATCTGTTCTATTCAGTCTTCGATGTCCGCGGCATCATGATGTTTCAGGGAAGCCATGAATTTCCGGTCGCGGGAAAATCGATATCCGATCCGACTCTCGGCGACGGCGCGCTATTAAACGCAGACGGCTACACGGCTTTATATAACGGCTCTACAATTACCGCGCCGGTGGGCGATTTGCAGAAATATTATCCGGGAAATATGGCGACTCCCGCAATTCCGAATTCCGACATCAATGGTTACAAATATTTCATAACCGATATTCCCGCGAATAACCGTAACGCATTCTTCGGCGATTCGTCCGGCGTTGATGTTCAAACTTACTCCCTGAAACTCCCGACCGGCCCGTTTGTCATGGGCTACGCTGTCGATGCGAACTGGTGGACGCCGATAAATTCACCAGTCAATGACCCCCTTACAGATTTCGATCTCAACGCGAATTGCCCGGAGCCTTGGAAGATTGGCGTCACTGAAGTACAAATCGGCGGAGGTCTAACCGACCAGGGGGGGCAGACGAAATTATGGATCGATGTGTTTGACTGGCAAGGCAAAGATACTCACCATAATCCGGTAGTGGAGTGCCCTGAACTTTTTGATGGAACAATTGCCGCTATATGGAACAGTGATAAGCCAACCTATTCTATTTACGAAGTAATATTGCCTAATTCAAAGCTTGCATCGGCTGGGGAATATCCATGTCTGGTTAGTATTGAGGCGAATGAGAATGATCCGGTAGGAAAGCCATGGCTCGATTTGAAAGCGTATCAAACTTACATTGTTAAAGTTGCAGAAGGGCAAACAGGAGACGGAAATCTCCTATGGGCGAAGCGCGCCGGAGGAACATATTTTGAAAATGGATATGGAATCACCTCCCTTTCGGACAATTCAGCGGTCGTGATAGGATGGTTTACTGGATCGGCCACATTCGGACCGAGCGAGCCGAACCAGACGGTCCTGACTTCCGTTGGAAGTTGCAATACATTCATCGCGCGTTACAACCCGGATGGCACACTCGCTTGGGCGAAACGTGCCGGAAGAGGAAATAACTATGAAGAGGGCTTAGGAATCACGACACTTTCGGACAATTCGACAGTCGTGACAGGAGGGTTTAATGGATCGGCCACATTCGGATCGGGGGAGCCGAACGAGACAGTCCTGACCTCGGATGGAGGAGAAGATATCTTTATCGCGCGTTATAACCCGGATGGCACAGGAGGAGAATTTTATGGTCTTGGAGATGATTGGGGTAATGGAATCACGACACTGTCGGACAATTCGACAGTCGTGACAGGAGTGTTTGAATATTCAGCCACATTCGGACCGGGTGAGCCGAACCAGACAGTCTTGTCTTCCGTAGGAAGTCGGGATATTTTCATCGCCCGTTACAACCAAGACGGTACACTCGCCTGGGCGAAACGTGCAGGAGGAATATCTTACAATGATGGGGGCTATGGAATCACGACGCTTTCTGACAATTCGACAGTCGTGACGGGAGAGTTTAATGGATCGGCCACATTCGGGCCGGGGGAGCCGAACCAAACAATCCTAACTTCCGCTAGTGGCAACGATATTTTCGTCGCGCGTTATAACCCGGAAGGCACACTCGCCTGGGCGAAACGTGCTGGAGGAGGGTCTTCTGAAAACGGCTGTGGAATCACGGCTCTTTCAGACAATTCGACTGTCGTGACGGGATGGTTAGGAGAATCAGCCACTTTTGGACCAGGCGAGCCGAACGAGATAGTCTTGAATGGCGGTTTCTTCATTGCGCGTTATAATGCTAATGGGAGTCTGGCATGGGCTAAGAGTGTAGCAGGAGCACGCGGCGAAGGAATCACAGCGCTTTCGGACAATTCAACAGTCGTAACAGGAGAGTTTTGTGGGTCTGTCACATTCGGCCCGGGAGAGCCGATCCAGACAAACCTGACTTCCGACGGTTATAGCGATATTTTCATCGCGCATTATAACCCGGACGGTACACTCGCATGGGTAAAACGCGCTGGAGGAGCTTCTACTAGTGATGATCGTGGCTTTGGAATAACGGCACTTTCGGACAATTCGACTGTCGGGACAGGACAGTTTTTTAAATCATCCACATTCGGACCGGGCGAGCCGAACGAGACAATCCTGACTTCCGATGGTTATGAAGATATATTCATCGCACGATTTAATCCATAAATTTTCACCAAGATATATTATAGTAGGATGTGATTACAATGTATATTGATGAGTATCATATCTACCAATATACTTTTCTTGATGATCTTAGTTTTTCGAAAAAACCAGAAGATGTATATAAAGACGGTTCTGACCTAAAAGATGAAATTCATAGAGTAAGTAATGCCTTCCTTCAGGCAGGATGGGAAGGTGATGGAGAGATATGTGTTATCTGGGTCCCTCCATTCGTCGATCTTGGCATAGAAGATACATTAGGGAGATATTTGTGGCACGTAAAGCAGAAGAACAATGGGATATCTTTCATAGCTTCAGATCGCCCATTAGAATATGGACCTCTTACTCAACACAACTGGAATATTGAGATATTGAAATATAAAGCGTGTAGTATTACTGAAGACGCAAGTGAGCGATTAAAAGGTAAAACAAGTGCAATTCTTCAGGAACTGGATCAAAGCCTTGATCACCTCAATGAAAACGGCTCTGATCCCATTGCTAATAATATTAGCTGTAGCCTGCTGATCCACACCCAGGGACTCCTAATTGGTGCTCTCCAAGAATATTTGGATCAATGTTATCTGCAGTTACTTCTGGCAGCCGTACATTCTGGGAGTAAATCAAAAATTAAGCTTAAATGCACTAAAGTCAAGTTGCGCGAAGTATTTTACATGCCTAACAATGAGGATGATGAATTTGCTGATGATCCTAGGTTTAAATTACAACTGCTTGTATCTGATATTTGGCTGACTTATAAGCGCGAATCGTTCCCCGAAAAAATAGATAAACTCTTTAAGGCTGTCGACTATGCGCTGAGTAGCGAGGTAAAAGGAGACATAAAGAAACACGTTTTTTTGCGGAACTGTGTTCACCATCATGGCGCCAAAATTGATAAAAGGGAGTTCGATAGCGCAGGACTAAGCAGCATCACTATTAAGCAAAGCAATGGGAACTTGACGCTATTACCTTGGGATAGGATTAATTTCACACGAGAAGAAATACATCACCTTTGTGAGCTATTGTTTAATCTGGCAGATAGCTTCAATAAGCATTGTGAGAAAAACATTCCTGCTAAGTACTTCACTGTGAATGTCGATCATGAAAGCAAGTAGTAAGTAGCCCGACAAATCATTTGCTGGGAATTAAATAAATATGTCAACAACCCGGCAAATGAATTGCCGGGCTACTTGCTAATTTGATGGGTTAAAATCATAACCTAATAATTATTATCGCGGTAATAATCCTTCTAATTCTCTTCTCAATGCATCGATGTCAATCCCTATTAACCATGTAGAGCCGATATCAGTTCGATCCTCCTTAATTAATTTTAAGGGAGACATTAATTCAATTTTTGCATTTCCAGTTGACCAGGCAGATTCTCCTCCTTCATCAGTTATTTGCATTTGAATAAGGGAGTGGTTTCGTTGTTGACCGTCTACCATGTAATTTCCTCCATATACTTTTTGCGTATTGTGTACTAAAATATAAAATATAGTAAATTGTATGAGATTCTGAAAATAAAATCAACCTCTTTGGAATGTACCTTCTCTTTCCAATAAGTAGCCCGACAATTAATTTGCCGGGAATTAAATAAATACTTCAAAAACCCGGCTTATAACTGCCGGGTTACGATTGATTGCTGATTGGTAATATCTTTTTACTTTTACAACGCCCTTACCGCCATATCCACTAATTCCTGAATCGTGTCCGCGACGGGGACATTCACCGCTTTGAAGGCTTCCACCTTCGCGTCGGCGGTTGAGCCTTTGACGCTCACAATCGCGCCCGCGTGACCCATGCGCTTGCCCGGAGGCGCCGTCCGTCCGCCGATAAACGCGACCACCGGCGTCCTCATGCCCTTGATTAATTCCGCGGCTTCCTGCTCGTCGATCCCACCGATCTCGCCGCCGTGGACGCGG
>JAPKYR010000260.1 GCA_026394215.1 bacterium
ATTCTTCAATTGGCTCTTCGCAAGCCTCTGCCTCCGATCCTCCCAGCTCCTCCATCTTTTTGATATAACCGTCCTTGACCGCCTGCTGGAATCGCGTGCTGGCATCCTTAATCGTGGTAATCCCATCCGTGATGGTGGCCGAAACAGTTTTTGCGGTTTTGCTTAGATCTCCCGCAGCGCCGGTCGCTGAACTCGCCACCTGGCTGTATGTTGTAGTGGCCTGATCGCGGAGTCCGGAGCCGGCGGTTTTGGCCCGTTCGCTGAAATCGCCGGCAACAACTTTCGCGCGATCACCGAAGTCGGTAGCGAACCCCTTTAACTGCTCGCGGGTTTCATGTCCGGATTTTGGCGCAAGCAGGAGACCCAGTGCGCCTCCCACAAGAAGACCCATTCCGAAACCTGCCGCAAGCCATCGCATTGCATCTCCCGCGTAATCATAATTCCGATTTTCTGAATTTTCGCTCATATCTCATCTCCTAATTTTATTTCAAATCAGTAATCTTTTTTTGATTTTGTGAACGCGCTAAGAACTTTCGATCCCTCTTGAAAACCCGCGAAAAGCCCGGCAAGGGAATGGGCAAGAGGGACTATACCATTGCGAATCGCGCCGGTTGTCGCCTGCGCATCATCGGACACTTTTTCGAAGTTCGCAAGAAGTTTTCCGATCTCGTCGCCACGATTGCCTAGTTCACGCGTCAGAGGCTCGACATTCCTAAGGGTCTGCTCCACATCCCTGAGGATCGGCGCGACCTCTTTCTCTATAGACGTCACTTTCTCGTTTAAAGTTTCAAGCAAAGTGATTATTCTGGAAGCAAGCATCCAGATAATGACGACAAGCGAAGCCAGAAACAGCGTTATCAAACCTATCCATGCCCACGCAGGTGGAACCATAATGATGCGCTCCTTGTTTTCAGGTTTCCTTCAACCTTAAAACCCCGGAACAAAAGGGGCATTTATATATTAATTTTAAATATACTTTATGTCAAACAGATACATGGAATAATCCGAATCCCATGGAAATGCCCAAACAGGATAACCGGATTCAGGTTATCCCCACTCTATAATGTCGTATCGGCTGAAAAAAAATTTTACTTAACATTAATGTAATTTTTGACCTGTTAAAGGCTGATTGATATACTCGCTTGTGGTCGATCTCCATCAGGATGTACCGGGATGGATGCGCAACGGTCAAATGGCATACCAGGCATTATATAGAACTTACCGTCCGAAGACGTTCAGCGAAGTGATCGGGCAGGATCATGTCGTCCGCACCTTGATGAACAGCGTGAAGCAAAACAAGGTCGGACAGGCTTACCTGTTTTCCGGACCAAGGGGCACCGGCAAAACCACGGTTGCAAGGCTTCTCGCGCGCGTGATCAACTGTGAATCGCCCGATAATGGGGAGCCGTGCGGAAAATGCGAGCGATGTTCGGGCGCCGAGGGAGTCACGGGGGTACTAGAAATCGACGCAGCCAGTCATGGATCGGTCGATGATATGCGCCAGCTTGTCGCGCAGGTGAGCCAGATTCCGCTCTCCGGCGGGATGATGGTGTATATAATCGATGAAGTCCACATGCTGTCCAAGGAAGCTTTCAACGCATTCCTGAAAACGCTCGAAGAACCTCCGCCGCATGCGGTTTTTGTCCTTGCCACAACCGAACCGGGCAAGCTGCTTCCGACGATCCATTCCCGATGCCAGCATTTTGCATTTCACAGGATTCCGATCGCGATTGTCGCGCGGCATATAAAATCGATTTGCGATATAGAGGGCGTCCCGGCGGATGAGGGAGCTTTAAGGCTTATCGCGCGGGCGGGAGATGGGAGTATTCGCGACAGTATAAGCGTTCTCGAGCAGGCGATCGCGTACGAACCGGAGGGCTTGACAATCCAGGGAGTCAGAGATGTGCTCGGAATTCCCGACCGGATGGCTATCAGGGAGCTTGGCGGGCAAATCATCGCTGGCGACCCCGGAAATGTGAGTCGGACATTTGTGGACCTTGTGGAATCGGGACGGGAGCCGGATTCGATTTTGAAAGATATGATCCTGCACTTCAGGGATCTTTTGTTCGCGGTGCTCAATCTGGATGTCAAGGAGCATCAGGAATTGCCGGATGAGGAACGGGCTGCGATTTCCAAACAGGTTGTCGGGCTTGAGCCAAGGCAAATTCATGAAACCATCGCGTTTCTTGCCAAATGTGAAGTGGATATCAAATATGAGGATGAAGCGGCGCTGCTTGTCGAAATTTCGCTTTTGAGGCTTACCGCGAAATTCGGGAAGAAAGAGGCTTTTCATCAGCATGTTGAGGAGTCGCCGATAAAGGCAACGGCTCCGGTAAAGGAATTGGAACCTGAGATACGTAAATTTCCTGAGGCCGGAAAAAAGGAACCGGAAGAAACAAAACCGGTTGAACGCCAGGGCCTGACCGGCGGCAGGACAATGAAAAGCAGGCGTCGAAGCGAGTCGTCGGGTCCGGACCAGGCCGTCCCGGAGGTAAAACAGGTCGATGATAAACCTAAGTCGGTAAAGTCCGATTCGGGTCTTCTTGTAATTCCGGATGGGTTGGAGGCTTTATGGAAGGACGCGCTTGAGACAGTGCGCGAAGCGTCGATTGCGGAATATATACTTTTTGCCGAAGCGAAACCATCGCCGCCCCCGTCTGAATGGCCGGTTGTTGGAAGCGCTCCCGGCGAATCCCTTCAACTGACATTGAAATATCCGTATAACATGGGATTGCTGGTTAAACTTCTGAACGAGCCGGATCTTCATACGGAGTTGACCAACAGGCTCGAAGAGGTACTTGAAAGACCGGTGACTGTCAGGATCGCGCGCGAACGCGGGGAGGATGAAACCGAATCCGAATCGGACGCAGACGGGCAAAAAAAAAATAAACAACGAAGCGCGGGGGAGCCGGTAAGCCAGACGCTTTTCACAGGGGCTGCGCGGGAAGTTCCGACCGATCCGGAACTCAGGCAGATACATAATTTGATAGTATCGGAATTTCCGGACTATCAGTTTGAGAAAGAAGCGGGGAATTGATTTGAGAAATACCTCACCCCCTGCACCCCCTCTCCACATTGTGGAGAGGGGGTAGGGGGTGAGGACAAATAAAGGTGATAATTATGGGTCTTGACATGAATTCGATAATGCGCCAGGCGCAGAAAATGCAGGAGAAAATGGCGCGAATCCAGGAAGAACTCGCGAACGAGAGAATCGAGCATACGACCGGCGGTGGAATGGTCAAATGCGTCGTCAACGGACAGGGCGAGGTGCTCTCAATCTCGATCGATCCCGAGGCTCTGACCGAAGGACATGAGATGCTTGAGGACATGATCCTGATGGCCGTGCGCGAGGCGCTTGCGAAATCCAGCGATCTTCAGCAGCAGAGAATGTCGTCCATTACCGGCGGAATGAATATTCCCGGCATGATGTAAAGGGGGAATAACGGCAGGAAATGTCCAGATTATTCCCCGATAGCGTTCGACGTCTGCTGGAGGAACTTCAGAAACTCCCGACGATCGGTCCAAAAAGCGCACAGCGTTTGATGCTCCATCTTCTCGAAGCGCCGCTCGAGGATGTGCGAGCTCTGTCAGTAGCAATAACTGATATGAGGGACAAGGTCATTCCATGTCCGGTATGCGGAAACCTTTCCGAAATTGGACCCTGCGCGATCTGCCTGGACGCGTCGCGGGATTTGTCGCAGATTTGTGTGGTGGAGGAACCGATTGACCTTATAGCCATCGAGCGCGCGCACGATTTCGGGGGGGTTTATCATGTGCTTGGTGGACGAATCAGCCCGCTCGACGGTATTCTTCCCGAAGACCTGTCTGTCGATTCCTTAATCGAAAGAATTCAGGATTCGGACGCGGGGATCAGGGAGATTATTCTCGCGACAAATACGGATGTCGAAGGCGATGCGACGGCGGGGTACCTTTCGGATTTACTTCACGGGAAATTTCCGGGATTATCGGTAACACGGATAGCTACCGGACTTCCGATCGGCGCGGAACTGGATTATGCGGACCAGGTTACTTTAATAAAAGCGCTGCAGGGTCGAAGAAAGGTTTGAAGTTACAATTCCGCTAACTTTTATCGATAGTCAAGTGTCTAACAACACGTGAGATACAATGCCTGACAGGAAAAGGAAATCTAATGGTTGTTTGATCTGGGTTGGATTATTTATCGCCCTCTTCATTATCCTCTATATCAAGGAAATGTGGGATGAAGGCAAAATTCCATGGTACATCCCCATCAAGGTTGAAAGAATTAGTGCGCCAACCGTAATTGAGGAAAATTTGGCAACTACTCTTATATTGCAACATACAGGTGGCTATACCCGAAGCCATCCGCATTCAAGAGAAGATGGCAGTATCGTATTCGAGTGGTCATGTACTCCGCCCGATGCCGGTTCATTCAGCCGCAATTCATCGTCTACCATATTCACCCCGAATGACGTTCCTTCGGACACAGAAGTGGCTGTTCGATGTACTGTAACCCCTCCCGATGGAGTAGTGGTCGATAGGGAAGTAACGATTACCATCAAAGATACGCCGGAGGAAGGAGACTGGGCGAGAGCTCTGGGATCGAGTTTCCAGTGTTTTGTAAAGTCTGTCGATCTGGAAATCGATAACGACGGCTACGCATATCTTGCCGGCATGTATTCCGGCGTTCTAACTATGAACGGAAGACCGGATCCCTCCAGATATTACTACTACGGTGAACATCGTGGATTCATTGCTAAATATTCCCCGACTGGCGATCTGGTAAAATTTATCGACTGGGGGAGTCAGCCTAATGACGAATTCTGGGTGCATCAGGTCTTTGATATTGCCCTGGACTCGTCAGGAAACATATATGCGACTGGTTCTTTCGAAGGCAATGTTGATCTTGATCCCGGTTCGGGAGTTGATATTCACACAAGCGAAGCCTCATCGGCATTTTTAATCAAACTGGACAGTGATGGGAATTTTGAATGGGCAAAAGTTTGGGGAGGCAGCAACCACTGGCCAAATAGCGACGAAAACGCCTGCAATTGTATTCGAGTTACCGATTCGGGTGGAATTTTCCTTGCCGGTGAATGCTATGGTGAAATTGAAATGTCTCAGAGTGAACCTTCGGGAATAAAATGCCGGGGAGATCAATATGCAAAGTCAGTCTATTTACTTAATTTCGATTTTGGTGGCAATCTGCGCTGGCTCCTGAGTAGGCCAACTGACGGTTGCAGTTCCCTGATGGTAGACCCAGAAGATCAACTGCTGAAAAATATGGTTATTGATCAATCAGATAACATCTACTGGTTTTACGGCCAGCAAGAGTACATTCTGGAGAAAGTGGATAAATCCGGAAACAGCGTATTGTCGCATCAATTTGAATCACGTGCTCCAGATTGTATCGCCCTCGATAGCTTGAATAATATTTATCTTAGCGGTTCGTTCAATGATGCAGGAACGTGGATGAGAATATCTCCGGAGGACGTCCAGGTATCGAATCGCTATGGCTGGTATCAACTCATCTGTTTCGATTCTGATTTCAATTTCCAGTGGCTTTATGGAGACACAGAATTTCCATCGAGGATTAGGGAAATCCTGCCGGTTGATGGTAACAAACTACTCCTGTTCCGGGAGTATTCTGGAAGGTCAAATGTGGCGCCAGAATACTGGGATATAACTGCTGAACAACTGGCAATTACCATTTGCGATGCCATGGGAAATCCAATTAGTGAAAATACCTGGGAAGGCTCCAATAGTGGTACTGCCGTCTGCCTAGCATTTGACAGTATGGGAAATCTTTATATCAGCGGTAATCGACATATGTTTCAGGAGGATGCTTATGATACATTCCTGATGCGCATCACTACTCACCTGGTTGGTCCTGAATAGGAGGACGACGGGATAACACTCCAATCCATAGTTCTTCGCGTCGGGTTTTTCACTGGAAAAGGTTACCAGAAAGTGGACACCGATGATCCCCTGTCGCGGCCAAGCTGTTTGGCAAGCTCGACCACATCGCGTTCGCTGATCCCCAACTGAAGCATTTTTTCATAGATTGAATCGACAAGTTTTTCAACGCGCCGAAGCGCTGCCTGCTGTTCCCTTAAATTTTTGATTTCGTACAACACCTGGTTGATAAGGTCGGGGGTGATCTCGACTTCCGCGGCTTCAAGCTCATCCTTATGCAGATTCAACACATGCCCGACAATCGCCGTGCCTGAGTGTTTGCCGAATACAAACCTGCTCCTGGACCCGAATTCCTCCGGATGAATAACCTGGTAGATTCTCGAGTCGATCACGATTCCGGCGGTGTGAATTCCCGACTCGTGCGCGAACACATTCGAGCCAACAATCGGCTCATGAGGTTGAAGCGGAATTCCGGACAACCTGCTCGCGAGCATTGTGGCTTCCTTTATCATGTCGTAGCGAAAGTTAGGAATCGTAATTCCATACAGCATTTTCAAAGCTGCCAGGACTGAATGAAGCGGTGCGTTTCCGGCGCGTTCGCCGATTCCGCCAAGCGTAACGGTTGGAATATTCGCCCCCAGGCTCATCGCAGTGATGGTATTGATTGTGGCGAGGTCGAAATCGTTGTGGAAATGGACGACAAGATCGGTGCCGGGAAATTCCTTAACAAGGCGGCTGATATAATGCTTGACTGCTTCAGGGGTGAACACCCCGACAGTATCGGGGAATGCCTGACGAGTCGCGCCGGCATCGAATGCAGCCCTGCCAAGTTCGATGATGTAATCGATATCCGCCCGGCTTCCGTCCTCCGCGTTACCGGCTTCGATCGACTTGAATCCTTTGCTTCTCGCGTATTTGATTGCATCGGCGAAAAGACGTTTATTCGCGTCCCTGTACCACTGAACCGGAAGATCAAGCCATTCTTTTTCACCTTTGCCATTCACCCTGAGAAGCATCTTGCCCAGCTTGTACTTAACATGGAGGTCCGATCCGGCCGTAAAAATAAAAAGCGTTATTTCTTCGGGGGCTACGTTTGTTTCCTGGAGGACTCGAAGGGTCGTGTCGATGTCGCCGGGTAACGCGCGCGACATAACCACCAGTTCAAGGTCGTGCCTTAAACGTCCCGATCTTTTGTTTTCGACTACAATTTTTAAAGTCGCCCATTCGGTGGGACCGACCGCCGGGAAGCCAAGGTCGATGATGTGTACGCCCAGCTCCGATAATGTGCCAGCAATGTGGAATTTCTGGGAGGGAGTAAAAACCACGCCTGGCGCCTGCTCGCCGTCGCGAAGGGTTGTGTCGTAGATGCGGATTTTTTCCGGCGGTGGAAAATTCAGGCCCTCGGTAAATTGGGTCGGAGGGATAGCCAGTTGTTCATATGGTTCGCGTAGCTCCATAGCACCATAATTTTAACCGAAAAATCGAAATCATGATACTTTTACGTGCTCGTTGAGCCAATCTACAAGGAAACCGAGCACCTTTTCCTTCTCCGGTTCATTCTGCAATTCGTGATATAACCCGTCCCACAGCTTCAATGCGCATGATTTTCCGGCGCGCGACGCGAATTCTTTCGATGCTTCACAGGAAGTCAGACGGTCGCCGGTGCCGTGCATAAGGAGAAGCGGCAAAGCCCATTCATCTGCATGCTCGATCGTCCATTCTCCCTGTTCAAGCACATCGAGTCCCAGATGGGCTGAGACTTTAAAATGGTAGAGGGGATCGTTCAGAGTTTTTTCGACGATTTTCTTTTCGCGTGTCAGATATTCCGCCTTCACGCCGTTATGGAGAGTCATGGATGGGGAAACCGATCTTAGAAAATGCGCGAGGCTTATTTTCCACCCCGGTGTCGGAGTAAAAGTCCGAAGTCCGGGAGAAAGCGAAATTACTCCTGCGATGTCGGGTTTTCGTTTCAGACAATAATTCAGTATCAGCGCGCCTCCCATCGAGTGTCCGAGAAGAAATTGCGGAATTGCGGGAAATCTCTGTATTGCTTCATTCAGCAATAATGAGACGTCCTCAAGGAGATTTTCGTACGATGGGGAATGCCCAATTTTACCTTCCGATTTTCCATGCCCGCGAAGGTCGATCATGACGGTCGCGTAGCCAGCCTGGTTCAGGTAATTCGTGATTGTTTCGTATCGCCCGATGTGCTCTCCGATCCCATGCACGATGGAGACAGACGCTTTAGATTCGGTCGAGGGAGCGCAGGTTACCCCGTGAAGGTTTAAGCCATCCGATGATGTCAGGATAAATTCTTCCATGTGGCGCAGGTAAAATTATTTTGTCTCAGACCAGACTCAGGCCGCCGTCAGCGATAATGTTCTGTCCTGTAATCCACTCGGCCTGGTCGCTTAAAAGCCAGATGACAACTTTCGCGATATCATCCGGATCCGCGGTTCGGCCAAGGGGCGTGCGTTTGATCTGCTCCTGAATCCATTGTTCATGTTCTGAAAATGCTTTAAGGGAATCTGTCCGCACCAGTCCGCCGGAGACTGTGTTTACCCCGATGCCCCGTCCGGCAAGCTCCACCGCGAGATATCTTGTAATTGATTCGATCGCTGCTTTACTTGCCCCGATCCCAGCGTATCCGGGAATATATTTCTGCGAGCCGAGGCTTGACAACACAACCATGCGTTTTTTCGCGGGCAGCGGGCCTTCCGGTTTTTCCCACGGATCGTCGACCGTTCCGGGGGGCACCATTAAATTCGCAGCGGCCTGCGCGAGAAGCAGGTAAGATCTTGCGTTCGCGTTGATCCCGACATCGAAACGTTTCGCGGTGAAATCTCCGACAGGTTTCAACGTTCCGAAAACGGCGTTCGATACAAAATAGTCGAGTGATTGAAACCGTTGGGAAACGCTGGCGATAATTTCGGGTACCTGGTCGGGATCTGCGATGTCGGCCTGGATAAGGTGGACAGCGATATTTTTTTTAATCAGCTCGGATTCCGCGGCCTGGGCGGAACGCTTGTCACGGCGGTACACAAGCGCGAGGTGACATCCGGAGTTTGCGAGGAGTTCGGAAATCTGGCGCCCGATTCCGCGCGTTCCACCGGTAATCAGGGCGACCTTATTTTCAAAACATGGGTAGATCATGTATGTTTCATAGCACAGGTTAACTATACTAGCAAGACCGGAATCCTAAATTATCAAAGAGGAATTTTTTTGAAAAATTTCCTGCCCAGAGTGTAGTATTAGGGTAAAATATCAGTAAGGTTAAGCGTAAGGTTTTGGGGAGATTAAAATGTGTCTTGCGATACCGATGGAAATAGTTGCGATCGAGAATGAAATGGCGACATGCGCGATTGAAGGGATTTCCGTGAATGCGTCGGTGTCGCTTGTTCCGCATGCGAAGGTGGGCGACTGGGCGATTGTGCATGCGGGGTTCGCGATCGAGCTTCTGGATGAAGAGGAAGCGTTGAGAACCATCGAGCTATTTAATGAGATAGAAGCGTCGTATCTGGACGGGCAAGAAGAATAATCGCTGCATTATCTGGCGGATTATGTAGATCGGTAATATTCGTCAGGGGTGAGTTTGGATGGACGAACAGGATATTTTCTCAATCGAATTAGGCGGGTTATTCCCGGATCGGGTAAATCCCCTGCGATTGTCGGGCACAGCCGGAGAGATTCTCGAGCGTATCGCCAACGAGTGGGGGCTTGAGGACGACGACAGCCTTGAGCTTGAACGGTTGCTGGATGGCGTGTATCCAAGCACGCGCGCGATCAAGGCTCATCATATGCTTGAGGATCAGCTTGGAAAATCGGGCGCGTTTGCCAGTCCCGACATGCTTCTTTTCGCCATGGTTCAGGAAGGGCTCGCGACACATATGACTGAAGAAGAATTTGAACATTTCCTTGACGATGAGGATGCGGACGAGTATGAGGAAGCAAGGGGAACTATCGACGATGAATGGGCGGATGGAGTGTGGGAGAGATAGCAGCCTCCGAATCCGGAATTTATTTTACACTTGGATTCTAACCGGTTTTTTTGTGGCATGCGCTTCCAGCGCATGTTTAAGCGTGTAATGTGCTTCCAGCACATAGTTATTGTCCACCCCTTCAAGCCATGATTTCCCAAATGCGGCAGTGTCATCTATAATTCATTCATAATGCTGCAGGATATCGGGAAGACAAATCAAAAAATAATTCTCTCGGGACCGCCGGGATCGGGGAAAACACGCCGCCTGATCGAGTATTTCAACGATGCCAGGAAATCCGGCAGGGAAGACCATGTTCTTTTTATTGTCCCCGATTCAGGCGCGCGAGAACATCTGCGGGACATAATCGCGCGAAATACCCCCGACGGTATCCCGTCCACTTTCTGCGATAAAGGTATTCAATCCCTCCAATCCCTGATTATGAGCCTTGCCGGATCGGAGTCGGCCGGCGATACGCATCTGCGCGCGATGATCGAAAAATGGATCGGCGAGAAAAAATTCGACGCGGAAAATAATCCGATTTTGAAAACAAGCGGGGGAAGGGATTCTCTTGCGCGAGCGATCGGGACTCTAAGATCGTATGGCCAGACTGTGGAAAGTATCAAATCAATTCCCGCGGCGATTTTATCGAAGGATTCACCCTTGATGCGTGGAATGGCTCTATGGGAAGAGTGGCTTGAAGATTCAGGGAGAACGGATGAGAGGGATATTATAGAAAGCGCGATGTCGAAAGTTAGTGCAGCCACGTGGGATATGGTCCTTATCGATGGATTCACCGAGATCAAGCCTCTTCAATGGAAGCTGATCCGGAAAATTATCGAAAATGCAAATAAGGTCGCCGTCGCTATCGACCCCGATCAGATACCGTCGCGGGAATTATTTGATAAATTCCCAGGGCTCGGATTTGAAGAAGTTAAACTCGAACCGGGTTGTCGATGGAAAAACTGCGACGATCTTCGCTGGCTTGCGGAAGTTGGACTGTGGGAAATTCATGCATGCAGGCCGGATTCATGTCCTGAAAAACCGTTTTCGGAGCATCTGAAAATTATCAAGGCCGGGAATCCCGCTATTGAAGCGTCACAGCTCGCGCGTGAAGTGGCGCGATGTATCGCAGATGGTTATGAGTACCGGGATATCGCGATTCTCGCGCCGTCGCTCGGTTCGATGTACGAAGTCATCATGTCGGAATTCTCGCGCGCGGGAATCCCGGTCAGGTTTTTCATCACTCACTCGCTCACCGGGACCGGACCGGGGATTTTCGTTAGCCAGTTGCTTTCAATGATGGATGGTGACTGGGACGACGAAATTTTCTGCGCGCTTCTTTCGAATCCGATATCGGGAATCCCGAAAGAGGACGCATCGAAGGCTATCGAAGCCACATGCTCGAAATACAGGCTTGGAAGTGTCGATGCGTGGATAAACTGGGCGAAGAAAAATACGTCCGAACTCACCGTCGAATTTCTGGAAAGGTTTTCCGGACTTGTGCGCTATCAGAAAATCGAACCTGAAAATTTTGCAAATCAGATAATATCTATTGCGGTTCAGGCAGTGCGACAATCATGGAGGGAATTTCCTGATGAGTTTATTGCGAATGAAGGCTGGGCATGGCGCGCGATTGAATCGAACCTGACGCAATCCGCAAAGGTTTTCAGTGAAGTATTTCCGACATCGCCCCCATCGAAAATCGCTGAATTCCTCAAATCAGAACTGGAATCCGCGAAAGGGAAGCCGCTCGACCGTCGGGGCAATTGCGTAAATGCGGTCACGCTTCTCGGAGCGCGCACATGGGGCGTGAAGGTCGCGATGGTGTGCGGACTTTCGGGAAATTATTTCCCCCATAAACCGTCGCGAAATCCGTTTTTACCGGATCATTTGAGAATCGCTCTCGATCCGCCGCTTCCGAAATACGATGAATTGAGGGAACGGGAATTAGCGCTTTTCAGAATTGCCGCAACACGCGCAAGCGAAAGGCTTATTATTTCGTGGTCGGCGGAAGACTCGTCCGGCTCGCCGCAGCTTCCGTCGGGACCGGTCGAGAAATGTGTCGAGTGGATTCTGGACGGAAAAATGCCTGAAACGGTCGAGCATAATCCGCCAAAATCGCTTGATGAAGCGGTTTTCGTATCGGATGTCGCGTCGCTTGCCCTTGAAAACCGGATCGATGATCCCGGTCTTATTTCGCGGTTGGAAGATAAATTAAAACACCGGATTGTCGATCCCATTACCGATGAACACTATGAAATTCCATTGATGCATGAAGCTAATAAACTTGTAAACGCCGCGACCGGTTCACTGGACAGGCCGATTTCGCCGACGGACTTGAATCATCTATCGCAATGCCCGTACAGATTTTTCGCGAAACGCGCGCTGGGATTGGCCGACCCTAATCGCGATAAAGTTCAGCGGGGATTCGATAATCTCCAGTGGGGTTCTATCGCGCACAATGCGTTGTCGGAATGGTTCAGAGAGGGGAAAACCGGAGATTTCGAACCGCTTGTACGTGAGGCGTTTAAAAAACAGAGGGAACTTGGAATCGACTCGCTTTCGGAGGCAAGGCTTAAGCAGATTGTCGACGCACTGAACCGTTTCGCGGAGTTCGAGAAAAATAACTGGCCCGATGGATTCAGGCAGGTCGAATCGGAGCTTGTGTTCGATACCCCGGAACGAAGGGAGAGGATGAGATGCAGGAAAGGATATGATCCGGTCGAGATTCGTATCGACGACGATATCACTTTGAGCCTGAGCGGACGCATTGACAGGCTGGATATCAAAAATGAAAAAATTGCGATGGTGGCTGATTATAAGAGATCGGGCGGCGCGAATAAAAATCAACTGGCGGAAGGGGTCGATCTTCAGCTTGCATGCTATATCGAGCTTGTGAAGCGTGGTATGGGTTTCGATGTCGCGCTGGCGTGTTTTCTCCCGCTTAACAGAATCGATGAAAATAAATCGGGGAATGTAATATCCGATCGGGATTTATCGGGGGGCGTCGGGACAGGATTTTTCAAGCCAGTTGACGAACTCAGTGTCGATGGATATCTGGAGAAGTTCAGGGAGCGGATTGCAAAGTTGATAAAGAAACTCTCAACCGGCGATATCGCGCCAATACCTACCGACAAAAATAAATGCGGAAGATCATGCGATTATCATGATCTTTGTCGTTTTCGGTTTTCGGGCGACGATGATCCCGATGGTGGCGGCGGGGGTGAGGCTGATGTCTGAAAAGCTCACCAGAAGCCAGATAGCGGCAATCAATATCCCCGTCGGGACACTCGTTGTCGCAGCCGGTGCCGGTACCGGAAAAACCACTGTCCTCAGCCGCACGGTTACCGATAAAATGGTCGCCGATGAGCGCGCGAATGTCGGTGAGCTTCTGGTGCTTACGTTCACGCGAAAAGCGGCGTCGGAAATGGCGGAACGGATCGCGGCTCGGTTTAAGGAACTTGCCAAAACTTCGAGCGATGAAGATGAGAGAAAATGGCTTCTGACAAATGCGGGGCTGGTTCCCGACGCAGCGATTGAAACGCTCGATGCGTTCGCGGTAAAAATACTTCGTGACCATTCGCCGGAATCGGGTCTCGATCCGGATTTCGAGGTCCTGAGCGAGGAACATAATATTCAGATCAGCCATGAAATCGCGGGAAAGTGTCTTGAATACTGGCTTGAGAATCCTCCTCATGAATTATGGCAGGAAGTAATCAAAGGGATCGATGTCGCGGACTGGCCGGGTGCTTTTCACAAACTGGACCAGCATCTGATGACGCGTCGCGCGACGGATTTTCAGTCGATTCTTCTTGGACGCGGCTCCAATCCTGATGCGGATATTGATTCGCTGATTGAAATTATTTTGATTGATGCCGAGAAAAAACGGCGGGCATGCGTAGAGGCATTGCTTGATGAGGCAAATCGGCTTGAAAATCTGCTGATTGAGACAATCAGGATAGGGCGGGAGAAAGGCGCGCAATTCGCAGAGAAAGCGGAAGCAGTTCAATCGGATCTTCCATATGTACTTAAATGGCTGGGGCAAGAGCAACTTGACTGGTCGGAGCCTATTGTCGGGAAAGTGGAATCGTGGAAATTTTTCGGGACAACGAAAGGTACGCCGGGTGAAGCTAACGAAATTGTTAAACTTTTAAGAAATAACATCTCATCGAATCCGGACAAATCTGTCGATAAATCGGGATTGCTTCGCGCGATCGATCTCGAAACCCGTTTGGCAAAATTCAGACCGGCGCTTGTATCGGCTCTGATAGAATTCCACAACGCCGCATTACAGGCGAGACGGAACGAAAAGTCGCTATCGTTCGCGGATTGTGAAATAGAGGCTTTGGGCCTTCTCAATAAATTCCCCGAAATCAGAAAGCAGTACAACGAAAATTATAAATATGTAATTGTCGATGAGTATCAGGACATAAATCCGCTTCAGCAGGAATTGATTTTCAAACTCGCTCGCGAATCGAGGGATGGGGGCGGCCTTCCCGATAACCTGTATCTGGTTGGCGACGAGCGTCAGAGTATTTATGGTTTCCGCGACGCTGATTTCACGCTGCTAAGGGACCTTCGCGCGCGGCTGAAAGACGTCCACAAGTACCATTCGGGCACAAGAATACTGCACGAAAATTTCCGATCGCGTCCGAAAATTCTTAATTTCGCCAATCATGTTTTTCGATATCTTTGGGGCGATGGAAATAATGAAAGCGGCATCGAACATACCGATTTAAAACCGTCGCTTGATTATTATTTAAATGAAAAACCGTCGGACAAATCCCGGATAGAACTGCACATAATCAAAGCCGTCGATTCAATGGTGGGAAAACGCCGCGAAGCCGCGATTATCGCGCGGCGGATTCGGGATATTGTCGAAAATGGAGAAATTAATGTCACGGATAAGACCGGCGTCGCAAGGCCGATAAAATGGGGCGATTGCGCGGTCCTGATGAGAAAACGCGCCGGGCTTACATTATTCGAAGACGCGTTGTCGGCTCTTGGAATTCCTTTCATAACCGAATCCGGCGGCGGATTCTGGGAATCGTCGGAAGTCGCTGATATTACTTCACTTCTATACTGTATTTCGAAAGCGCCGGACAATCTCGACTGGGCGGTGGTGCTTAGAAGCCCGATAGTGGGGATTTCAGATAACGGTTTGTATGAAATCGCGTCGATTGCGAATGGCGGAAGCTGGCGCGATGTTTTTCCGGAAGTGGAATTCAGCGATGGATCGGACCAGAAAAAGATTGATATATTTACCGAATGGTTCGGGAAAGTGGAGATACTTGCCGGGCGGGTTCCAGTTCATATCCTGATCGATAGAGCGATGCGGGAATCGGGCTGCCTTGAGAAATTCATGGCGCTGAACCGTGGACGCGTCATCCGCGCCAATATTGAAAAACTGATTTCGCATTTCAGGTTGGAAGGAAATTTAAGCGATCCGTACGCGTCAGGAAATTACATAACATGGCTCAGGGATCAGGAGATCCAGCAGTCGCAGGCCGGCGTTTCTCCGATGGGAGAATCGGGGGCCGTGACGCTCGCCACCGTGCACGCGTCGAAGGGCCGCGAATGGCCTCTTGTCGCGCTCGCCGACCTGAATTCCGGCGATCCCACGAGAGGTTCGGACCGGATTCTGTGGAGCGAAAAAAACGGAATATCGTTTACTTGGCTGAATCCATCGACCGGAGAATCCGACAAGCCGGGGCTTTTTTACGAAGCGGTCGAGGGTCGGAAGGCGAGGGAGAGGTCGGAGAAGCAGCGGGTAATGTATGTCGCGCTGACAAGAGCAAGGGAATATTTGATCCTGTCGAGTTATATCACTCAGATTAACAGAAAGGGGGAATTGCAGAATGAGTGGTATGGATATAAATCGGATGATTCTGAAAAGAGAATAAATAAGAGCTGGATTTCGGCGCTGGATTATATTTTTACCCGGACGGAGGATTCGTTCGCAGGGAAACCCGACGATAATCCGGAGCTTATTGTAAAATTAAAAGTCGCCGAACCGCAGAATCCGGATTTCGAAAAGGGCCCCCTGCCTGATGAAATGAGAAATGTCGAACTTGGCATAAATCGCGTGATTCATAGCAAGGCGCCGGATCTGAAACCTATAAAAGAAAAGACCGGAAGCAGAGAGGCAGTCGATATTTACACGTCGCGCTTTGAATCGCTTGTCGATCTTCCATCGCCGGATTCACGTCGCTACCTTTTATCCGCGACCGAGCTTGCGACATTCGAGAAATGTCCGAGGATGTACGCATACAGGTCGGTATGGAATGTGCCGCCAAAGCCGGATCAAAATAAATTGGATAAATTCGAGATAAGCCAGCCATCTGTTGGCATGGACGATGAAGAATTTCTTGTTGATGATGTCGAGCCGGTTGAGAATTTCGAGCTTCCATCGAGCGAGTGGGGAAATCTCGCGCATAAGCTATTGGAGATGACTGACTTTGACGCATCTCCGGATGATATCAAGAAAAATGCTGTCGATCTCCTTCTTAAAAACGATCTAGATCCGGACAAGTACGGCGCGCAATTGACAGAACTGGTAGTGAATTCATTGCAGCTTCCTTTATTTATAAATCGAAAAAATTGGTTGGAGGTCCACAGGGAGTTTCGTCTGATGGGAAAGGTCGGTGACGCTGAAGATATAGTGCTTGGAATTATCGATCTGTTCGCGGAAGTCGATGGCGGGCTGTTGATTATCGACTACAAATCGGGAAAGGTCGATCCGGATTTTGCCGATGAGAAGGCGCGATCGTACTCCCCGCAGCTTGCGATCTATGCGCATCTGGCATCGGCTTATAAGAATATTCCATATGACAAAATCGATACGCGGGTAATTTTCCTTCAGCCCGCGAAAGAAGTTTCGGTGCCGTTATCGAAGGATGATCTTGCGCGCCCGATTCAGGTTTTGAAGCAATTGTCCGAATCGTCCGCGGCGAATGATTTCCCGGTCAAACCCGATGAAAATAAGTGCGGATGGTGCGACTATTCCGATATCTGCAAATTCTCTGTATCAGGCGACAGGCCTTTCCTGATATAATTCACATGCAGAAATGATTTACTTCCTTCTTCCCGCATACAATGAGGAGTCCGCTCTTCCGCTGGTTCTCGAAACTATTTCCGGGCTTAATTTTCCCGGCGAGAACTGGCATGTGGTTGCTGTCGATGACGGCTCATCGGATGGAACCCCCGATATTTTGAAAAAATGGGCGGAGAAAATCCCTATGACAGTCCTGACCCATTCGCCGAATATGGGCCTTGGCCGCGCGATGCGTACAGGACTGACTCATCTCACGGAAATCGTCAAACTTGATGACGCGGTGGTCGCTCTTGACGCCGACAATACCCAGGACCCGAAACTCTCATTGAAAATGCGTGAAAAGCAACTGGCTAAAGACCTCGATATTGTCATTGCCAGCCGCTACCATCGCGACGAACACGAAAGCGGTAAGGAGGTCGGACTCGCGTTTCACAGGAAGGTCCTGTCGCGCGGTGTGGGGATAATCCTCGACATGGCATTCCGTGTGAAAGGCGCGAAGGATTATTCATGCGGGTTCAGGCTGTATTCGGGTCGGATTCTCCTGCGCGCAAAGGGAATCTACGGCGACAGGCTTGTCGAAGAAGCGAACTTCGTCTGCATGGCCGAAATTCTTGTGAAGCTTGATCATATCGGGGCGAAAATCGACGAGGTGTCGATGGTGCTTCGATACGATCTAAAGGGCAGCGCCAGCAAAATGAAGGTAATACGCACGATACTGCGATATTTTCGCATGATCTGGCGATACAAGGTGCTGGGGGAATTAAGGCAATATAAATATGCGAGGTAGGGTCGCGCCAGATACGTCCCGTATTACAGAAATAAAGGCATGCACGTCATCCCAGTATCATTTTTTCGTGGAATTTGTTTCCAGGGCTTTCGCGATTGAGTTTATGATTTCCACTTTCTTGAAAGGTTTATTAATAAATCCTATTGCGCCCGCCTTTATTCCCTCTCCTATTGATTCAGGCGCTGTCATGCCCGATACGAAAATCACCGGAATATCGCGCGTTTTAACATCTGCCTTCAGGGATATCAAAATCGAGAGGCCATCCGTTCCCGGCATCATCCAGTCGAGTAAAATCAGATCGACATTCGCATCCCTGGTAATTTCGATCCCTTTGTTTCCCGATGTGGCTGAGGATACTTTATAGTTTTCCATTTCAAGGAATTTTTTAATGATCTTCTGGCTGACGATATCGTCATCGATTACCAGCACATGAGCAAAAGGTCTGTTTTCCCTGTCTAATTCAGCAACGTCATATTCGGCTTCATCGGTTATTTCAGGACTTACGATATCAGCGGATTTGTATAACGGAAACGCAATAGTAAATGTCGAACCTTTACCGAGTTCGCTTTCGACTGCAACGGTTCCGTTCATGGCCTCGGTTAGATTTTTAACAATAGCCAAACCCAGTCCGGCGCCGCCATGATGACGGGTAATTATTTCTTCCACCTGGTAAAAGCTGTTGAAAATATTCGGGAGTTCTTCCTTCGATATCCCGATACCGTTGTCGTGAAGAGAGATGCAACCCTTGCCATCTTTCTTATAAGTACGTACATGGATATCCACGCGTTTACCGGAATACTTGATACTGTTATTTACTAAGTTTCGGATAATCTGGGAAAGGCGTCTGGAATCGACGGATATTTTAAAATTTTCGCATTCGAGGGAGATACTGACAGGTTTATTTCTATTTACGACCGCATAGGGTTTTATTATTTCCTGCAGGAAACTCTCGATTTTGATAATACCGGGCACGATTCTAAGAGTGCCTCTATCCATCTGGTTGATCTCAAGAAGATCGTCGATGAGGTTTTTCAACGACTCCGCGCTCGAGTTTATAAAATTTAATGGCTCCCTGAAATCATCGGGGATTTCTCCAAAAGTCCCCGAAAGCATCAGGTCGGAGTAGCCCATGATCGGCACCAGGGGGGTTCTCAACTCATGGGAGACCATGGATAGAAATTCCGATTTCGCGTCGAGGCTTGCCTTGAGTTTCTCGGTTTTTTTACGTTCGGTAATATCTCTGAATATCGCAAAAGTCCCAATGTAATTATTGTCTTTGTCAAGGCTGGGTGTGGCAGTTATTAAAAGCGTTCGCGACTCGCCGGATGGTCGGGTTATTTCAAGTTCAACCGTGGCTTTCTTACCCTTCCTGCACTCAGCGCTTATGTATTGGACCATTCCCTTGTTTTCAGGTCCGGTAAAAATACTGATGTTATTCCCAACCAGCCTGTAATTTCCGAAGCCGAAAATTTCGTGAGCCGCAGGATTGGCGAATGTAAAATTCCCCTTTGGATCGATTATTACTATTCCCTCACCCTGATTTTCAACTAGGTTCTGGAATTCAACGGATTTATTTAGCAATTCGGATTTTGAAGCTTCCAGAGAATCCAGGGTTTTATTTATTTCAGAACCCAGAAAACCAAGTTCGTCGGTTCCCTTGATATCGACCCTTGCCGAGAAGTCCCCGGCGGCTCTGATCATGCTGAATGTCTGTGTCAATCGCGATAGTTTCGACAGAATCAGCCTGTCCTGAAAGATGAGCATCACGATGCCGAAGATGGTGCCAACGATAAATATCAGCCATGAAAATTGCGCGGTTTCGGCCTGAGCCTCCATATATGCCGTACGCGGCATCGCGACTTTCAGGACCATCGCCGGATTACCATGGAAATCTGAGATTGTCGTATATCCGGCGATCGTCTCCTCGTCAAGGCGTTCAATATATTCCGAATCTTCACCAGGCAGGACGTTCTGTGCGCGTTCCATGTCAGGAGAGGCAGGAGGTTCTCCGATTCTGGAAAAAGAAAGGGCAAGGCGGGAAATATCGGATAATTGCCCCATTTCCGATTCTGTCAGGTAACGCCCCATAATAAGGGTGCCATGCGGAGGACCTTCTCCTTCGCTCGTCAGGATAGTCCTAGCATCGATCATCAAAATACCTTCTGGGAGGTTCAATATTCCAGCAGAGCCATTTTCAATATCCAGGGTCAGGAACGGACTGCCGGGCTTTAGCTGGTCAAGGAAAGATTGCGGGATGGGAATCTCATGCCCTGCATTAAAATCGAACATCTCGCAAAAATAGATGGAAGAATCCGGGTTGACAAAACAGATCAGGTTAAGATTGGTATTCTGGAATGTGTCGTCGACGATATTATTTTCAACGAAATCCTCATCAAGACCCTCAATAAAATCGTAAGCGTCGTTCCACGAAGCCCAGTCATTACAAAGGACGTCAAGATCGGAAATTGCGTCATTAAGAATCCCGCTCGCACGCTCCACATTAACCCGGATATTATCCTCTTCCCGCACCCGCACGCTATAACGCATGAAAATTCCTGAGGCGATGAAAAGAAAAGCGACCATTATCGCAATGGTGACGCTGGTAATTAATATCGTTTTTTTCCTTAAAGTCATACGTACTCGCAACGTCAGGGGATCAATGAAGCCGGAACTGAATACACCAGTCTTACATTTATTAATAATATCAAGGTTCCAAGAAGGCAGATGTTAAATAGACGCAATCAATAATCTAAGTTATCCGGAAATACCGGATTTTTCTGACTGGCATTGTTAAATGAAAGGGGTAAATCGGGGGGTGACACGAAGCGCTGTAATCGGGATAATAAATCCCCGATTTTGTTTTATCTATTGAGGGATTGTGCTATACTTCCGAAATCAATTCCGTGGCAGGAGTCAAAAAAGCTCCTGAATCGGCGATAATAAGAAAGATTAAATCACATAAAACGTCCAAGGGCGTTTTAAGTGGAGGTTGCCCATGCGAAACCGACTTAGCTGGCTCATTGCGATTTCCTTGATTGCGTTATTCATGGCCAGTTGCGACTCCGGCAGTAATAATGGATCCCTGGGTGGATCGGAAGCGTTGATCAGAAATTTATTTATAGGTAACGTACCGATCCAGGTTGAGCAGACGCATAATATACCCATGTCACAGGTCACCAGTATGCGTTTTGAGCTTAACAGAGCCGTAACCGTGCAAAGTCTTACACAGGTGTTCAGTTTTGAGATACTGGTCTCGAATATGGACACTGGACAGACTTTCAGGATTACGGATTCGAATCTTGAGGAGAATGGGGAAATTGTCTGGGTCGAGGGTGGAGACAACAAAATATTAGAGTACCGAATGACCCATACAATGGATAGAATCGTATCCGGCGGTCAGATGTACATGATGGGTACGTCCGGCAATGAGCTGAAGGTGACGGTTGTTTACATGGTTGGGCAGTCGGCGGATGGCATGCACTGGTCATATACCGACGACACATTCTATATTGTCATGACGGACAGCAATCAGGATATTTAACCTGATATCGGCTGTGTGACTTGACAGTTAGCGTCCCCTGTGGTTCATTTTTAGTGAGGGCTAATTCCCCGGTCGAATTTTTGCGGGTGAATTTCCCCATACTTATACCTTAAAAACCAAACCGGCCAGCGGGTATTTGTATCTGAAATTATACCGGTTGGAAATTCCCACCAGATTACCATTAATGCCCTGCTTTTCAATTCGGAGGTGCCCTCCAGATGTTTTTCAGGAATAAGAATTCACAACGAGGCTTCACGATTGTCGAGCTTCTGACTGTGCTGGTAATTATATCGGTACTCATGTCGATCAGCGTGGTTGCTTACAATGGCGCCAGACATCGCTCAAGGCTCGCCCGCGTAAAAACAAATATCGGCGAGATCGTGCTTGCCCTCGATAATTACCAGATGGATAAAAATGGGAAATATCCCTCCCTGACCGTCTACCATAACACCCTGCCTCCGTCGGGATCGTATACAACCACGCCCACCCCGCCTTCGGATCCGACGCCGGGTGTCCCTGTTGTGCTGAAACGCATGGGCAACGCGATTATCGGCGGAAGCCCGGCTCTTGTCGATACAGGGAATCCATTGCAGGATGATTTTTACAAGGATACTAATCCTGCGGCAGTATCTTTCTTCCGGGACAGACCCGGAGAAGTTGCATGGGACGGAGATCCCGCGAATTTTTTGGGACCGATGAATCCGGTCGATCAGCTCGCGCGGAACGGTCAGATCAATGCATATCCGATTAATCCTTTAAGGGGACCCGGAATACCCATGGTGAACATTGCGCACATGCTCTACGATTTCGACGCGCAGACCAACGATTCGCAATGGGTGCAGTTCACTGTTGCCGCCAATGGCGAAACTCGAATGGGACTATGCGCGGCGCGTCCGGTTGCCGAGGGCGTCTACGATGCGATCCCGGTTATCTGGAATCAGGATACTTACCCGCAGGGCGATTTCGCGTATATCCCCATGGAATTCACCACCGAGCAGGGAACATACTGTTCCGGTTACTGGCTTATCTGCTATGGGGATCTGAATACACTCGAAAATAGCCCATACAACAAATTTGCTCTCAGGGACAGTCTTACTCCTTATGATCCCAGCTACAACAACTGGCCGAATTTTCCGCCTCCATATGGAGACGGGATTTCGACCACCCCTCCCGCGCCGAATACTATCGAGTATGAGATCAAACGCATCGTTCAGGGAGCGCTTGAAATAAGGGCGACTGTGTTCCAGGATCAGCTTCGAGATACGGTACAGTAAGAAGATAAGAAAAATCCGAACTTGATTTTTTCAAAGCAGGAATAATCCCTGCTTTTTTTCTATGCAAAATTACTCTTTCAACTTTTCCTCGACCGACCTCTTCTTGCCTTCGAGCATCCCTGTCGCTCCGGCTTTATCGTCGATCCAGATTTTTATGCTGACACGCTCGGAGCCTTTGCGAATCTCCAGGCGGCATTTATTGATCACGTCCATGATCTGATCCCAGTCACCCTCGATTATTGTCGCCATCGCGTTAAGCTCATACGGAAGCCCCGATTCCCTGATGATCTTTATTGAATTCGCGACGATATGTGAAAAGTGCGGACCTTTATCGAGCGGGATTACTGCAAATGAAGCAAGCATAGTTGTGTTCCTCCGGAATTTATATAATATATTTTAACAGATCGTGGCATGCGACTCCGGCGCATGATTAAACGGTTCATCTTATTTTAACACAAGCAAAAAATAATTTGATCATGCGCCGGAGTCGCATGCCACGATATGGTTCGCGGTTAATTGGATGGCTTATTTGAGACAGAAGTGACCGGAGATATATACTTGTCATGATTTTTCTTGTATCGGAATTCGCAATCGGGTATGTTTTAGGATTGCGTCTAACCGATATAAAGGAATACATTGTGAAAACCAACGAACTCAGATCTCTCTTCCTCGACTTCTTCAAGTCCAAGGATCATCTCATAGAACCATCCGCGAGCCTTGTCCCGTCCGCCGATGATAAATCCCTTCTTCTCATCAATGCAGGAATGGCCCCGTTGAAGCCGTATTTTCAGGGCATCAAAACGCCGCCGTCAACACGTATCGCGTCGTGCCAGCGATGCCTTCGCACCAACGACATCGACGAAGTCGGACGCACACCCAGGCATCTCACCATGTTCGAGATGCTCGGAAATTTTTCGTTCGGCGACTATTTCAAGCGCGAGATTATCACGTGGAGCTGGGAATTCGTAACGGAATGGCTGAAAATCCCTGTTGATAAACTGAGGGTGAGCATCCACGAATCCGATGATGAAGCGGGGGAAATCTGGGAGAAGGAAATCGGCATAAGACCCGACTGGATTTTCCGACTCGGGGACGAGGACAATTTCTGGTTCATGGCGGAAACCGGCCCTTGCGGTCCGGACAGCGAGATTTTTTACGATATCGGCGAGTATCTGGGTCCGGATCAGACCCCGGCTACAGGCGGCGATAGGTGGGTGGAAATCTGGAACCTTGTTTTCACGCAGTTCGACAAGCAGTCCGACGGGACGCTCATTCCGCTTCCGAAAAAAAATGTCGATACGGGTATGGGGCTTGAGAGGACCGCGATGGCGCTGCAGGGGAAATCATCGGTGTTCGAAGCCGACATGTTCAAACCGATAATCGATGTTTTCAGAGAGGACACGCCGAAGGAAATTCTGGATTCGAAAAAATATATTTCCGCCGGAGTCAATTCGCTCTATGTCGTTTCGGATCACATTCGTGCTGTTTCGATGCTTCTTGCGGACGGGGTCTATCCCGGCAATGAAGGCCGTGGTTATATCCTGAGGCGGTTGCTTCGACGCGCGCTTGTGCATTTACGGCGTCTCGGGCAGCACGAAAGCGGCTTGATGAAAGCGTTCCCGGTCGTTCTTGACCAGCTTGGGGATACATACCCGCTTCTTATCGAACGGAAGGACCATATCGGAAAGTTGATCAAACATGAAGAGGAAAATTTCCTGAAGACGCTCGATGCGGGCGTTGCCCGGTTTGAAAATGCGAGTGAAAATCTCGGAGGCTTTATTAAATTATTGCCGGGCGAGGTCGCGTTCGAGATGTTCGATACGTATGGCGTCCCGCTCGATGTGACAATCGAAATGGCGCAGGCAAGGGGGATGGAGGTCGATGAGAAAGGCTTCCAGGTCGCTCTCGAAGCCGCACGCCAGAGATCGCGCGAGGTCACCGGCGAGATGCTTGACGCCGACAGTACCGCCCGTCACGCTGTGAAAACGACGGGAGAAACTGAATTTATCGGATACGAAGTCGATCGCGAGACATCATCGCTTATCGATTTCAATCCTGAACATAATTTCGTTGTAATTGACAGAACCCCGTTTTATGCCGAAAAGGGCGGACAGATCGGCGACAGGGGAATTCTCAGATTTGATGGCGGCGAATTTACTATTATCGACACGCAGTATGTCGGGAATGTCGTGGTGCACAAAATCGATCCTGAAAAAACAATCGGCGATCCGTCAGATTTGAAACCGGGCGACCCGATAGAGGCCTGTGTCGATGAGGATCGAAGACGTGGAATCAAACGAGCGCATACGGCGACACATCTTCTTCACGCCGCGCTTCGCGAAGTGCTTGGAAAGCATGTCCAGCAGGCGGGATCGGTGGTCGAGCCGGATCGCTTCCGTTTCGATTTTTCCCACTTCCAGCCGCTGACCGATGAAGAAACGCGGAAAGTCGAGGACTGGGCGAACGAGAGGGTTTTCGCGCAGCATGAAGTTAACACAAGGGAAGTTCCGCTTGCTGAGGCGAAAGAAGCGGGGGCGATGGCGCTGTTCGGCGAGAAATATTCGGCCACCGTGCGCATGGTCTGGGTCGGCGGACGTGAAACCATGCCGGTTCCGGGACAGGCGCAGTCGACCGAGCTTTGCGGCGGTACTCATGTAAACAATACCGGGGTTATCGGATTTATCAAGATTATCGCGGAAGAGTCGGTCGCGAGCGGGGTCAGGAGAATCGAAGCTCTAACCGGACGACGGTCGTACGAATATATGCAGAATGAGCAGAAGATTCTCCGGAATGTCTGCGCGGAAATGAATATGCCTGTAATTCATATCGAGAGGGGCGTTCAGAAACATATCGAATCCGAAAAACGCCTGGAAAGGGAAGTGAAGGAACTCGAACGGAAATTATTATCGGGGCAGGGAACAATCTCAGCGGAGGATTTTACTGTTAGCGGATTGAAATTCAGAATCTACCCGCTTCAGACGCTTGCCCCGGAATCGGTCGCGAAGATGCTCGATAAGGCTGTCGAGAATGACGGAATCCATGCCGCGTTCGCGGTGACCGATCATGAGGGAAAGGGGACGTTGATGATCCGATGCTCGGATGATGGCTTGAAGGCAGGCCTGCATGCTGGAAACTTAGTGAAAGATATCGCAGAAAAAATGAATGGTCGCGGCGGCGGAAGACCATCGTTCGCGCGCGGCGGTGTCGACGCAGTAATGTACGTTAACGGCGCAGCAGCGTTCAAGAAGATTGTCGGGGGGTGAATAGTGGCACCCATAAGATTCCATGGGGGAATCTTATGGGTGGTACGGAGCTACCATGGGGGTAAGTACTATGACAGACAGGAAGTAAAAATATTAATAGTTCGTAATTATTGCTTGCTGCAGTAGTGTGCCTTCTGTCTGCTGATTTTTCCTATGTAAATGATCCGGAGGGATGGTTGATATGCCTCAAGAAGAAAAATTTGACGACTCATTGAATAAACTTAAACCGATTCCACTCTTTAACATTCCTGTTCGCAATTTAATCGAAAAAGCGGTATCAGAATACATCGGGCGAAAGTGGAGAATTAAAAGTGCGAAGGACATGTCCGACTTCGCATGCCACCCCTGCGCTATTTTCTCGGGCGATTCGTTTAAGATATTCGCTAAATACGGCGAAGAACCTGAAGCACCTGCGCAGTTTGAGATTGAGCTTACAGGGCTGCAATATCTTTTAAAAAATGCAGGGACCAAGGTGCCAATCCCGATAAGTATCGTGCAACTTGAAAAAGGAACGCTGTTGATAATGGAAGGCTTAGACGCCATAGAGCGAGAAGGTCCCCAATGGAGAGATATTGGAAAAACCTTAGCATGTATCCATCGCGTGAAGTCCGATATCTGTGGCTTTCCTTCAAATGGCTTTTGGGGCCCGTTGTCTCAGGACAATACTCAAATGCATAACTGGATGGTTTTTTTCAGAGAATGCCGCCTGCTTCCAATGCTGAAGATTGCGATTGATTCAGGTAACCTTCCGACCGAAATAGCATCTCGGGTTGAAAATGTGATTCAACGGCTGCCCGAATTCTGTGGCGGTGACTTTGCACCTGCATTGTTGCATGGCGATGCTCAGCAGAACAATTTCATCAGCACCCGGGAAGGAACTTACGTAATTGATCCTGCAGTCTATTATGGAAATCCCGAAATGGATATTGCCTTGATTGACAGCTGGCAACCTGTACCTATGGATGTCTTTGAAGGATATGAAGAAGAGATGCCGATAGACCCGGGTTTCAGCGAACGTCGCAACCTTTGGCGTATACCGTTGTATCTTGCAGCAGTTGCATTAGAAGGCCAGCAGCATTTAAGCAGGCTTACAAATGCAATGCAGCAGTACTTGTAACTACCCAATAAGGAGATTCTGAGAAATGGACAAAATGCAGATAAATATACGCCCGGTCGAAAATTCAGACATAGGCGCAATAATCGATTTATCGCTATCGGCCTGGTCGCCTGTATATATTTCATTCAGGAATATTTTGGGTTCGGACATTTATGAAGCCATCTGGCCGGATTGGCAGGCCAGTAAGAGGAAGAGCATTGGAAAACTCGCGGGTGGGAATGCATCCGTTTTCGCATTTGTCGCGGAATTCGAAACCACAGTTGTAGGTTTTATTTCCTGCAAGTTGGATACTGAATCTAAAACCGGAACAGTTCAGTATCTTGCCGTTCATCCTGATTACCAGAACAGGGGAATAGGTACGGAACTGAACGAATTCGCCCTGAGTATGATGCAACAAAATGGCATGGCAATAGCCATTGCGGAAACGGGCGGAGACGAATCGCACCTGCCGGCTAGGATTTCATACGAAAAAGCCGGCTATACAGGATTACCGCTTGTCAGGTATATCAAAAAACTTTAAGGATCACAGAATGAATAATGAAATAGATAACAACCTTAATGAATCAGGTCCTCAGTTACAGATGATCTGGCCTCAGCACCTTCTCAAGAAACCTCCGATAATCTCATTGGCAGACGGATATTATCTCAGGACTTACTTTCCAGGTGATGAGAACGAGTGGTTTAAACTTATGGGCCTCGCCGGATGGCCCGGATGGGATCATGCGATGCTTGCACCATGGATGGCTCGAGTCCTTCCCAAATGCTGGTTTATGTTAGTAAGCAAGGCAGATGAACATATTATCGGGAGTGCGATGGGGCTGCATGAGCATACTGACCTGCACCAGTTCGGCGGACAGCTTGGTTGGGTAGCATGCAATCCTAAGCACTCAGGCCGTAAACTCGGGATGGCTGTCTGCGCCGCAGTTACATCCCGGTTGATCAGCATCGGTTACAAGGATATTCATCTTGGCACAGAAGATTTTCGGCTTCCAGCGCTGAAAACCTACCTCAAGCTTGGGTATGTGCCATTTATTTATTCACCCGGGATGAGCAGACGCTGGGAGAATATCTGCAACAAGCTTGAGTGGCCAATCAAGAATAATGACTGGATTTATGTAACCGAGGGAAGCTGAATAACCATTGATCCCGGACAATGGGTGCCCGGGTTATTAATACCTTTTTTTGTCAATACAATGCTGACGATAATTAATGTACTTACCAATACCGGATACCATACCTGCGCGATCCATGGAGAGGGTATAAGAAAAAGTACATCCTGAGTAAGAAGAGAAGGAGGCCAGCGTATAATCAGCCACAGGCCGATGTAGTAGAATATATCCCATATGGAAAACATCCAGAGAAAGAATATCCATCGCTCCTTTGCGGTTTTTGCCGCTGCAAAAGAGACACCCAGAAGCATAATCATGGTTGCGGCTTCGCGAAATATCTCTGTGGAAATAAACCTTTGAGGAAGGGAGTGCAGGAGTTGTATTTGCGGATACACAGTTAAAGAAGAATTGGTAAGAGCTGTTGCGAAATCCGGCAGGAGTCCCACTGATGCTCGCAGATATACCACTACCACCGCTTCGTTAAAACCGAACCCGACCGCAAAAAGTGCGGCAAAGAAGAGTTGAGACCAGGATATTGAATGACCTCTCTTGCGTAACAGGACATATGTCCCGATTGGAACAAAGACTGCGAGGTTGACCCACCAGGGCGATGCAAAGATTTGGGCGTTCTGCATACTTATTTTCCAGCAATCATCATCTGGAAGATGATGACACATTCGCCCATCTTCTGGAAGAAGATGGCACTATTCCACCCGCCGGCACATTGCGATGTCGGCGTCAGAACCCTGGGCGTCGATTGTCGCGTATGTGAAACAGAACCACTGCCCATCCTGCGAAAACGATGGGCGTCCGATTGCTACCGGTCCGACCGCGAATTGCTCAGGAAATCCCGTGTAAGTCCCGTCAATTGTCGCGCGCCAGATCGCGAGCATATAATCGTCACGGTCGCGGTCGGTCGCGAAATATATCATACCGGCATCTTCATCGATAAACGGCTGCGTCTCGATATTCGAGACCTTGCGCCGCCCAGATATTCTGTTTCGAAAGCGGGTCGCCAAGATCGTACGTGTCGAAATAGAGCCAGCCCCGCGTGACATCGTAATACGGATTATCCTCGCCAAGTCCAGTCATATCGACCGGCGGACCGAGTGCCGTCGGCGCGTTCATGAAACCGGAATCGAGGCTGTAAATGGTCGTCGGATCGTACCCCAGCCCGTTGAATTCCTGCACCGTGCAGAATGCCATCGAATTGTCCGACGTCACCATCGGGGCGGACAGATACATCGGAAGCGACTGAAAAAGGTTTACCTGTGCATTCTCGACCGTCCATCCGGTCCACCATTGCGGATTGACCCCTGCGGGACGTTCCGCGATGTAAATATTCAGAGTCTGCGGGATCGACTGTCCGGGACGTTCTTCGCCTATCGGACGTATGATATTCGCAGCCAGTGCGACCCAGTCGAGCGTTATATAGGCGAAGGCAAGATTATTTCCGCTGGGATAGAGGAACGACGCCGTCTCCCAGCCGTCGGTGGAAACCGGAGCCGCGAGCTTGACCGGTACTTCCCATTCGGGATCGAGATATTCGAGTGCAAGAAAAGTAATTGACGTCTGTACAACAGGATCGCTGTCGTTATCGGTCGCGACCACTGTCACCTCGCCCTCGGGGGCTCCTGTCCAGACCGCGTCGTACGTCCCGTCGCCGTGATCGGTCAACCCCGTAACGCTTCCGGATGTTGCGGTCATGGTGATATCGCGTCCGGGAAGTTCCATCGCGCCGTCCTGCGTTCGGGCGACAGTTATATTGACCGCCTCGATCGACGTATTGGACGGATTCCATCGCGCCGCGGCAATTTTAAAATCCTGCGTGTCAGTCGGCGTCGTCGGCGATTTGCCTTCGTTGCATGACAGCATCAGGATTGTGATTGTTAGGAGGGTCAGGGTCAGGAGGATTTTTCGCATGCGGTAATTGTAAGTTAAAATATGAATTCTGGCAAAAGGAGCTAGGAAAAATTCACGCCATATACTCTTTCCACCATAAGGCAAAGTTCATAAGCGACCAGAGCTTGACACCATCGCCTTCTTCGAGGAGCCGGTCGATATACGTTTTATCCAGGTAGTCCGTCTGATCGCAGAAATTCGTTAATTCACGCTTCGTTTCAAGACCCAGCCTGTCCATGAACCACTCGGTCATCGGTACGGCGAATCCGACTTTTTTACGATTAATCAACTTGTCAGGAATGATTCCCCGTACCGCCTTTTTCAGTATATATTTTTTTACACCGTTTTTAATTTTGATTTTCTCCGGGATGCTCATCGCCAGCTCGACAAATTTATGATCGAGAAACGGCACGCGGGTTTCGAGGCTGACGCCCATGCTCATTTTGTCGACCCGCATCAGCAGGAGTTCGGGCAGCCTTAATTTCAGGTCGGCATATGTCATCCAATTCAGG
>JAPKYR010000109.1 GCA_026394215.1 bacterium
GTCACATCAATTCCACCTTTAAATATCTTGTGCAACTTACACATTCTTTACTCCCATTCGATCGTGCCCGGGGGTTTCGAGGTGATATCGAAAACGCACCTGTTCACCCCGTGGACTTCGTTTACAATCCTGTTTGAAATTTTCTCGAGGACCTGATACGGAAGCCGCGCCCAGTCGCATGTCATAGCGTCCTCGCTCGTGACCGCGCGGATTACAATCGGATATTCATACGTGCGCTCATCGCCCATTACCCCGACCGATCTGATCAGGGGAAGCACGCCGAAGTATTGCCAGACGTCTCTCGACAAACCGGCCTTGAAAATTTCCTCGAGAATTATCGCATCGGCTTCCTGAAGAAGTTTTACGCGTTTCGGGGTTACCTCGCCTATGATTCTGATAGCAAGGCCCGGACCCGGGAACGGTTGCCGATAAACTATGTGCGGAGGTAATTCGAGCTGACGCGCGACATTCCTGACCTCGTCCTTGAAAATATACCTTAACGGCTCGACAAGCATTAGCCGCATTTTCTCGGGCAGGCCTCCGACATTATGATGGCTTTTGATTTTAACGCTGGTCGCACCGGTGTGGCTTTCCGACTCGATTACGTCCGGATACAGTGTGCCCTGCGCCAGAAAATCGATTTTACCGAGTTTACTGGCTTCCTCCTCGAAAACACGGATGAATTCCTCGCCGATAATCTTGCGCTTCCGCTCGGGGTCGGTAACGCCAGCCATCCTTTTGAAAAACCTGGCCGATGCATCGACGCAGACCAGGTTCATCTTGAAATGGCTCTCGAATGTCTGGCGTACCTGCTCGGATTCGCCCCGCCTCATAAAGCCATGGTCGACATAGATACATGTCAACTGCTTCCCAACCGCTTTATGGATAAGGGCTGCGGTGACTGATGAATCGACTCCGCCGGATAATCCGCATATTACTTTACGGTTCCTTATCTTGTGCCTTATATCCTTTACCGCGAGGTCCACAAAATTCTCGGGAGTCCATGACGGTTTACATTCACAGATATCGTATAGAAAATTCTTGATGAGATCGATTCCCCACGGCGTATGGAACACTTCCGGATGGAACTGGACGCCGTAAAGTTTACGGACAGGATCGCCCATCGACGCGATTTTCGTGTGGAATGTATGCGCGTAGCTTGCGAATCCGGGCGGGACTTTGGCAATCTTATCCCCGTGGCTCATCCAGCAGATCAGGTTCGGGTTGAGGCCTTTGAAAAGGGGCTCCTCCCGATCGACCGCAAGCTCTGTTTTGCCGAATTCTTTTTTTCTCGCCGCATTGACAGTGCCGCCAAGCATGCGTCCCATGAGCTGCATGCCGTAGCATATGCCGAGAATCGGAATTCCGAGCTCGAAAATTCCGGGATCGGGAAACGGGCTGTCCTTCAGGCGGACGCTCGACGGTCCTCCCGACAATATAAGCCCTTTAGGTTGTTCCTTTTTTAGTTCATCGGGTTTGATTGTGTATGGGACAACCTCGGAGTACACGCGGGCTTCGCGGACGCGTCTTGCGATCAGTTGGTTATACTGCGCTCCGAAATCAAGAATAAGAATTTTCTGGCCCGGTTTAGGCGTCATGGCGATTCCAGTACTGGAAAATGCGGTTGCCGCATTTTATCAGAGGGCTGGCCTTGTATCAACTATTAAACGATTTCAGTAGCAGATTTGCCGATCGCCGACTTCATTCGGAGTGATCGTATGCCGGCAATTCTCGATATCCTTTCGTAGAATTGGATTTTCTCATTATTATCCCTGGAATTCAAATAGATACCCGTTGCCAATTTGCCCGAATCCTGCAACCATGGCATGATATCCGATGTCATGACAGGTGTAGAAAAACATATGGCTGAAAATCCACATGGAATATCGGTGAACGTGAAGCATTTTCCCAACCTGAACGTCCAGAAATGGAAGGCATGGGGACTGCCTGTAGTCAAAGTACTTCGGACACCGAGATATAATTTTATAATTCAACCTGTCAGGAATCAGCTTTTCAAAAATGATGAAAACCAATCATATATCGTTACCGGGATATGTTATCGAGTC
>JAPKYR010000098.1 GCA_026394215.1 bacterium
CCTCCGAATAACATCATAGAATTATTTTGCCGTCCAATATTATTGTACATGTTTTTACGCATCCTTGCTCGATTCTCAATGTCATGTATAATAAAAGGTTGCCCTGTCGCCGGATGTTATTACATAAGGCTGGAAAACTATGCCCGAAATGAAACAATTTTTCGAGAAGCTCCTGAAAACCGAGGAACGCGAGATCAAACGTCTCCGCGCGCAGGTCGATTCTGTCTCGACTCTTGAACCGAAGATAAAACCATTGTCCGATTCCGAGCTTCGCGATAAGGTCCAGAAGTGGCGCGAACCGCTGAAGGGAGTCCGCGACGATTTCGACAAGCGCGAGGCGATGCTGCGAGAGGCTCTTCCCGAGGTCTTCGCATGCGTACGCGAGGCGGCCATAAGGACGATCGGGGAACGTCCCTACGATGTCCAGATCATAGCGGGTATGGTACTTCATGAAGGCCGGATCGCTGAGGCGAAAACCGGCGAAGGAAATACTCTTTCTGCGACACTTCCGCTATCGCTTAATTCACTCGCCGGTTACGGCTCCCACCTTGTCACGGTCAACGATTATCTCGCGAAACGCGACGCCGAATGGATGGGTCCGATCTATCGCCTTCTCGGACTTTCAATCGCCTATCTCCAGAACGGACAGTACGGCGGGGAGAGAGTCGAGGCATATAACGCTGACGTCACGCACGGCACCAACTCCGAATTCGGCTTAGACTACCTTCGCGACAATATGGTCACGGACAAGCGAAACCGGGTCCAGAAAAAGCTCTATTACGCGATTGTCGACGAGGTTGACAGCATCCTTGTCGATGAAGCGCGTACGCCGTTGATTATTTCCGGGCAACCCGAGCAGGCCACGCAGGAATATATCCGCTACGACCGCATAATCCGGAGGCTGAGGAAAGACGTCCATTACGAGCTTGATGAAAAAGAAAAAAGCGTATCGCTGACCGAGGAAGGTATCGACGCGTGCGAAAGGGCGCTCGCGATCGACGATCTATACGATCCGGAAAACGCTATGCACTCGCACCATCTGTCGCTTGCGTTGAAGGCGCACGCGATTTTTATAAAAGATATCGACTATGTCGTGAAGGACGGTCAGGTCGTTATTGTCGATGAATTCACCGGACGATTGATGATCGGACGGCGTTTTTCCGAAGGACAGCATCAGGCTATCGAGGCCAAGGAAAATGTCAAGGTCCAGAGCGAAACCCAGACGATGGCGACTATTACAATACAGAATTATTATCGCCTGTACGAGAAACTCGCAGGTATGACAGGTACCGCTAAAACCGAGGAGGAGGAGTTTCGCAATATTTACGGCATGGACGTCGTTGTTATCCCGACCAATGTCCCGATGGAAAGGATCGATATGTCGGACCTTGTATACAAAACCAAAAAAGGCAAATTCAGGGCGGTCGCCAATGAAATTCAGGAAGCGTACAAACTCGGCCAGCCCGTTCTTGTCGGCACAACCGCGGTCGAGACATCGGAGATGCTCTCCGCCATGCTCCGTCGAGAAAAAATTCCGCATAATGTTTTGAACGCGAAGCATCACGAGCGTGAGGCGGAAATTATCAAGGACGCCGGACAGCAGAAAGCGATCACTATCGCGACAAATATGGCGGGACGCGGTACGGACATCAAACTCGGTGCAGGCGTCCGCGAAATCGGCGGCCTTCACATAATCGGCACTGAACGGCATGAATCGCGGCGCATCGACAACCAGCTTCGCGGACGATCCGGACGTCAGGGCGACCCCGGTTCGTCGCGATTTTATGTAAGCCTCGAAGACGACCTGATGCGCATATTCGGTGGCGACAGGGTCAAGGACCTCATGGACCGTTTCGGTCTTGAGGAGGATGTCGCGATCGAGCACGGGATGGTCTCGAAACAGATCGAAAATGCGCAGAAAAAAGTTGAGGGGCACAATTTCGATATCCGCAAGCATGTTCTGAAGTACGACGACATCATGGAACGCCAGCGTACGGTGGTCTATCGCGATCGGAACGCGGTTCTCGACGGGCAGGACCTCAAGATTGCAATGCGAAAATTAAAAAAGACGACTGGGACCTCGAGGGGCTTCTCACAAAGATGAGAACCGTTATCCCGGTAGGTAAAACGATCCAGCTTCCGGAACTGAACGGACAATCGCGCGAGGAATTATTCGAGATGTTCTCGAAGCAGGGGAAGAAGATGTACGAGCTTAAGGAAAAGCAGATCACCGACGCGAATATGAACATGCGCGACCTCGAACGCTATGTCGCGCTCAACCTGATCGACCGCCACTGGGTCGATCACCTTCGGGGGCTTGACGATCTGCGCGACGGGGTCGGGATGCAGTCGTACGCGCAGAAGGATCCGCTGGTTATCTACACGCAGGAATCGCATCTGATGTTCGAGGCGATGTACCGTCGTTTCAAGGAAGAGTCGCTGAGATTTATTTTCTCCGCGCAGGTTGTGAAGCGCGAAAAATCGATCTACGACAGCTCGATGACCGCGACCCACGGCGGCGAGATCGGCAGAAAACAGCCAATGATCAAAAAGGACAAAATCGGCCGCAACGACCCCTGTCCCTGCGGCAGCGGGAAAAAGTACAAACAATGCTGCGGCAAAGCAGGAGCAGCGGGGGGGACATAAAAAAACAGGGACACCTTATTCTTCGTCTGTCAAAGAAAAGGTGTCCCCGGTGTGTAATATTTAGTTTATGGATTACTCATAATACCGCGCGATGAAGATATCGAATAAACCAGCGGAAGTCAGGTCTGTCTGGTTCGGCTCGCCCGGTCCGAATGTGGCCGATCCACCAAACACTCCTGTCGCGACTGTCGAATTGTCCGAAAGCGTCGTGATTCCATAGCCCTCATCATAAGATGTTCCTCCGGCGCGTTTCGCCCAGGCGAGTGTGCCGTCCGGGTTGTAACTCGCGATGAAGATATCGGCTTGACCAGCGGAAGTCAGGGTTACACCCGGTTCGAATGTGGCCGATCCATAAAACCTTCCTGTCACGACTGTCGAACTGTCCGCAAGAGCCGTGATTCCCTGACCGTAATCATCAGATGTCCCTCCGGCGCGTTTCGCCCAGGCTAGTGTGCCGTCCGGGTTGTAACGCGCGATGAAGATATCGGCATCGGCAACTCCATCGGTAGTCAGGACTGTCTCGTTCAACTCGCCCGGACCGAATGTTGCCGAGCCCCAAAACCTTCCTTTCACGACTGTCGAATTGTCCGAAAGCATCGTGATTCCATAGCCCTCATCATAGTCAGAACCTCCTCCGGCACTTTTCGCCCAGGCAAGTGTGCCGTCGGGGTTGTAACGCGCGATAAAGATGTCGCCATAACCAGCGGAAGTCAGGATTGTCTCGTTCAACTCACCCGGTCCGAATGTGCCCGACTCATAAAACCTTCCAGTCACGACTGTCGAATTGTCCGAAAGCGTCGTGATGCTATGGCCCCAATCATGGCTAGTAGCTCCTCCAGCGCGTTTCGCCCAGGCGAGTGTGCCGTCCTGGTTGTAACTCGCGATGAAGATATCGGCTTGACCAGCGGAAGTCAGGGTTACACCCGGTTCGAATGTGGCCGATCCATAAAACCTTCCATGTTCCTCCGGCGCACTTCGCCCAGGCGAGTGTGCCGTCGGGGTTGTAACAAGCGATGAAGATATCGTATTCTCCGGTGAAAGACAGGACTGTCTGATTCGACTCGCCCGGACCGAATGTGGACGATAAATAAAACGTTCCTGTCACGACGGTTGAATTGTCCGAAAGCGTCGTGATTCCATTGCCTCCATCAAAGCCAGAAGGTCCTCCGGCGCGTTTCGCCCAGGCGAGTGTGTTGTCCGGGTTATAACGCGCGATAAAGATATCGGCACCTCCAGCGGAAGTCAGGACTGTCTGGTTTGACTCGCCTGGTCCGAATGTGGCCGTTCCATAAAACCATCCTGTCACGACTGTCGAATTGTCCGAAAGCGTCGTGATTCCCTTGCTCGT
>JAPKYR010000302.1 GCA_026394215.1 bacterium
TATATAGATGATATTCAAAAAACGACTCCTCCTGGAATTGGGGAGCTGCCGGCGCTGCCATATATTCTTCTACATAGCCATTCGTTGCCATCGGAGCATATTCCGGCTGGACGCGATGCACCTCGCCTGCGACAAGTTTCAAAGTCGCGTCATGATAGGCGGTTCCGGATGTGTTATTGATCGTTACCCAGCCGTTGAGGTCGAGATTATTATCGTTTTCCCCGACAATCACGACATAATTCGCGCTCCAGCCAAGGCCGGATGTCAGGTAGCTCATTTCGCATTCGTGCGTTCCGGGGGCATTATTGATAAGCGACCATCTCAGTGTCGGCCTCGTGATTAAACCTTCGGGAAGCTCCTCGAACTGGACCTCAACCGCGTTATTTACAATCACAACTCCATCGGTTGATTGAATGACAAGATTTCCGTCGTACGCGAGAAGGACGCCCTCGATTGTGCGGCCATCTTCTGTCTTTACAACGATGTTCTTATCTATATGCTTCTGGTAAAGCGCCGCGGTCGAGACCAGGTCGTACTCGTAATTCTGTTCGAGAATCGTGACCGCACCTGGGTTTGTGTTTGAGACAAAATGAACGCTAGTCGGGTCCATCGACGCGGCCACGTCCATAAAAGCAAGGTCAATCTGGCCATCCGGCAGGTTCAGGCTCCTTGTATCTTTTACAAGGCCCGTTCCATCGTTGTAGATCGTGATCGCCATCGCGGTCTGGTCGTCGGCGGTAGTCTCGACCGCCGTTCCTTCCGCGGATGCGATGGGGATAAACGCAACGGTTGACAGGATAGTAAGCAGCAATGCTGCCACGAACAATTGTCGCGGGAATTTCATTCGATGTTCCTCCACAGGAAACAGGTTTCAGTCAAGTAACGTGTATAAAATGAATCTGACTGCACAGATGGAAATAGGACACGCATATTGTAGCGCACGGTTCAGAATTTTTCTAATGGGGGGGAGGTGTATCGGAAGTGATGATCGGTGACAATCCGATTCCCGTATCAGAACCACGCGCGTCAGCAAGTGGTTTACTATAGTCAATCCATCATAAAGTGAAGTTTGTAGACCACTCGCTGACGCGCGTGGTTCTGATACGTTGGAGGCTGTCTAACCTTCCCCAATCTGTTTTTCCTCAGTCCAGTAGCCCGGTCATCCCATTTGCCTTGCATTCCTTAGTTTAAAAATTAAATAAAAAATTCAAGGCAAATGGGATGCCGGGTTATGAAAATGAAAAACAAGTTCCCGGCATCCCGTTCGCTATGTATTCTGTGAGCAATTTAAGGAAATCATGCGAACGGGATGACCGGGCTACAAAATTGTCACCGGAAGCCGCTAAAAGTACCTTTTCTTAACTTTCCCCGATGGAGAACCAGTAGATTTATCGTTTTATAAAATCTCCAGCTGCTTGAATCGTTCCTGTAACTGTCCCTTCACAATTTTCTGACTCCCCCGTCATTGAACCAGAACCACTAATGTTACTAGTAGTCCCGCCAGGAACAATTGGGATAGTAAATGTATAAGTACCTGATACATCTATATTTCCACATGTTGGGTCCCATCCTCCAACATTTACGACATCAACAAGAGTTAAAGTTGTTCCATTATAACTCGAAGTAATTACCTCACCATTATCATTTGTTACCGAAGTTCGAGTAATTGTACAGAAACCGGAGAAATCTTCAGAAATTGGAAATGTACCGCCGGGGCCACTTACTGAACCTTGAAATGCGCATGAAATATCCCAGATACCCTCTAAACCACTTAGGTCGTGACCTCCAGGAGGTAATATTGAGTCTCCGCCACCTCCGCCACAACTTACTGAGCTTAGTAATAAAAATAATGGAAGTAAAATAATAAAAATTGATTTACGCATGGCTTTAAGCCTCCTTATTCCTCGGGCTTTAAGTGCGGACATTGCCACACCGCCCCGAGGACATCACTTGCTACAGTTCTGGCCTACAGTCGAACGGTGGGACATCCGCATAAAGCGGTGTATTTTGTTCCACGCGTGACATTAAACTGTAGGTCGTATAAAGAACTGTAACGGTTGAATGATACCCCTCTGGTAAATGAATTTCAATATAATTGATGGGGTATTTGATAATGAATTTATTTAACTTTGCAGAGGCAAAATTTCCATGCGCTCATCCAATAATAATATACCCCCTTGACGCATCTATATTCACGGGGTACACTTTCGTTAGCTATGAAACCTTTATCTCATATACTCTCTGTCGCTGTAGTCGTCGTTACTGTTCTGCGGGCCGGCCCGTAAACCCTCCGCAATATCCGATAACGGGACCGGCCTTCAAGAGAAATTGCGAAGGCCGTTTTTCATTTTAGCAGCCTTCGCAATATCGGAACTTACATTAATTATTACAAAGACGACTACATCGAGGTATAAGTTAATGTCAAACGACATAAAAAAGGAAATCAGGACCAAAAACATAAAATCGCTCGACCAGCGCGCGTACGATCCGAAAGAGGTCGAGTCAGACTGGTACGATGTGTGGGAGAAAATGGGCGCATTCCAACCCGAGTACGACGGTCCTGGTCGGAAATCCACCGGAAAACCGTGGTGCTGCATAATCCCGCCCCCGAATATTACCGACCAGCTTCACATGGGGCACGGGCTGAATTTCACCCTCCAGGACCTTGTCGCGCGAATTCGACGTATGGAAGGCCGCGACGTGCTATGGCTTCCGGGGATCGATCACGCCGGAATCGCGACACAGGTGAAGGTCGAGGAAGCTCTCGCAAAAGAAGGCACGAGCAAAGAGGAACTCGGCTACGAAAAATTCCTCGAACGCGCATGGAAATGGAAAGAGGAAAAAGGCGGGCGGATTCTTCAACAGATTCGCGAGCTTGGATCGTCATGCGACTGGACACGCCTTCGTTTCACACTCGACCCCGGCCCGTATAAAGGGGTCCTGACCGCGTTCAAACTCCTTTACGACAAGGGGTTAATCTATCGCGACACTCGTATGGTGAACTGGTCGCCCGCGCTTCAGTCCGCGATCAGCGATCTTGAAGTGGTTTACAAAGAGGAAGACGGAGCGCTTTATTACATAAATTATCCGATCAAGGACGGAACCGGCCACATACAGGTCGC
>JAPKYR010000305.1 GCA_026394215.1 bacterium
TGTCGGGAATATCGTCGGAAGCGAAGTCCCTGTGTTCGATAAAATCGGAATTCCGACGCAGACGAACCTCCTCGCGTTGGGAGCGGCATTGGCGACATCCGGCTCTGTGACACTTTTCCACGCCCCGCCATATACTGCGGAAGCGCGGACGGTCGAGGAAGCATTTCAGGGATCGAAACCTAAAGAAATTCATGAGGTAAATTTATCCGACATAAAATTTGCATACAAGAAGATGACAAATATCGAGGCGGGAGATAAAATCGATTTTGTCGAGCTTGGATGTCCGCACTATAACCTCGATCAGATCAGGTATGTCGCGGAGTGGTTCCGTGAAAATAACGCGAGGGTGCATCCGGATGTCAGGTTCTGGGTCACGACAAACCGAATGACAAAGGGCCTCGCGACTTGGGCGGGATATACACGGATGATCGAATCTGCCGGTGGTTTGGTCATCACCGACACATGCCCGGTCGAGAGCCACATGCGGATTTCGACGTGCCGCGAGTATAATCTGAAAATTCCGAATGTAGTGGCGATGGTGACCGACTCCGCGAAAATGGCGCGATATGTCGGGGATTTAATCGGGTGTAAGACGGGATTCAGAAGGCGCGACGATTGCCTCAAGTGCGCGGTCGAGGGGAGGTTGGTATAACCGTGGAAGATCAAGAACCGAAAAATCTGGAAGAACTTACAAGGGAAATCGAGGATCGCAAGCTTCGCATTCGTGAATTCGATCGGACTTTCGGCAAAATCCAGAATGTGAAGATCATCCTATACATAATCATCTTTATTCTCATTGTCCTTGCATTTAATTCGTTTAACTGCCTTCAACAACCAAGAGGACTTGTTCTATAAAAAATGGCCGATAAATTCGTGAAAGCCCGTGGAATTGTAAAACGTATCGCGGAAGGCGAGGCTCTCGTCTGTCATAAAGCATTCTCTTTTTTAGGCGATGTCGATATGGACACCGGGGTAATCATCGCGAAAGGGCATGAACACGAGGGCGAGTCGATATCCGGAAAAGTAATGATCTATCCCGAAACGAAAGGCTCGTCGGGCGGATGCGTCGTGCTGATGTCTCTTTATAAAATGGGAAAACAACCAGCCGCGATTGTGTTGAGCAAACCTGCCGATCCGAATATAGTTGAAGGGGCGATCGTAGCCGGGATCGCGCTTGTATGCGAACCGGATGAAAACCTTATCGATCTGATTCCAAACGGGGTAATGGTAAAAATCGATGGTTTAAATGGTATAGTGTCGTGGCATGAATAATAATTTCTAATGTTTAATCGTATTTAATCCCGGTATTGATAGTAATTCCACCATCTGCTACAATTTGAGTCCCTTTCAGATTGGGGATTCTTTATTTTACTAAGATAATATGCATATGAAAAACCGCATCGGAATTCGCATTGAGGATAAAAACGAATGGGAGCGACGTGTACCCATTGTGCCTGTCGATGCCGCGGCACTGATCCGCGACCGTGGTGTAGAATTTTCCATTCAACCCATGGCAAACCGCGCGTTCAGCGATTCTGAGTATAACAACACGGGAGTAAAAATTGACCCGGCACTCACTGACTGCTCGATTGTGATCGGTATCAAGGAAATGCCGGAAGCATTTTTCGAACACGGGAAGACGTATATTTTCTTCTCCCACGTCATCAAAGGGCAGAAGCACAATCTGCCGATGCTTCAAAAGCTGATCGATCTCGAATGCAACCTTCTGGATTACGAAAAAATCACCGACGACAAAGGTATCCGGCTGGTATTTTTCGGAAATGAGGCCGGGAAGGCCGGGATGATCGATTCTCTCTGGGCGCTTGGACAGAGGCTGAAGAAGAAAAAGATCGATAATCCGTTTATAGGTATACATCAAGCGACCGGATATCGCGGCCTTTCGGATGCAGAAACCGCGATCGCGCAGGTCGGAAATGAAATCAGATCCAAAGGCGTCCCGGACGTGCTGCACCCGCTGACGTTCGGATTCGCGGGCTACGGAAATGTCTCAAAGGGCGCTCAGGCGATTCTTGAATTGCTCCCGGTAATTGAAATAACCCCCGAGGAGCTGCTTCATCCGGGTCCCGACACGTTCAAATCGAAAAACCATGTCTATAAAATAGTTTTTCGCGAAGAGCACATGGCAGAACCGGTATCGGACGACGCCGTGTTCGAGCTTCAGGATTATTACCACCATCCGGAAAAATACAGGAGTTCGTTCGCGAAATATGTCCCCCATCTGACGGTGCTGATGAATTGTATTTTCTGGAATTACAATTATCCGCGCCTTGTGACAAAGAACTTAGTCATTGAGATGTATACTAATAGCGATCCGAAACTGGTTGTCATCGGCGATATCTCAATCGATATTGAGGGCGCGATACAAGTTTCGGTCAAGGTTACAAACTGCGGGAATCCGGTCTATGTTTATGACGTCGACCTGATGGCGCCTTTCGACGGCGTGGTCGGAAATGGCCCGGTGATCCTTGCGGTCGATAATCTCCCATGCGAATTGCCGAGGGATTCGAGCACGCGTTTTTCATCGACTCTTCGGGATTATATTCCAAACCTTGCAGAAGCCGATTTTTCGGTCGATTTCGATAAGCTGGATCTTATACCGCCGTTGAAACGTGCGATGATTGTCTATCATGGCAATCTAACCCCTGACTATAAATATATTCAGAGCTACATAGACGAATTTAACTCTACACATATATTATAAGGAGACTATAAAATGGCTTCGGATAACAAGAACAAAAAGATTTTACTTCTTGGCGCGGGACTTGTGACGCGTCCGCTGGTTAATTACCTTCTGGATATTCCCGGGTTCACGCTGACTATCGCAACCAGGACTGCCACAAAGGCTTTCGCTTTGATTGGTAATCGGAAAAATGGATTCGGGGAATATTTCGATATTGAAACCAATCCGGATGCGCTGGACGGCCTTGTAAAAAAGCATGACCTCGTTATCAGCCTGCTTCCCGCGATGCATCATCCGACAGTCGCCAAGGCTGCGATTAAAAATAAAAAGCTGATGTTGACGACCAGCTATGTAAGTCCCGCGATGAAGGCGCTCGATCAGGATGCGAAGGACGCGGGAATTCTGATAATGAACGAGATCGGTCTGGACCCCGGTATCGATCATATGTCGGCGATGCGGGTTATTCACGGCGTCCGGAAAAATGGCGGCAAGGTGACAAGCTTCCGATCGTATTGCGGCGGACTTCCGGCTCCCGAGGCGAACACAAATCCGTTCGGATATAAATTCTCATGGAGCCCGAGAGGAGTTGTTCTCGCCGCGAGAAATTCCGCAAAATATCTTGAAAATGGAAAGATAGTTGAAATCCCGGGCGAGGACCTGTTCGATCATTTTCATTACGTGAAACTTGACGAGCTTAAAGACGGATTCGAGGCTTACGCCAATCGCGACAGCATCCCGTATATCGACGTTTACGGGCTGAAGGACGCGCACACGATGTACAGGGGCACGTTCAGGAATCTCGGACATTGCGTGACATGGAAAAAACTCGCCGATCTCGGGCTGTTTGAAGTCGAAGTTATGTCCAGCCTCGAAGGTATGAGCTATCGCGATTTCATGGCGATGCTTACAGATGTGCCGAACGACGCAAATCTCGAAAATGCGATTGTTAAAAAATTGAACATCCCATCGGATCCACCTGTTATAGAGAAATGGACATGGCTCGGGCTTTTCGATAATACCAAGCCGATTCCGAAACCTGAGATGAGTCCGCTCGATGTGCTTGTCGCGATTTTCCTCGAGAAGCTCCAGTACGAGCCGGGGGAGCGGGATATGGTCGTGCTTCATCATATTTTCGAAGCCGAGTATCCGGACAGGAAGGAAAAAATTACATCGACGCTTTTGGATTTCGGCATTCCGAACGGAGATACGTCGATGGCGCGAACGGTCGGGCTTCCTGCTGCGGTCGCGGTGCGCATGATGCTTCAGGGCGAGATGAATATGACCGGCGTTCATGTGCCAGTGATTCCGGAAATTTATAATCCAGTTCTGAATGAGCTCGAAACACTGGGGATTAAGTGCAAGGAGAGAGTAATTCCGATATAATATGTATAATTTATTAGATCTGCTGTTCTTGAGATTCCACTTGAAATTTTGAGGTGAATACGATGAGAGTAGTAAAGGACTACGAAGGCAGCGCAGTTATTATTGCAGAATTGGATAAAACGCAGAATGAATGTGTTTTGGTTTCCCCTTACGTCAAGTTATGGGACAGATTACACCTAGCATTAGAAAGAGCAATTGAAAGAGGGGTAAGGATAGAGGCTTTTATTAGATATCCTGAAAGCGACCTAGATGTAAACAAAGTTAAAGGTACAGTAACCGATTTTACCAAGTTGGGAGTAAAAACTTATCTTGTTAAAAACTTACATGCAAAAATATATTCGTTCGACCAGTCAGTTATTGTAAGTTCAATGAATTTGTATGACTTTTCTCAACAGAATAGTATTGAGCTTTCAGTTCTATTTGACGAAAGTGATACAATCACTGAAATTAAAAATTATATTAATGATCACATAAAAAGAGTAGCAATCCCTTACCATGAGTCTTCCTCGAACAATATTGAGAAATTAGTTGAAAAAGAAGGTTTTTGCATAAGGTGTAGGGCTCGCATAAAAGACGACCCTGTCCATCCATTATGTTCTAATTGCTACACTATTTGGGCTAAATATGGCAATCCTAACTACTTAGAGAATTATTGCCTTTCATGTGGGAAAGAAATTAAAACCAATATAGCAAAACCTTATTGCTACGAATGTTATTCTAAGAATATATCAAAAAATAAAAAAGAAGACAATCATGTTCAAACAAAACCCAATCCAATCCTCATTATTCTAATATTTGCAGTTCTTTTATTTATCTTTATCCAATGTATTACGTGCCAGCAATGAAAACTGCAAATTCGATAAATACAACGGTTGAATAGTATATAGAAAGGTCTTGGTTTTTCAAATGACATCCAACAAACCAACAATACTTCTCGTCCACGGACCCAATATGGCAGCTCTCGGGCGACGTGAACCATCTATCTACGGCTTCGACTCCCTCCAGGAAATCGAGGACATGATTATCGAACTTGCGACAGCCTTGAAAATTGAAGTGAAATGCTTCCAGTCCAATAACGAAGGGAATATCATCGACTACCTCTTCGAACATGGCGAACACTGTCAGGGGATAATCATCAATCCCGGCGCGCTCGCGCATTATTCACTCGCTCTTGCGGACTGCCTCAGAAGCCTGCCGTGTCCGAAAGTGGAAGTGCATCTGTCGAATCTGTTCAAGCGCGAGGAAATCAGGCAGCATCCCGTAACGGCGTCGGCGTGCGACGGGGTTATCATGGGTATGGGAAAGTCGGGCTACCACGGCGCGCTCGGATTTCTCGTCGAGCATATGGACCTGGGCTGACATTGAGTCAAATCGCGGGAAGAGCTTGATGCATGGACACAAGGTCCGTTCACTTGAGGGATATTTATTCAGTTTTTGTCCACAAGAATCCAATCCAGGCCCGATAGAGTGAAAATTCCGGACTGGAGCCTCGATAATCCGGCAATCCGAAGTTGCCTGCCATTCTCCGACAGCTTCCCGGCCCATTCCATTAATACTCTCATACCGGCGATGCTTACATAGCTGCATCCCGACATATCCAGCACTATACGTTGAGCCATATGTCGCGCGGCCTGCTTTGAAAGACGGTCGAAAGCGTTGACCGAGAGATGCGTGCATTCATCATAATTCCATTTCAGGATCACAGTCGACGCCGGTTCATAACTGGTTTTACGCAATGCGTTTGTGGCATTCATAATTCTCACCCGTGGAAATATTTATCGGCAGGAGGAAAATATTCTTTAGCATGTATATTATTAACTAGTATTAAGTAATATTAAATCCGGTCAATATTCATATAGCCAGGTCAAATTTCATTAAGCCTGAAAGCGATAATGGTATTCAAAATGTGTCCTGATTGGGGTATCGGATAGTGGCGAATGCACCTTGACCGTGATGTTAGTTAATGGTAAATTACTTTGTCGTGGCGGTGTAGCTCAGATGGTTAAGAGCACTCGGCTCATACCCGGGGTGTCACTGGTTCGATTCCAGTCACCGCCACCAGATTCGATAAATTTCCCGACCCTCCGGAATCACGCGGAGGGGTTTTTTTTATATATTCTTGAACGGGGACAGTCACACGGCTTCCGGAATAAGCATTGTCAGGTATCATCAACTTCATCACGCCGGAAGCCGGATGACAGTCCCCCATGCACCCCTATGATCGCGGAACCCTACACTTCGGCAAGTATATCATCCACATTATTTATATTGTCTGAAACCGGGCTGATATCGTCCTTTTCCCTTGAAGACGATAGCAACTCGCGGCACGCCGAATAAATTAATTCCCTGGGTTTGCTGCCATTTTTCGGACCGACGAGTCCGAGTTCCTCCATCCTGAACATGATGCGCCGCGCTTTCGGATAGCCCATATTCAGCTTGGTCTGGATCATGCTCACCGACGCTTCTCCATCGTTCATGCATGCCATTAAAGCTTTGTGGATATCCCCGGTCTCATCGTCGTTAAGTTCTCCCGGCAGGCTCGATCTGGATCCGCCCTTCGATGGCGCATGGTCGGCGGTAACTTCATCGTCGAATTCCGGTTCGCCCTGTTTCGACAGGAAGTGAACGACACGATTTACCTCATCATCGTCGATGTATACGCCCTGCGCGCGAGTCGGGGAATCGGAATCTATCGCCTTATAGAGCATGTCGCCGTTTCCGAGGAGAGTCTCAGCGCCTTTGTAGTCGAGGATTGTCCGCGAATCGGTATAGGACGCTACATTCAATGCGACACGCGCCGGAATGTTGGCTTTGATATTTCCCGTGATAATCTTGACGCTCGGACGCTGTGTCGCCAGAACAAGATGAATCCCGACCGCGCGGGCAAGCTGGGTCAGGGATGTGATACAGGATTCGATTTCATAACCTTCCTGCGCCATAAGATCGGCCATCTCATCAATTATGATCACGATGTACGGCATACGATCCTCGGCGTCCGCATGATAATTAAACGCCTGGATATTTTTCGCCCTCGCGTTTTTCAATTTCTTGTATCTGTCGCGCATCTCCTGGACCGACCATCTAAGGGCATTCACCGCGTCGTTTACATCGTTGACAACAGGGGTCAGAAGGTGCGGAAGCCCTTCATAGGAGCCGAACTCAACCATTTTCGGGTCAATGAGAATCAACTTTAGTTGATCGGGCGTCAGGCGAAACAGGAGGCTCATGATTATCGCGTGCAGACAGACCGATTTTCCGCTGCCTGTCTGTCCGGCAACCAGAAGATGAGGCATCTTGCTGATATTCGCGAGCACTGGCTGATTGTTCAGATTTTTCGCGAGCGCTATAGTCAGGGGCGCTTTTGACTTCGCCCACATGTCGGTCTGGATGATCTCGCTCAATCTGACTATGTTCGTCTTAATATTGGGAAATTCTATTCCAACCGCGGTCTTGCCGGGGATAGGCGCTTCGACACGGACTCGAATCGCAGGGAGATTATACGCGATGTCCTTTTCCATCCCCTCGACCTGCTTGACGCGAATCCCCTCGCCCAGCACAACCTCGACCCTTGTTACCGCGGGCCCGGTGACGACGTCCGTAACATGGCACGGGATTCCGAACATTTCCAGCGTTTTCACAATACGGTCGGCGGCGAAGTCGCGGTAATTTTCGTCCATCACGGGAGGCGCTGCCGGAGCCAGCATCTTCAATGTGGGTAATTTGTAATTTTTCGGTTTTGGCAGAGCGGGAAGTTCATCGAAGCCGAGATCGACCTGCTCTCCGACCTTGTAAGTCTCGGCTTTGACTGGCGCTTTCTTTCGTGTCGGTTCGACCGGGGCTGCAGGCTCCATCCCTTCATTGTCCATCAGGCCGTTTATCTCTATTCCAACTTCGATCGGATCCTGCGGAGGCGCTATTATTCTAGAAGGCGCGGGTTCCTGCTGCCTGAACGTATTGATAATTCCGACCCAGATCGATTTCAGGATCCGCTTCGGACTCAGACGCAGAAGGATAAACGGAAGCACGACGATAAGTGTCAACGCCACCGGCAACGCGGCATTTTCGCCAACGAGAAGCCTGAGGAACCGTCCAAGCCACAAACCGATATAACCTGTCGCCTGCCTCGCTTCCTGATCCCAGTAAAATCTCCTCATATGCATGCCCGATTCCCATGCCGCGAGGATTATCGGAATCGAAATGAACGCGAGTTTTGTCAGGCGGCCTGCGAACGGTAATTTCCCCGCTGCAATCAGGTAAACCGTCCCTGCGACCATCGCGAGCGCGAATATTATGCATCCGGCATAACCGATAAGCGGTCGAAGTATTAAGACCAGATACTGTCCGACAATACCGCCGTTGCTT
>JAPKYR010000269.1 GCA_026394215.1 bacterium
CAAAGCCACCGGTCGCGCATGTTTTGAAATGCCAATGGATTTGAACATTCAGCCAGGGGAAGAACTGATCCAGGAATAAAAGAAAGGCTCTTATTAATTTAGACTGGATATGGTTGTGAAAATGGGTATGCAAACTGTGGCATGCCACGGGAGTAGACCATGTCGGACATCACCTGCCCATTCGAGCCGTTCTGGCCGATATTCCCCTTCCTTGCCCACAGCGGGAAATGATAGTATATTGGTTGCAGCAGACAATATGGTTACCTTGACAAAAATAGAAGAACTATGCCGGCTAATAGTGGCCAACTTTCACCCGTTGAAGGTGCTACTTTTTGGCTCTTATGCCGCGGGCACTGCGTCAATTAACAGCGATGTAGATCTGCTGGTCATACTTCCATTCAGCGAAAGACCCCTAACCAAGTCTCTTGAGATACTCAACAAGGTAAACCCTGACTTCCCGATCGACCTGATTGTCCGCGGGCCTGATGACACGGAAAGGCGTTATGCCGAAGGGGATCCCATGATCAGGGATGCCATGGACAATGGAAAGGTACTTTATGAACGAAACGATTAGGGAGTGGATTCGAAAATCAGACGGTGATTTTCGAGTGGCAGATCGGGAGTTGAATGAGGCTAAGGAGCCTAACTATGATGCCATATGGTTTCATTGCCAGCAATGCATAGAGAAGCTGATGAAAGCGGTTCTGATCAACCATGGCGAAATCCCTGTTAAAATCCACGATTTAAGCACATTGAGCAGGAATATTAATCGCGTGCATTGTTCATGGGACTGGTTTGATGAAGACCTTCGTTTTCTTTCCCTATATTACTATTTATTTTCGCTACCCGGGTGAAGAAGCCCATTTTGAAGATGCTCAGAAAGCCTTTAATATTTGTACACGTCTGAGAACCGCTTTGCTTGCTCTTCTGGAAACTTAACAATCGACAATAAATCCCATAATATATCCGCTGGATTGGGGGGCTGGCAGTCGAAAAGTACACTTCCGGACTACTTGTTCCTTCCCCCTACTAAGTACAATCTCCATACATCATGCCCGAAAACCATGCGCCGGAGTCGCATGCCACAGAGCGCGCCACACCCGATTCCTTGCACCTTCCCTTGTACCATTCGCGCTCCACATGTACAATTCAATCTGATTTACGGGTTTCGGAATCAAAAATCATATTTACCAGCGAGTTGAAAATGCCTGAAGAAATTCCACAAAAAGCTAAGGACTCCTATAACGAAGCTGTAAAGATCCTCCAGGAAGATTGGGCCCAGCGGCGCACAATGCGCGGGACAGATATCGTAATCAACAGCCTCAGGGAAGCTGTCAAGGAGTACGATGGATTTTTCGATGCCTGGCGGCTTCTTGGCGAGGTTTACCTCGGTTCCGAGCAGCCTCTCGAAGCCTATATCGCTCTGAAAAAAGCGCACGAGTTAAAAAAAGAGAATTCGGAAGTTCCGACGCTCCTGGGCGAAGTGTCCCTTATTCTCGGACGCCCGAAACTCGCCTGGCAGTATCTCGAACTTGCGCTTGCCGGAGAGAATGTCCCGATCGCCGCAAAAAAATTGAAAGCCCTCGCGCTTGCCCGCGACGAGCGGTGGCAGGATTCTCTTGCCGCGTTCGGCGAAGCGCTTGCGGAGGATCCATCCGACGGCGAGATGCGCCGGGAATGCGCGAAGGTATTGAGCGAACTCGGCTACAACCGTGAAGCCGCGTGTATTTTCGCGGACTATCTCGACCCGTTCAGGCATTTTTTCGGGAAGCAGCCGGCGATTGTCGAATCGGGTTGGATTATGAAACCCGGACAGGTGCTCGACAGGCTTCTCCCGGGAGCATCCAAACGCGCCGCGGAAAACGAAACCGTCGGACGCCCGGAAGATTACAGAATCTGGTACGACCTTGGAAACGTTTTTCTCGATGGTGAGGAGTACGAATCGGCGGCGGCATGCTACAAGCGCGCGCTGAGGGTTCATCCCGACTATTACGACGCGCTTCACAATATGGGAATCGCTCTTGAGGAGCTGGACCGTCATGATGACGCGCTGCAGATGTATGAGGCGGCAATCGAAGCCGATCCCGACACTCCCGAGGCGTATCTTTCCATCGCGGAACTCCTTGAGGATATGGATCCTGAGGAGACCGACGAGATCGCGCTGAATTACCTTATGTACTACCGTCTCGACCCGACCGCGGACGGTTTCGAGACGCTTGAAAAGGAACTCAGGGCACGTTTGGAAGAAACCCCGGATATCGGCCAGATTCTATTGCTTTCGCATGTTTATCTTCTCAGAGACGAAATCGATCAGGCGGATTCTATTTTAAAACTTATCGAATCAGCAGTTGAGGGAGAAGCGACCGTCCAGTGGCTGAGGGGAAAAATTCTTCAGGAACGCAGCCAGATAAAGGAAGCGGAACTGGCGTACAGGGCGGGATTGAGCATAGTTAATCTTGATGAAATCGAGCCTACTATCGAGGAGCAGAATATCGAAGCCAGAATCCGGTTCGATCTCGCGGTGCTTCTTGAGGAGAGCGCAAGGCATAGTGAAGCGCTTGCGGTTCTTGAAGAAGACATCGACACACTCGATTCCGACGGACTGTGCCTTCTCGCCGAACTGAAGCTGGATTCCTCACCCGATTAGTCGGAGGAAATCTGGCAGAAATCGCTCGCGGACGAGCCGGAGCATCTCGATTCCCTGCTTGGCCTCGCTCAGAGGATGGT
>JAPKYR010000280.1 GCA_026394215.1 bacterium
CAATACCAGGCATACGATCTCATGGGAGTTATAATCGGCGATGGTGCGGACACGCTCGAATACAATGGCTTGCATGTCGGGCGACAAGGCACGGACCTCTGGATGAAAAATGCCGATGGTTTTACCCGATGGTTTAACCCGTCCGATTTCACCTCGACTTTGATATTCGGCTACGCGCCCGGTGGTATTCAGAATTACGCCGGGAACGCGAACCTGAATCCGTACAAATATTACGCATCGGGACTCAACCCGAACGTTAATTTATGGGGATTTCTAACCGGCGGGTCGAATCATAACGGTTTATTCGAGTCCGGCGACGGGAGGTTGATGGTACTTGAATTCGTATTGCCGACGGACGGTATCGGCATTAAATTCGGTTATGCGGTTGTATGTTGCTGGGAAGAGCAGGGTCAGAATCCCCCCGGCGGTTATACCCCGTATCACAGGGATGAAGCGATCGCGGCGAATGTCATAGTTACTCCGGATATTTATTACAACGAGGTCGATGGTTCCGGAGGGAGCCTGATACTTGATTTAGACTTGTTCTCATGGGAAGAGCAGCCGTCGGATATAAAAATAGAGTCAAGTGTTCTGGACAGCATAATGGAATTCGATTTTGATACATACGCAGGCATTGGCGGCGAGAATTATTCAACATGGCATGTTGAGGCCGAAGCAAAGCCGTTGACGTCGGGAGAAAATCACTATTTCTGGGTGATTGCCGAGTCGCAGGGATACGATTACAAGAACGGGCTGCCGGAGATTCCATCGCCCGATGATGTTCTTGCGTCATTTTTCAGATACGATCTGGAAATCCTTTCTGAATCGCCATGCGGGGACCTTGTTCCGGATGTAGAAACAATAAATGGAGAGAATCCTGTCGGATTGTTTGCGTCCAACCATACAGGATTGACAATGGAAGGATCCAATTTCGAGGCCGGTGATTTAATAATCGAGGTTGAGAAACATGCCGATTTATACGCGACATCCTCCAATGTGACCTATGTCGACAGCAATAATCTACTTTTTGATATCGACCTTACCGGCCTCGACTGGGACATATACGATGTTCGATTGACCAACGGCTGCGGTGAGCAGTTGGACGATTTAGCGGTCGGGATCCTGGAAATTTACAACATCATTCCTGTTGGTACACCGAATGCGGATGTCACGCATGGTGGAGTTCCGAAAGACCTGGCGGTCAATCCCGCTGCCGACCAGACAGCGATCAGCTACAACGCCCCGAAATTCAGAGAATATTCGGACGATTACACAACCAATGTCGAAAGGGATTCATGGTTTAATAATTTCAATAATCAGTACGTCCAGCTTGGGACATTGGATGGGCAGCCGCAGTTAATATGGTACAACCATGAGTCGAGTCCATGGTATCCGGGTCAGTATATGTGCTGGTCATGGGCCGATTATGACGGCTGGCAGTCGGCACAGTCTCAGTGGCAGCCTCAGAGCGGAAATATTATGTACGATATCGCGAATCTCCAGGGAACTGATGAGCTATGGTGCATTTTCAACTGGTTCGGTCTTGGATTTACTTTCTTCGGTACTAAGGCGGATTATACTTACATCGCTTTCTATCATACCCATCTTGGATCGAATAATTTCTTCGGCGGATCAGGCGATGAGGGCGTGATCCCCGAAAATCTTGTGGCGATAGACATGGCGCAATACCAGGGATCGAGCCGCGATATGTATATCCTCGAAAAACTCCCGTCGACAAACACGGCTGAAGTGGAATTATGGCGGATCGGTTACGATCCGGTCTTCCTGGGATCGTTCGGAGAAGATTTCCTGTACAACGCGCTTGATATCACAGTTGACTCTACTTACAACATTTATGTGCTCGAATACAATTCTGGCGGCCATCCGGTAATCTGGGCTTACGATGACAGCTTTAATCTGATTGGTACTTCGGGACCGATCAGTCCTGAGGTTTTATCGGGCGATGCTTTGAGGATCGATTGCGCATTGTCCACCGATCCGGACGAAGTCCATGTATTATCGACCGAAAGCGTAACGCGATTTGCGATGAATTAAGCCGGAATTTGTAATATAATTGGTGCGCGGTAAATTTGATTCAATTGATGGTGCAAGCAATTAATTGAAGGGGTGTCTATTTTGGAAGAAAGAGACGAATATTCGGAAGACCTTTCGGAAATCGAAAAAACTCCTTCAATACCGGGAGCAGCTAAAGATGAGGGCGAAATACCCCCTCCGCCGGGGGACTGGGTGTCGCATCCGATAACCCGGACGATCGGGGTACTGATCCTGCTTGCTCTGATAGCTTTGGGAATCTGGAAAGGTCCTGAAATTATTGATTATATCAAAGCGCATTCATATGGTTCAGGGATTGTCGGATTTGTCATTGCCATGGTGGTAGCGATAATTTCATTCGCCTACTGGAAATACAGGGCGGTGGGCGATGTCGGCATGCGATACTGGGATACCGACCGCAAAAAACGGAAAACCTGAAGGTGGTAATTTGTAAAATGCGACTCCGGCGCATTGAATCCGATCATAATGAATCAATGCGCCGGAGTCGCATTTTACGATTCCGCTCTCCCTCCTTGAACATAGTTAGTTTTATTGTACTCATATAGAACTGATTCCATCAGCGTGATATACTTAACGCCGATTACTTTGGTCAGAGGGGTAAATATGAGTCGAATCGCACGCATATTTCAATGGGGATTGCTGGTAGTAATGCTGGCAGGATTTTTTTCGATTCCGGTGAGGGCAGAAGAAAGCTATCCCGGAGTTTACTCAAACGACAACAGCCTTGTGTTTGTAAAAGCCGGCGATGAGGCGGGTGGCCTGACCGGAATTGTCGTCCTGTCATGGGAATATTCGATGGACTGGATCATCACGACCGGGAATACGGCAGCGATGACAGAAGACAGCCTGTTGATTACCGACGGGCACCAGTATGTCTATAATGCGGATGGAACCAGGCGCAGCGACTCCGAGTTCACCAGTCAGAATATCGTTGTCGATTGGCCGAACATGGAATTCAGGGTGCTGCCTACCTACGGGCATTACCTCGCCCCTATGGTTCATGGCGGGCTTGCATACGCACTGGTTGAGATGCAGTCGGGGCTTCCAAGCCAGCTTGTGCTTGCAAGCGAAGCCTATGACAACGGCCAGAGCATGAATCTGTTCAATGGTTTCCTTTACCAGTTTTCCGAAAGCGAATTATCGGCCCAAATCTCATTCTCGGAAGTTGCGTTCGGGAGCCAGGGACTTCTTCGAGGCGATTTCCCCGATAATTTCCCGCCTCCGCCGGAGGATTATCCCAATCCGTACCCGGCATATCCCGAACCCTCATTCCCGCCGCCGGTTTCTTACGGCGATAATAGCGGGTCCAATCCCGATTCGTCCGTTACAGGCGCAAATAATCTTACAATGCCTATGGGTACTCCGGTTGAGCCGGGCGAGGAATCGACCCAACCGCAATTTACTCTCGAGCCGATGCATGATTATGATGTCCCGCCAATCACAAGGATCGGCGTGGTCGCTTTCCAGGACAATGGCGACGAGGAAGGATATGGACCGTATTGCGATGAAAAACTTCAGGAACAGCTTGCCGGTATAGAAGGTCTTGAAGTGGTGTACATTCCTTTCGATTCCGCGCGATTCGGGGGCGCCGTTATTTACGACCGTGCGGTCTGGCTCTGCCAGGAACATGGGGTCGATGCGCTGATGTTAAATGAGATAGACAAGCTGGAAATCCCCGGAAGCGTCGAGTCGGCTACCCAGGCAGGCTCTGTCAGGGTAAATTCGGAGATTACAAGCACAATAATCGAAGGTACCGGCGGATCGGAAATCTGGAGCGGGGATTTTACCGGCGAGAGAATACATGATGTCTTTGAGGTATCCAGCGGGGCCGACGGAGTACTCAAGGGCGATCTGATGTACCTGATTAACTCGCTGATGGGAGACCTGACCGGAAGCGGGGCGTTACAGGGACGTCATGTGGATTAAAAAATATGCCTGAGTTTCTGGATAGCATACGCAAATCCCGGAAAATTTCCGATGTAAAACGTTCAAAAGGCGAGAAAACATCGGAAGCGGATATCGCCGGAAAAGCACAGTTTGAAAAGATCCTTGCCGGTGTCCAGGGGGAAGACGCCGGGCTGCGGCTCAGGAAAATACTGGACGATATCCAAAAGTTCTCAGCGATGCTTAAACACAGGCGGCTTCTGGAAGATCTTGAAAACTACCGGAACAGTGTGGGGGAATTTTTGAAGTTATATATGGACGAAGTGCTCTCAGTACGCGAGGCGTCGGGTGGCCGCCGCGGCCTTCGAAAAAAACAGATGATTGTCGTCAAGCGAGTCAATGTCGAGCTTGAGGAACTCAGCAAGCTTGTTCTGGGAGGAGCACCGGATTTCAAAATCATGAAGGAGCTGGGCACGATAGAGGGACTGTTGCTGGACCTCTACAGATAAATCAGCCGAATAAATTTGGATAGGGAATTACAAAAATCGGAGAATGGTTTCGGGGGCATTGTCGGACAGGATGTGCCTGTGCAGGTGCTTAATCATCTTCTGGAGCTTGGTAAATTACCCGGCACGCTGCTATTCAGCGGACCCGGCGGGGTCGGGAAATACGCCGCCGCAATCTCGCTTGCGAAAATTCTGCATTGTTCCGGCGAACAAAAATCAGCATGCGGCTGCCATTCGTGCAATGCAATCCGGGTCGGCACCCATCCCGATGTGATCGTGCTGTCGCGCGAGAAGTCAATCAGTGTGGATGAGATGCGTGAGTTAGTCACAATCGCTGCGCTGAGATCGTCCAGAAACCATGAACGGACGATAATTATCGACAACGCTGAAAATATTACCGTCCCAGCCGCGAATGCCGCGCTGAAAGCCCTTGAAGAACCCGGCGACCATGTCAGGTTCATCCTGGTAACCGATACCCCTGAAGCGCTTCTTCCTACAGTCCGGTCAAGGTCATATCGTCTTCGCTTCTCGCTGGTCGATTATGCACGCATGGTCGAATTCGCGCGTGCGATCGGGGACGATCCGGATGAGAGCGATGCAAAGGGCGCGATCAGGTTCGCAAGGGGCCGCCCCGGAACATATCTCAGGTTCATGCACTCGGAAAATTACCGGCAGGCGGTGAATGAAGTGCGCGAGTGGATCACAGGAACCGTAAAATCGGGTGGAAAACCAAGGATCAAGGATGCGATCGAGTGGAAGGGAAAATTCTGGGCGATGGCCGAGAAACTTACCGATGCGGAACAGTCGATGAGCATTCCAAGGGGAGGGGATACATTCGATTTAAAAAGAAGCCTTGAATCGGGGGGCAAATTCATCCTGGCGCCATCAAACTGGAAAACCGAACATGGATCCGGAAGCGAAAAAAGATGGACGCAGGGACGTCGGGCGATATTGCTCACAAGGCTTTTACGTCGTATCCTGTATATGGAACTTGACGAAAGATCCGTTAATGCGATCGGGCTTTTATACGACTTCATGGAGAAGCTCCGGTTCAACTGCAGTTTTGATATTGCTCTTGAAAGGCTGTATTATGGCCTTTCCGGATTTAAAGGATAAATAAAAAATGTTTGATCAGGAAAATATAACGACGGGAGATACGATTCTCCCTTTCATAGAGTTCACGCAAGGGAAACTTGGGATAATCAGGCAGATCAAGTGGGATCCTGAAATCGGCGCGCCTGTTTTTCGCGAAAGGTTTATTTTCAGAGATGAATTCGGTGAGGACTGGGGAACAGTGAAGAAGGGAATAGCTGAGCCGGAACATTCAGAACCGGAACATGAACAGGTCGATGAACAATTGGAGGAGGGTGGCGAGGTAGTCAACAGGGTGATAGATGGAGTAGTCGTACGTTATGTAACGGCGGAGGACATCGCGGTACTGGAACAGATTGCCCTCGATGAGGTGGAGTATCTCAAGACATGCATCGGGCGGGTCAAACATCATGAGCTGCAAATGAAAATGCTCGGGACCGATATCCGCTTCGACAGGCGGAAAGTCACATTTCATTTCGGAGCTGAAGGGCGCGTGGATTTCAGGATGCTGGTCAGGGATCTCGCGAGTATTTTCAGATGCAGGATCGAACTTCACCAGATCGGCGCGAGAGACGAGGCTAAGCTCTATGTTGGATGCGGCGCGTGCGGACGCGGGTTGTGCTGCAGAACATGGCTTGCGAAATTCGACCCGATCGGGATAAAAATGGCAAGGGCGCAGAATCTGCCGTTGAATCCGGGGAAAATATCCGGGAATTGCGGACGTCTTCTCTGCTGCCTTGGTTATGAATATGAAAACTATCTGGAAATGGCGGAGACGCTTCCGAAAATCGGGGATCACAGGGAAGTCGATGGCGTTGAATATGAGGTGACATATGTCAGCCCGTTATCTCAGACTGTAACTCTTCAGTGCCTTAATCCCGATGAAAGGTTTAAAAGAGTAAGGTGTACCAGCGAGGAATATTACTCGGGTCATATTAATAAAAAATAAGAAATTTCTGACAAGAAAAAAAAAGACGCCTGCTGAACCGCTGGCGTCTTTTTTTTAAACCGGATCACAAAGTTTATGGAGCGATCGTCGCAGAGTTGGGAAGCGCGTAATCAGTTCCGGGAATTCCCAGACAAACTTCCTGAATGTATAAATTAAATGCGTATTTTAATAATGCGTCGTATGTGATCGTGTTCAGATCATGCCATTGAATCCTGACCGGGTCGCAATCAGCCGAAGGGTCATCGAACAGGATAATCTGCATCGTATTCGGGTTGGGATCAGACCATGACGGGACTTGATACCATTCTACTATGAAGGCCTGATAAGGATATCCTGGAATCGTGCCTGTGTAATACGATACGTGGCCGTCATCGGGGCCGCCATCACCCGGATTCAAGTCATCCATCGTAGCGACAATAACATCACCTATCGGGTCGATATCTCCGCAGTAGTGGCCGCGATCCATATGGCCGATATCGTCGATATCGGCATAATCGAACCAGATCGCACCGTTTGCGGAAATAGTTACATCGGTGTAATCCTGGCCGCAATATGTGAAGCTGTGTCCCGAAGCAAAATTAATGGAGACTGTTTCATATTCATCATCGCCAAGGGTAGTGACAGGGGTTCCCAAACCGTTGCTGTAAAGCTCGAAATTGGAGTCATAGTTGTTCAGGATTGTCCCGGTGTAGTAACATGGAGGAGGAGGGAGAAGGGTAGCGTCTGGAAGATCGACCTCATAAGCGCGGTATTGCCGGCATTCGGTAGGCCATTCCGCAACGCTGCAGAATAGAGAATCCTCCTCTTCATAGTAATTTGCCGTCTGGAATGTACATTCGGCGATAGCCAGGTCGGCATCATCAGAATCGTTTGGGTCCACATCCTCGTACTGGAATCTGATAGTGCCCGTGCCCTCGAAAAATGTGGCGGAGAATGTATTAGGGTAGCCGCTATCCAAATCAAAGAATGGAATAGCATCCCACTGTACGGTCAAGGTTTGATTTCCCGGAGAGCCCTGTATAAGATATCTAATATTACCCCCTGATGATGGGTCGAGGTCTTCGCCGAACGGGATGACGTAGTGCTTTGTATCTGTATCGCCGCATCCTGAAACTATCGGAAAGGCGGAAGTTGTATCGCCGGGATCACTCTTGAATTTGATTGTCCCGTTAGAGCCAATATCGAAATAATCGAACGGAATTCCGTAGTAATTGAAAGTGAACCCGATTGCTATCGGCCCGGTGCTTTGTTCGTCATAAAGATATACCTGGGTTGCTGATGAGTTGGTTCTGATGTCATATGTGCTGTCGTAAGGTACATCGATATATGGCGCTACAGCGTACGCAGTGTTGTCCACTTCGAAAATATCGTATGCAGTGCAGATATAGGTCGCTCCGCAGCCGTTTGTAACCTCAACGTCGTATGTGCCCAGGGGCAGGGCTGAAATATCGCCGGGATCGAAAGTGCATTCAATAGCGCCGCTTACAAGCGATGCGGATGTGCTTGCCGCCTCATGCGTACCGTCGGTAATCAGGACGGCAAGATAGGGACCTGAGAAGAAATTGGATCCTGTTACCGTGAACTTGGTCGCGAGGCTGCCGAGATAAATACAGGGCGGGACAATTCCGCCGACTGATGGGTCGGTGCAGTCGCCAATCGTGAAATAGACTCCCGCCTCGGAGCCGCCGCCAACTGACTGGCAGTCATTTGTAACCTGGACATCGTATATCCCTATTGGATGTGAGGGAAGGATGTCGAAATTCGCGGTAATCGATCCCAACGTGTGGTTTGTGATATTACCAGTGATTACAGTAGTTCCGTTTTGCTCGGAAAGATTGACCGCGACACCGGGTCCCCAGATCAGGTTATCGACATTAATTATGATAGGGCCGGTATTGCCTCCGACATTAAGAGCCTCGGTCTTCGACATCGCTGTAACAGCCGGGACCGGACATGGCTGGACTGTGAAAAGCTGGGGAGAAGTGTAGGTCGTGCCGCAGTCGTTTATGATCCAGACATCATACGTTCCAGCAGGCGGGTAGGGATTTGTGGCTGTGTCGAAATAAGCGTTGAACGTTGTTGCGGTGAAACTCCCGGGATCAGGCACACCGGTAACGACGAATGGATTCGGTCCGGTGGGATTGTGCTCGATGAGTTTTACCGAGAAATTTACACCTGAACCATATACCACATTACTGGCTGTGATCGTCGCGGTTCCCAACTGATAGGATTCCGCTATGCTGTTCGGATAAATCTGAGATGTAACCGGCGTCGGACATCCGACTCCATCGATAACCTCGACCGGAATTCTGAAGAATGCCGCAAGGGGTCCATCGGCAGATGGAAAATCCGGAAGTCCGTTTTTATAATCGTAAGATGAACATTCGCTTATAATCCAGTAATCGGTCATGCCGGGAGCTGTGACATTATCCGCAGGGACATCGATATGATATGAAGAATAATTTTCTCCGCCCGGTTCCGCTTCATCCAAAGCGTTGAACAGGGCGTTCGATGTCAGCACGCTTGACTCTATAATAATAGCCTGGGGCTGCTCTTCCCACGAATAGAGATTGAAGTCCGATATAATATTTCCGCCCGAATTTCCGGCGCTTTCGAACCATAGGTCGGAAGAATCGATTACCGAGATAGCGACCGCTTCACTTCTGTGATAGGGAGTGTAAGGTTCATCCGGTCCCTGGTCTTCCCAGCAGCATACAACGGCGTACCCGAATTTCAGCCCCAGACCTCCTGCCGATGGCATGGGGAATTCAAGCCGCAAAAGCCTGCCGTCCCCGCTCTCGAATAATCCGTCATTATTGGAACCACCGGTCAGGAAATCCCATACATCACCGTAGGAAGCAAGGCTCATTGCGTAATATTTATAAGGATTTAATTTTGCGTTGCCGGTGTAATTAGAGATAAATCCCGGCGCGGATCCGAAAATCGATGTTGAAGTAAATTCGGAAGGATTGAACCAGCGCGTGTATCCGTCGGCATTAGTCATGTAAAGATCGGTACCGCGCTTAGCTGCATTCAAACCCTGATATTTCATCTGCGTCCCGCCGTCTCCGATCATGACGCCCATCAGGTCGTAAACCATGAACTGGTCGTAAAGAGCGAATGGGTGATAGAATTCAAGCTCAACATCGACTTTCAATACAGCCGGATCGGTCGAGTCCACCACAAGAGAACCGAAAGTTATTCCACCACGGGGAACCGTCATCTTGTTCAGTAACGGAATGATATTCAGCGTGAACTCCGACGAACGATCTTCAACGACTTCGAAAGTCTGCTTCTGAATATCGAAATAGATATCGTAATACCCCATTAAGGATGTATTTCCAGCGCCTGACATACGGGTCTGCGACGTAAGATCAGGGGATTGTGATGCATCCTGGTCAGTATGTGTTAATTCCGATGTCGGGGAAACTGGAGTACCGTTTCCGTTAGAACAACCGACAGCGACGATCAGCAGATAAACAATCGCCGTGATGAAAATTGTCCATCGGCTCATTACATTTTTCCTCTCAGTGCGGTTAGTTTTTCAAGCAATATTATTCCAGGAACGCATAACCGATCGATTGTGAAAATAACCTATGTGAATCCTGTCCGTAGTTAGGAATAAATCCTCTAAAACCTGTAATCTTATTATAAAGGCTTAACACGGATTAGCAAGAAAAATATACCATGAGCAGTGGATTGGAATTCTACAGCATAATCAACAGGGGATAAATCCCGGATAGCAGCTACCCTCCGCTAACGCTCCGGGATAGCTGCTACCGGGAAAGATGCGAATACGGGGACACCTTTTTTTCAAACAGCGAAAAATAAGATTCTCTCTTTAAAATCAACACAAAAATCACCCTAACTGACATTTACAGGTACAGGTGGCTTGAAAAACTTCGAACCATCGAAAACCTGGTTATTTTCAATCATGCCCCAGATCGAGTGCAGGAGTTTGCGC
>JAPKYR010000051.1 GCA_026394215.1 bacterium
GCTTGATCGAGATGAAGGTCGTATCGGTGGACTCCGGAAACGCCGTGTGTGTGGTTGTCGCAGGCGGGAATTTAAAATCGCACAAGGGAATCAATGTGCCCGGCAAAAAAATTCCATTGCCGATTCTAACCGATGAGGATATAAGTAATCTGAAAACCGGAATCGGGATTTCCGACGATGAAGCGGGCGGGATCGATTACATTTCCGCGTCGTTTGTGGGATCGGCTGACGATGTCCGGCATATCCGGGAATCGATCGGCGAGTGCGATGTCGGGATTATCGCGAAAATCGAGAGTGCGGAGGGGGTCCGGAATCTGGAGGAGATTATCGAGGCGGCGGACGGTGTCATGGTCGCGCGCGGCGACCTTGGAATCGAAATTCCGCCGGAGGAAGTTCCGGGAGTGCAGAAACGGATGATACGTCTTGCGTGCGACTCGCGTAAGCCGGTCATTACAGCCACTGAGATGCTTGAGTCAATGATCTACGAGCCGCGTCCGACTCGCGCCGAGATCGCCGATGTCGCGAACGCGGTTCTGGACGGGACCAGCGCGGTGATGCTGTCCGCCGAAACCGCCGCGGGGGCTTACCCGGTAGAGGCGGTCAGGATGATGGCGAAAATCTGCCGTCGCGCAGAAGAGGATTTGAAATCGTATACAATGAAAACTCCCGAAACCGGCGGATTTAAATCCGTGCGTGGCGGGATCGCGCATGCGGCGTGCCAGCTTGCGGACGACATCACTGCGTCGGCGATAATCTGCGTAACCGATACGGGCGCGACGGCGGGGATTATAAGCCACTTGAAGCCGTCGCAGCCGGTGCTCGCGTGCACGGGCGATATTCGCGTAGCCCAGCATTTAAGCATGTTCTGGGGGGTCATGCCGGTCGTGGTGGATGAGAAGGAATCGGTGCAGGAATTATTGAAAAGCGCGATGGACCTCGGGAAGTCGAGTGAATTGATAAAGGACGGGGACATGGTCGTGTTCACCGGAAATTTATCCGGCCGCGGCGGCGAAACAAATCTGCTCGCAGCGGTGAAGGCGTAGTAGCCCGGGCACCCATTGCCCGGGGATTATCTGAATTTAGAAACAGGCATCTTTGTGGTAAACTAAATTACCGTGCAGAAAGACACTTCCGAAATAGGAATCAAATCACTTCTAATAAGCTGGGGAAAATTTATCCTCGTTATGGCAGTTTTGGCTTTTATATTCCTGATTTTGTGGTTCTTACTTACGCCAAATCCTATGTTATCGAGGAGACCTGCATGGATGTCACGGGCGAAAGGCACACTGAGGTCAAGTGGAGGAAGCCAACTTGCTTACCAGGGTATGAATAATGCCAAGAATTACGGGTCATTTCAGGCTATGAAAGATACGCTGTATATTGCTGAAGGATACAATTTGGGCAATATGATAGAAAATTACTCGATGACCTGGTCGGTCCATAATCCTCAGCGAATGTCAGACGAAGCAGAAATTGGACTTGGACCTCACTCATTTACGATAGTTGCATATCCAAGAGATACTCGTCCCTATTACCTTATGACTTTTGGAATCACAGAGGACCAGATAGTCAGGGTGTATAAACCTGAAAATACAGCGGAAGGGCTTAACGAGTTTAACGGCCCGGACGATCCGCGTGTGCAGACCTGGGATCCAGCAATGTGAATATTATGAAATTGGGGACAGGTAACTCATTTCCTTCTCTGTCCCCAATTTTCCCCCTTACTCCAACTCTATATCCTCCCACATCTTTGATTCGTGCCCGAGTTCCTTTTTGAAGAATTTGTACAAAATCTCCCGGCAGTCCTTATCGAGAACGCCCTTAACGACTGCTATCCCTGCGTCGTGGAGGAAATCATAGGCGCTACCCGCCGCGCCAAGTTTCTTGTCTTTCGCGCCGAAAACCACGCGGTTGACCCGGTAGTGGATCATCGCGCCCGCGCACATGGCGCACGGTTCGAGGGTCGAGTAAATTGTGTAGCCTGTGAGATCAAGTTTTTCAAGGCTCGGGCTTAAGTCGCGAAGGCACATCATCTCAGCATGGGCGGTGATATCTTTTCGTGTGCGACGTTCGTTGTGCCCTCGCGCGACAATTTCGCCGTCGTGTACCGCGACCGCCCCGATCGGGACTTCACCCGACATGAATCCGGCAGCGGCTTCCCCAAGCGCTTCCCTCATGAATTTTTCGTCGATGTTTTCCATTTGGAGACTTTACCCCACCCGCTCATATACCCACATCGGGGCCAGCACCCCCGCGAGTTCGGCTTTCAATATCCACGGTCCGAGGCTCGCGACATCAAGCCCATTCTGTTTCGCAAGCTCCACCTCTTCCCTCTCGATTCCCCCCTCCGGTCCAACTAATGCACAGTATTTTTTACCTTTCTGAAATTTCACGGCATTGGTTTTATTTTCCGATGGCGCTTCCTCGTAGAAAATCACGCCGTGCATTTTAGATTCAAGAAATGCCGGAAGTGTGACAGGATCAAGAATGTCCGGCAGATACCCTCCACCGCTCGCGGACACGTCTCCCACGCACAATTTTTTCCATCTATCTACACGGTTCATTAAACGGTCGAGGTCGAACGGAATATCAGATCGTTTAAAAATTACCGGCTGAATTTCCCTGACCTCCATCGCGGCAGCCATTCTGACCGCTGTTTCTTCTTTTCCAGATTTGAGCGGATTCAGTCCGAGCGTGAGATTGATTGGGCTTTGGCGTTTCAGACGTTCGCGTTTTATATGACGTAGCTTTATTTCGATACGGCTCATGCCGGTGATTTCCCAGCGATCAATCGTGCCGCTTCCGTCGAATGTCTCGATCTCCTGCCCTTTCGCGACTCTGATAACATGCGTGAGGTAATGGACGCTGTCCTCCGCAAGGATGAGGGATTCATCCATATTGATCGGTGGGTGATATAGCCTTGGAATGCGGATTTTTTTTCTCCTTATCCGAATCGCGGAGTGAGTTCGCGCGAAATCAGCACTCGTGAAACGAGGTCGGAAACCGATTTTACAAGTTTCAGGTGGCGGGAGTACGGCATACGGAGCGGGCCGAGGATTCCGAGACGCCCGCGCGCGCGCGCGTGAATGTGATAGCTTGCGACAATCAGCGCGAGTCCGTCGAGGATCGAATCGACGGAACCTTCTCCGCCGATCACAATTTGCACATCTTCGGGTTTGTTTACCGACCGGATGGCAACCT
>JAPKYR010000045.1 GCA_026394215.1 bacterium
CTTGGCTATGCCCCATCCGCAAATTTCGCGCAGTTCATCGGAAATTCCGAAGCGCTGGTCCTGATTCTGTTCGCCATTATCTGCGGCTGGATCGCGGCGAGATTGTTCAAAGTGCGGTTGTCGAAAGGCGGATAGGGGGTAGCAACGATTGGTTTATATGAATAAAGTGAAGCTTTCGGACCACCTATTGACATTCGCGGTTCCGATATAAATCTGCCTGTTATTTCTTCCATACTCATCCCCATCTATGCTATATTACCCGGTTGGATGGTTTCGGATGGTTTCCTGTCCTCATCCGGTTTTGAATTGGTTAATCCCGGCCATATATTCGGTCGTTTATATATATATTCTCAATATCGTGATTTTGGAATAGAAGGAGCCTGTCCATGTTCGACAATTACAGAAATCAGTACCAGGAAGAGCTCGATGCGATTAAAGCCGCGGGCACCTGGAAAGCCGAAAGAATTATCACCACCCCTCAGTCCGCAGCGATATACACGACCGAGGGCAAGGAAGTAATCAACTTCTGCGCGAATAATTACCTTGGCCTCTCAAGCCATCCTGAAGTTATCAAAGCTGCGAGGGAATCGTTCGACCATCACGGATTCGGCATGAGCTCAGTCCGTTTCATCTGCGGTACCCAGGATATCCACAAGGAACTTGAGCAGAAAATCAGTAAATTCCTCGGCACCGAGGACACCATTCTTTACTCGTCCTGTTTCGACGCCAACGGCGGTTTGTTCGAGACCATCCTCACAGATCAGGACGCGATTGTTTCCGACGAGCTGAACCACGCGTCGATTATTGACGGCGTACGCCTCTGCAAAGCCCAGCGTTATCGCTATCTGAACTCAAATATGGACGATCTCAGGAAGCAGCTTGACGACGCGAAAGCCAAGGGCGTCAGGAGAATCCTGATCTGCACCGACGGCGTGTTCTCGATGGACGGATATATCGCGAAGCATGATGAAATCGTCAAGATCGCCAAAGAATACGGCGCGATGACGATGATCGACGACTCGCATGCGACAGGTTTCATGGGCACGACCGGACGAGGATCGCATGAGTATCGCGGCGTGATGGGTCAGATCGACAGCATCACCACCACGTTCGGAAAAGCTCTCGGAGGCGCGTCCGGCGGCTGCACAAGCGGGCGTAAGGAAATTATCGCACTGCTTCGCCAGAAATCGCGGCCATACCTCTTCTCCAATTCTGTCGCTCCTCCAATTGTCGCCGCTACAATCAAGGTTATAGACCTTCTTTCATCCTCGACCGAACGCCGCGACAAGCTTGAGAAAAACACGAAATATTTCCGCACCGAAATGAACAAGCTCGGGTTCGATATGCTCCAGGGCGATCATGCGATAGTGCCTGTCATGTTATACAATGCCGCACTCGCGACAAAATTCGCCGATGAGATGCTGAAAGAGGGAATTTATGTAATCGGCTTCAGCTATCCTGTCGTCCCGAAGGAAAAAGCGAGAATCCGCGTACAGATTTCCGCCGGTCACGAATTCGAGCACATCGACAAAGCTGTCAACGCGTTCAGAACCGTCGGCGAGAGACTCGGAGTGCTCGCAAAAGCGAATTAATTTTGAATAAATAAATCTGCCAGACTTTATGAATTGTATATTTTAGGGGACACCTTATTTTTCGCTTTTTGAAAAAAAGGTGTCCCCGTTTTTTTAAAGATGGAACGTATCAGAACCACGCGCGTAAGCAAGTGGTCTTCCGACTACACTCCCGATCATTACCGCATCTATCGAACCAAATTGTTATGTGGACCTTGGCAGACCACTTGCTGACGCGCGTGGTTCTGATACAATTCCAGTTATAATAGACAGCCTATACAATTATCCCAGGAGTCGATACGATGCCCGAAGGAAAATTCGTTACTGCGATCAACTGCATGGACGGACGCGTCCAGGAGCCGGTGATGCAGTTTTTCAAGCTGCGGCATGGAGCGGACTTTGTCGACACTATATCCGAACCCGGTCCGATCAAGGCGCTTTCGGAAGGGGACACGACCCTCACCGGGACGATAAAAACGCGTGTCGAAATATCTGTCGAAAAACATGGCTCGAAACTGATCGCGGTTATCGGACATGATGACTGCGCGGGAAATCCGGTAGCGAAGGACGAGCAGCTTGCGCAGATCGACCTTGCAATTGAGGTTGTTAAATCGTGGGGCTTTAACGCGAAAGTGATCGGGCTGTTTGTTAAAGACAACTACAATGTCGAGGTAGTAAGGGAATAGTTCTTACGGTCCCGATGGCGCAGGTTGTTCGGTTGGAGGAGGATTTTCCGAGGTCGTTGTCCCACCGCCCAGATCTAATGGTGCATTACTTGCCGTGATAGGCAGTTGCCAGCCCTGGAGAGTTTCCGCGAAAATTATCGCCCCGGTCGTCCCTGAATATACCTTTATATGAACATCAGGCGCGGTAGTCTCAATCGACGCATAAAGGAGGGTATCAGCCTCAAGCGAACCGGCAAGCTCTGTCGCGTTTTCCGGCGAAATTCCCTCGGATAATTTTGTCCCCATCTCAACAAATTTCGCGTCAAGCTCGCTTTGCGGGTATTCCAGAATCTCAATCGATTCCAGGTTGTGAAGCTGGGCAATTATCTCCTGGCGGATCTGGCGCTGAAGGTTCGGACCGGCGGCGCAGTTGTCATCCACTCCAAGAATCGTGATCGTCTTGGCGGTCGCGGTATCCAGCACATCCTGTATTTCTTTGAAAAAGTCGGCCACCGGGTTCGGCTCCGGCGTCGGAATCGGCTTCTTGCACGAGGAGAACATCACAAGGCAGAATATCGCGAGAAGTATCCCGCCATGGACAATAGACGCGAATAAGTGGTCATTGATTTTCACTTGATTCACCGGCGACATTATATATGATTAATTTCTTTTTAACCTCTTCGACCTGTCGCCCTAATAACATCGACTTCCACCGCATACTGTTTTCATCCTCGCGAAGATAATCTATCTCCTTGAACAAAACCGGTTCCCGTCCCGACAGCGTGCGAACAAGGTCGAAGACATAATCGTCGGAGAAATTTTTCGGAGAATAGACCACCATGATCCTGGTTATCTCATTGGATCTCAACAAATCCGATTCAGTGTCGATGGCAAATAAATTATGGATGGGAATCGGGTTGGTATCGTCTCCAAGCCAGTATTGAAAGGTGTCGTCGTCCGACAAAACCATAGACCCGTCAGCGTCGCTAGTCATGTTGCTTTCAGCATCGTCCGCGATTTGCGTCCACGGAATTATGTAAGTCGACTGGATGTAGTTTGTCCTTTCAATGTAATTAAATGATGAAAGGCAGTTTAGAATTATCAGAACAATGACAGCCGTTGTCCCGGCAATTTTTTCAATTTTATTTTTACTGTAAAGTGGAGCAAGACCCAGTAGCAAGAGGAACATGGGGGCAATGAATGTGAGCCTCGATGCGGAAAATTCGACCCCGACATGTATCACTGTTAAGACAAGAACACCCAGCGGAAGCGAGATCGAAAGCATCAGCCATGATAGCGACCCCAGTGCGGTCTTCCTCATACGCCACGCGAGATACAGAAGATACGCGACCGAGATGAAAGCCGGGATCGATAGAATAAAATCCCATGGACGTATGAATTCCCCGATTGAAAATGAGTAGAGCGTAAAAAATAACCGCGCGATGAATCCCATGGCAAGTGCGCCGGGACCGGCCAATGTCCCGCCATACATGCCTCTCATCTGGTACACCATAAGCGCGATCAAGGGTATCGACGCGACCCCAACCCACATAAGGGATTTAAAGTACGGCCTGGATTCCTCCCGTGGCCGCGAAAGCAGGTAAATAATATGCGCCGGGATTACAACAGCAGACATGTAACTTGTAGCGAGAGCAAAAAACAGAGCTTTTCCATATTGAACAGCTTTGTTTTGTGGTCTGATATTCGGGTTGAAAGATTCTGGCAGGATTAAGTTTACTGATATAGAAAAAATGATTAAAGCATTTAAAATATAATACCGTATCATGGGGCCAAACAGGAATAAATGAGCGCTGCATGCAATAAAAATACAAGATATTACTAAAAGCTTGATACGGTCTTTTTTTCCTTCGTAGTGGAAATTCCATGATATAAGTACCAAAACACCGATAAGTATTAAATAAAATAGCAAACTGATTAATCTCGGTGAATCCAAACTAATATTCGGTGCAATATTTTTAAAAACTCTATCAAGAAATTCAAAAGGGATATTAAACAGTTTTACACAGAAAAAATATAAAGGCGGATGGACATCAGAGATGATACCTTCCCAGAAGCCGCTCCACGACTCATTTATAAGGCGCACTGTAAATGTTTCATCACCCCAGGTCGGTCTTCCAGACGGGAAAAATCCTATTCCCGATAAAAATGGATAGAAGTAAGCCAATGCAGCACAAACTATGCCCATATAATAACCATAATTTGTCCGTTTCTTTTTCCAGATGCATCCCTTTCGGTCATCATTCTGCTTTTCCTTCTCCTCATTCATGCCTCCGCCTCCTTATCCACCGCGATCCCGATCAGCCGGAACCACCATCGCGCAATCCTGTTATGAAATCCCGCTCCCGGAAATGAATCTGGCAATAATTTTGATGTGAAGTACGGGTAAATCCTCGATTCATCGAAATCGGGAAGTTTCCTCAGCGCCATGTGTTTTTTCCAGACATGGAGCCAATAAAGTGGTATCCATAGATGTGCTGCTGTAGTCGCCCAGTACGGTTTTTTCCGAATGAAACATGTGACAGGTTTCATTAAAGCGTCAACAAAAAGGTAAGGGAATAATAGGAAGAAAGTAGGGCAGTTATAAAAAAGGCACATGGTCAGAAGCCGGTTTCGTTCTTGAATAAACGCGATACGGTTCGGGTTCGATTTTTTTACCGAATGGCTTCCGATATGCTTCACCACAGCATCCGGACATTGGACGACAACCTTCCCAAGCGCCCTCAATAAAAATCCGATATACACATCCTCGTAATATAAAAAATAATCCTTATCGACAATCGGGTAGGGAAGAGACCCGTCCCTCTTAAGTAAAAAACAAGCTCCCGACGGGTACACAGCTTTGGTCCTATCTGTAAAAACGCCATCCATGAGATACAGGAGAGGGTTCAGGCTCGCGTTTGTGGATTTCTCGATTTCCGATTCATT
>JAPKYR010000144.1 GCA_026394215.1 bacterium
TATACAAATTCACTCTAAGTTTTCACTAATAATGCCTGCGCAACTCTCTCGGGCACCTGCCGTATTTCGACATCGGTGGGATGAGTTTTCGCGAACTTGACCCAGTCGCAGTCATTAATCAGCTTGAGCACTCCGCCCGCCCGCGCATCCAAACGCTTCCGTCGCGTGAATTCAAGCCTGATCTCGTAACTGGTCGAATCAACAACCCTGATTTCAAAACGTCCGGCAAGATATTCTCTCAGAATATCGTCAACCGCATCATAATACTCGCGAATCCTGGTAAAGTCATCCGCATTCGGGAATTCAAGCGCCTTGATTTTCTCGACAGTAATCTGCTCTAGCGTCCTGAACGCTGTCGCGACAAGCGGCGTCGCTGTCACAGATGGTTTCTTCCGCTTCATACGGACCCATGCCCACACAAGCCCTGCAAGCAGAGCCAGCAAGGCTGGAATCATAAGATATTTCCACCATGGGATTTTTTCGCCGAAAATTATCGTGCTCGCGGGTCGCGGCGCATCTTCATAAACCTCGACAGATACGGGTTCAATAAGTACTTCTTTGCCAAGTTCATCATCCGTATCGTAATTAATCCTGAACGGCCCGATATCGTACTGCCCGACCACATCAGCGCTGTACATGCGGGTTTTAGTATAGCTGAACTGCTGATTCTGTCCGGAGTACGCGATACTCTGCCCATCGCTTATGAAATTCGCGTTAAGAGTAACCCCGTCAATCGCCGGGAAATCCACATTCTGAAATCTGATGCTTTTATCGCTATTAATAGTAAGTGTGACCTGAAATGTGTCACCCTTCCTGACAAGGCGGGGATACACCTCGGCGGTACCGGTCACCGACGCAAAAACGGGGAAAGTTATCAATCCTTGAAGAAAAATAAAAATGGCAATAAAAATTGCTCTATGTCCGCTGTTCAGACTCATCGATTAAACATTGAATTATGACTCAAACAAATCTTTCAGGTTCGATACTGACAAGTAATAGATGCTAGCACAATGGCGGGTAATGAATCAATCGGTAGTAAATGACCTGGAATTCTATGCGATAAATGTGCTTTCCCCCTTGACTAAAACGCTATATAGTGATATAATCTTATCACTCAAACGATAATAGCAAACCCGTCGCGAGGCGGGGACGCAAAGCCGAGGGCCTCTCTGAGGCGGCCGGGCTGCCGAACCGAGTTCGCTTGGTTTCCATGAGTCCCCGGTTTGAGCCGGGGATTTTGTTTTTCCGGCGAGGCTGGTTCGGAGTCCACTCAAGGATTGAACGGACTTTTACCTGCCGGAGGTGATAACTGACTGATATAACCCGCAAATATAACGACTCTCTCATTTATATTGATTTTGAAAGGAGCTGATGATTATTCAGTGCGTCTGTAGTCGGGGAAAATAAAATATATTGCCCGTGTTTGTGTTTCAACTACGGAATACTTCTGTGGACGTTTGATGACTCCACTTCTGATTTGGTCTGCTGCCTATTGACGATTCACACTTTGCTTTGCGCGCCTCCACCAGGGGGCGCTCCTTATTTGACTCTGAAATCCGTAGCAGGCTCCTCCGGCGCATGAACCGCTTAACCGCTCAAAAGGTTTCCAAGCTCGATATCGTCAAGGGGTAATATTATGCCTGGTTTAAGCATGCCGATCTCGACGGGACCATGCTTGATCCTTACAAGCCTCAGGACCTGGTATCCGAGTGTCCGTAACATCATACGGATTTCCCTTTTCCTGCCCTCAACCATGACCATCTCGATCCAGTAACCCGATACCGGATTTTCCTGGTCTTTTGGTTGTGGTCCCATGCGCGACGCGCGGACCGCCTTTGAAATCTGGTCCTCATATTTTATCCCATCGACAAGGTCTTCAAGATCCACCTGGTTCGGCCATCGGTTAAGAAGCACCCTGTATACTTTCTCCACTCCCTGTCCCGGATGTGTAAGCCTGTAAATCAATTCCCCATCATTTGAAAGTATCAGCAACCCCTCGCTGTCCATGTCAAGGCGCCCTGCAGGTACGACGCCGGCAGGAATTCCATGCTCCTGCATCAAATCGAAAATCGTTTTGCGGTTATGAGTATCCTCAAGCGTTGTCAGATATCCTGCTGGTTTGTAACATTTGAAATAATACAACTTCGGTAGCTCAAGGATTTTATCATCGAAAATTACCTCATCGATTCCAGGCTTGATTTTCGTGCTGAAATCCCTCGTTATCCTGCCGTTTACGGATATTCTGCCCGCCTCGATAAGATGATCCGCGTCTCTTCTGCTCGCGACCCCGCATCTCGCGATATACCGGTTCAACCGCATCTCCGATTTTCCAAGCCCCGGTTCAGTATTTTTCATCGCGAATATACCTCCCTGCCATCGGCCCATACCTTGACAATATTCTCCGACGTCACATCCCAGAGAAGCGTCCCAAACACATCGCGGTATTTTTTCACGCCATCAAGATCGGGTTCGACCAGAAGCAGATCCGCGCACGATCCCGGACGGAGATCGCCGACCATATCCTCCATTCCAAGAGCTTTCGCCGGATTTACGGTCACCATCCGGATCACAGATTCCGCTGTAAATAAATCCGTTTTCCCCGTCAGTCCCCTTTGAAATAATACCATCCGGCGCATTTCCTCGAACAGGTCGAATGTCTCGCCGCTCGACGGGCTGTCGGTGCCAATGCAGATCGGGATTTCTTTTTTGTACCATTCGCCAACCCGCGCGATCCCGACGCCGGTTTTAGCATTCGATGTAGGGCAGGTCACGAGGGTGCATCCACGTTCTTTAATTATATCTAAATCCGAATATGCAAGGTGAACTCCATGAACGAGCAGGGTTTTCGGGGTCAGTAACCCGAGGTCGTCGAAATAATTCACGGATGTCCGCTTTCCATCGGGCTTTGGATATCTCGCTGCGTGCCTTGGATCGGCAAACCTGCCTTTGGCCTTAAGGAAAAATTCGACTTCATCGTATGGTTCCGCGATATGTGTGGAGATAGGAAGATTCAATTCTTCCGAAATTTCTTTTGCCATCTTCCCCATCGAAGGCGTGACAGTGTAGGGTGCGTGGGGAGAAATTCCCGCTCTGATTCTACTATCGGATTCTATCGCAAGTCGGCTGATAACCTCCCTGTCCCTTTCCATACTTCTGACAAGGTCGAGCGACCCGATGCCGAAAATTTCGTAAAACATTGCGCCTTTCATGCCGAGTTCCGACATCGCGTCGCGGCCCCAGAAAGTGTAATGGTTTTCGCCAAGAGCGGTGATTCCATTCCGAAAACATTTCTTAATTCCAAGCCTGGCGCTGTCGCGGCATTCGCTTTCGCGCTGATCGAGTCCGAGCGGCACGATATATTCAGTCAGCCAGGTGAAAAAGTCCGCGTTATCGGCAAGTCCCCGAAATGCGGTCAATACGAGATGGGTATGAGCATTGACAAGCGCGGGCATGAGTATTCCATTCGGAAATTCCTCGGTACGAATATCGCCGGACAGTCTTTGACGCCGTAAAACTTCCTCAATTTTCCCATTCGCGACAACAACCGCGCCGTCCTCAATCGGCGGCCCGGTAATGGGAACCACTGTCCCGGCGGTTATTGCGAATCGTTCATGCATGAAGAATATTCTGGTAAAGAGATAATCTTTTCACCGGCCTGAATCCGGCGGTTTCGATAATTTCGCGCATTTCAATTTCATTCGTCCTGAATCCCGCACCCGCCGACGCGACCACATTTTCCTCCATCATCATTGACGAGAAATCGTCCGCTCCGAACCTGAGCGCAAGCGACCCAAGCCTCATCCCCTGCGTCACCCACGATACCTGTATATGCTGGAAATTGTCCAGAATCAACCTTGCCGAAGCCTGGACCCTGAGATAATCGATCCCCCACGCTTCGCCTTTCTGTTTAATTTCATTTTCGAGTTTTGTATTTTTGGGCTGAAAAGTCCATGCAATAAACGCGGTGAACCCTCCAGTCTCATCCTGAAGGTCTCTAAGTTTAAAAAGGTGGTCAAGGCGATCGCTGACCGTCTCGCCGAATCCGATAACCATTGTCGCCGTTGTTTTCAAACCAAGTCTATGCGCCCGCTTCATCGTGTCGAGCCACTGATCGCCCGTACATTTACCGGGGGCGATCAGGGAACGTATCGACTCGGAAAAAATCTCCGCTCCGCCTCCCGGGATGCTGTCCAGCCCGGCTTTTATGAGGCTCCTTAGCACATCCTCTACCGGCATGGAAAATTTCCTGCTGAAAAATAAAATTTCCGGCGGTGAAAAAGCATGGATATGTATTCCTGAATATCTCGCGCGTATCGCTTTCAGAACATTCAGGTAATATTCGAACGGCAGATCGGGATTTAATCCCCCTTGAAGAAGTATGCCGTCGCCGCCATTATCGATCGTCTCCTTAACCTTTCTCAGAATTTCCTCGACCGATAGCGTCCAGCCCGTTTTCTCCGTATTTCCCAATTCAGGTTTAATTGATTTCTCGCTGCGGATCGATTCATGAGGCACATGAAACGCGCAGAACCGGCATCCGGACCTGCATATGTTCGTGTAATTGATATTCCGGTCAACCTGATACGTGACCCTGTCCGGCGGATTTTTCAGACACCTCATACGATGCGCGAGGCTTCCAAGCTGCCATATATCGGTTCCCTTCGAAAGGCACCAGGCGGCATCCTCAACTGAAAGGCGAGTACCGTCGCGGACTTTTTCATCAATAGATTTGTACATACTTAACGGATTGGTTTATCCGACGTCCTTATTAGCCGGCAAATTCTTCGCGTCCGTCATAAATTGCCTTTCTCCTGCCTGCTCCCTCGGACCGTACACATAGCAGATATTTATTCTGAGATATCGGTCAACGAGTTCCGGTGAAAATCCGTATTTTAAAGACAGATTAGTAATAAACGATGGAAGATGAACAAGGCTCCAGTCTCTTGCCTGCGAAAGAATGGGCAATAACTCCGCTGCGATATCTCCGCTCCTTGCGAACCAACGTGCGAATGTCATCGAATGCCCGGTCTTCTCTTTCCAGAGTTCCCCGAGGTCCGTGAAATTTGTGAAAGCATTGGTCCCATTGGAAACTTCCAGAGCTTTGTCTCCAATTAACAACCGTCCGGTTTTCTCCGGAAGGCGGTCGATTTCGGGTGGAGTTTCAAATTCAGGATTTATGAATTTACATATTGTATGCGACGAACGATCCCTTAATATCTGCACAAGGACATTGCTCGTGCGGCTTGCGGGATCGAGCCAGATTGTGCTGAGGTCGCCGACCGGATCGTTATGAAAAAGAAGAACGCTGGCTGCCGCGCCTCTCGACGCAATCGCGATATTCGGAACAGGTATAAGATCCGGAAAATCGATCAATGCAACTGTCGATGCAAGCGCGCAGTCAAGCTCCCCCATACCGATTTTCCGCACAAGTTTCGACGGCACTTCGCGTATGATTTCAAAACCATGTTGTATCCGGCCATTTTCCAGAGGCCAGATCAACGGTTCGGCGTTCAAATACGGAACGCACCCAATTTTATATTTGCCAGTCAAACGGCAGCCTCCTCCATTGATTCATGAAATGCGTTTCGCCTGTATGGTTCCAGGCCTGCGCCTTTAATTATTTTTCTTAATTGAACAAGAGTCAGTCCCCGAGGCTCCCCGCTTCCGGCTTCATGCATGATGTCTTCACGATTAACGGTGCCGTCCAGATCGTCGGCGCCCGCGCGTAATCCCGCCTGCGCCATCCGAATCCCGAGTGCCCTCCAATAGGCTTTGATATGCGGGATATTATCGAGCATCAGGCGTGCGATCGCGATCTCCCTGATATCAAGTGTCCCATCAACCGCATGGGTCCCGGACAGCGAATTATTTCCCGGTAAATAGGGGAGGGGAATGTGCGCGACAAAACCGCCGGTATCATCCTGAACCCCCCTGAGCCTGATCAGATGGTCGATTCTGTGCTCAGGTTTTTCGATATGGCCATGAAGCATTGTCGAATTGGACGGAATTCCCATCTCATGCGCCGATCTGTGAATAAACAGCCAGTCGTCGGCGGATGCTTTGTACGGGCAGACAATATTCCGGATGCCCTCATCGAAAATTTCTGCCCCGCCGCCTGGCAGCATGCCAAGCCCGGCATCATGAAGCCTGTCGAGGACCGACCATGGTCCGAGCCCGCTTCTACGGGTAAGCTCATAAATCTCGACAGCTGTGAAGGCTTTAATAACGGCTTCAGGAAATCTTTCCTTCAACCCCTTAAGAATATCCAGAAAATATGAAAGAGGCAGTGTCGGATTCAGTCCCCCGACCAGATGAATTTCCTGGACATCATTCGGTACTCGCTCAATCGCTTCATCAGACGTTAATGTGTACGCACTGTCGGATTCCGCATCGCGCCAGTACGCGCAGAATTTACATTTTGAAACGCAGATATTTGTGTAATCGATATGGACATTGGAAATATACCCGATCCGATTCCCATGCATCCGCTCGCGAACAAGGTCGGCAAGCCTGCAGATCGAATGGATATCCTCCGAAACTTCAAGGATCATGCCGTCTTCGAAAGACAATCGCTCTCCGTTGGCGACCTTCGCGACAATCGGCTCAAGGCTGGAATCAATAAAGGAAATATCCATAAAATCCGGGAGATTTATTTTCTCATAATTTCTCATTATTCCTCATCGAAAAGACAGTGATAAATCTTTACATACCCGGTTTTTGTGACATCTAAATCAACATCATGGACAGGGATAGCAAGGATTTCATCGTTCAGAATTTCAATTCCCTTGGTTCCCATGAATCGGTGCAGCGCTTTGATGAAATCCCTGTCCATCGCACGGTATGGGTCGCTCTGGTCCTCGTATGTGAATTTGCCCGTAATGGGATCGAACGTCTCCCGCGTAAACCTGACCCGCGCATACGGCCCCAGGTGGCTTATTTCAACAAGCGCCTGGAAGCATTCACCGCCAAGCCTCTTAATCAATATCTCAATCCCGTCTTTTGTTGCAACTCCGAAATAATGTCCCGGATGAAGAAGGAAAATCAGAATAGTCGAACTGCCATGGACAAAATCGGTGAGATTCCGTACCGGCCAGTTGGAAAGTTCCTCGCGGCACTGCATTTCGAAATTGAACGCGCGGTCCGGACCAGCGTCCCATGGTCTCAAGGTCCTGTTCCTGTAAACAGCGGTTATAAGGGCATCGATACGGTCGATTATGTTATTCTGATCCGGCAAATTCAGTATCCTTCCGGTAAATGTACCGTTCCAAGAGTCGATGAAATCAGCACACTCAGGTAGAGGACTATACTTATTATTCCATTCATCGTGAAAAATGCTATTCCGATTTTCTTAAAATCCCGCGGCGCCGCAATTGAATGTTCAATTATCAGAAGTATACCGATCAGAAACGCGGCGGCAAGATACGGCCAGCCGATTCCGGCAAGAATTCCGAACAAAACTATCGCCATCCAGCTTATCATATGCATCGCCCTCGCGATCCACATGGCATTCGACTCCCCCATCTTCGCGGGTATGCTGAAAATCCTGTTGCTGCGATCGAATTCGACATCCTGTAATGAATAAATTATATCGAACGCCGCAACCCAGAAAATAACCGCAACCGACAAAATCACCGGAAGCCACGACCAGCTTCCCGTGACCGCGATCCATGCTCCGGTCGGAGCGATCGCGAGCGACAATCCGAGCCACAGATGCGTCATCGATGTTAATCTTTTACTTTCCGAATAACCTAATAAAACAGCTAATGCAGGCACGCTTAGTATGAGCGGTAAAGTTCCCAAATACCCGCATGTCGCTACAAAAATAACAGAGCAAACTATCACAACCGCTAATGCATCGACTGGCCGCGCACGTCCGGACGGGATCGACCTTCCGGATGTTCGGGGATTGATGCTGTCGATATCCCTGTCTATGTACCTGTTGAAACTCATAGCGGCTGTCCGTGCTGTGAACATGCAAATAAGAATCGCGAGCAATGTACCGATCCGGTATCCACCGGTTTTAATGAACGCGAGATGTGCAGCAAGAAGCGCGAACGGTAGCGCGAAAACAGTATGAGCTATTTTGATATCGCTAAGGACTGCGGAAATTCGATTTATCCACGTCAGCGTCATTTATCAGTCCAGAGTCCACCTGACTTTCAACTGCGATTCAAGGCCAAGGTGATCGAGAACCCTGGCGATTACACTGTCAACGACATCCTTGATGGTCTTAGGTTTATGGTAAAAGCTCGGACTCGCGGGCAATACTATCCCACCGGCACGAGTGAATTTAAGCATATTTTCTATCATAATTTCCGAATACGGCATCTCCCTTACCACCGCGATAATTTTCCTTCGCTCCTTCAAAGCTACATCGGCAGCGCGATCCATGAGGTTCACGCTGACACAATTCGCGATCCGTCCAAGAGTCCCGGCAGTGCAGGGGATAATCACCATCCCATCGGTTCTATAACTTCCGGACGCTATCGGGGCTTCAAAATCCTGATAGCCATGATACTGAATCATTTTACCGTAAAAATATCGCAACACCTCGTGCTCGATAGTCGGATCGTCCTTTCGAAAACTCAATGGTTCAAGCTCATGAGGGATGACCTTCATTGCGTGCTGCGATAAAACAAGATGAACATGCACATCCAACTGACACAGGATGTCAATCAGCCTGCTTGCGTAAATACATCCCGACGCGCCGGTAATGCCAACTACTATTCTCTTGTCCATATTTACCCCTTTCGCTTCAGATCACTTTCTCGCCCTTATTATATGAGCTATTCCAAATGTCATGCGTTCTTTCTCAATCTCAATAAAGCCGACCTGTCCGAGTAATTTGCAGAAATCTTCCACGGTATAAAATTCATTGCTCGATTCCCTGAGATACGAGAACGCATCTGTCCGGGTAATCATGTTTCCAACCCACGGGGTCACAGTATCCACGAACCATTGTACGGGCGGCAACGCGATAGAGCCTTTGAAAAATTCGATAACATTCAACTGTCCCCCGAATTTCAATACACGATACATTTCCCTCAAACCCGCCGAAGTGTCTTCGAAATTCCTGACTCCGTACCCGACTGAAACCATATCGAACTTTTCGTCCATATACTGTAAATCAAGCGCGTCTCCCATCATAAATTCAGCCCGACGTGGATAAGGCGCTCCAAGTTTCGCAACCCTCGATCTCGCGAGATTAAGCATCGGCGCCGAAAAATCTATCCCTATTGCATTGCCTTTGAAATCCAGCCTTGTTTTCAAAATCCCAAGCGCGATATCGCCGCTGCCGGTGCATACATCGAGAAAAAGTTCCTTGTCTTTGAGGTCGGCGCCTCTGATTAATTTAGTACGCCAATGTCCGGCTTGTCCGAAACTTAAGAACTGGTTTAGAAAATCATAGTATGGCGCGATTGACGAGAACATCGCAGCGATTGCTTTTCTGTTCTTTCTTGCTTCATCCATCAGCCGATGCCCAATTTGTCGAGATAACCCTTGACGCTATTAATAACGGTTTCATCCATCGCGATTCTATCCGGCCACGGGCGCGTGTGACCCTCCTCAGGCCATTTTTCCGTCGCGTCGAATCCCATTTTGCTCCCGAAATGCGCGAGAGGGGTTGAATGATCCAACGCGTCGCGCGGCCCCTTGCTTAATAGCGTGTCTCGATCCGGCTCGCATTGATTTCCAAGTACCCATAAAACCTGCGAAAGATTCTGTACGTCCACCCATTCATCGACAACGATTATGTATTTCGAGAACATCAACTGCCCGAGACCCCATATAGCGTTCATGACCTTAAACGCGTGGCCTGGATACCGTTTCTTAATTCTCACGAAAACGAAATTATGAAAAATACCCTCCGCGGGAAGCGAGTAATCGATTATCTCCGGTAGGACAATTTGTATCAGTGGCAGAAAAATTCTTTCCGTCGCCCAGCCCATATAAAAATCCTCCATCGGAGGTATCCCGACAATCGTATGTGGGTATATTGGATCTTTACGATGCGTAATCGCCGTCACGTGAAACACCGGGTATTCATCCTGAAGCGAATAAAATCCCGTATGATCCCCGAACGGCCCCTCGATTTTCTTCTCAGTTGGATCGACATAGCCCTCAAGTACAATCTCAGCGTCGGCGGGTACTTGAAGATCGATGGTTTTGCATTTGACAAGCTCGACCGGTTTCTTTCGTATAAATCCCGCGAACAGGTACTCGTCGATACCTTCCGGAAGCGGGGCGCTGGCTGAATATCCGAGAGCAGGATCGCCTCCGAGCGCGACAGCGACCTCCATCCGTCGTTTTTCGTCGATATATTTTTGAAGATGCCCTGACCCGCCATGATGTATGTGCCAGTGCATACCAGTCGATGTCTTGTCGTACACCTGCATACGATACATCCCGACATTTCTGACGCCATCTTTCAAATCCCTGGTAATAATCTGCGGAAGAGTGAAAAATGCGCCGCCATCCTTCGGCCAGCACTTGCAAACGGGAAGTTTGCTCAAATCCGGAGGATCCATGACGACTTCCTGACATGATCCAGCCGACACATTCTTCGGCGGGAATTTCGTAAGCTCCATAAGTTGCGGAATTCGCTTTATCGTATCGACAATCCCCGATGGAATCTCAGGTTTTATGAACGACCTGATCCGCGCGGGGATTTCCTCGATATTCTCGACCCCCAGCGCCCACGCCATTCTCTTCCGGCTGCCGTACATATTGACCAGTACCGGAATTCCGCATGGGTCGTTATCCCCGATCCTTATCACTTTTTCGAACAGTATCGCCTTACCGCCATCCTTCGACTTCATCATGCGGTCGGATATCGCCGTAATCTCAAGCTCCGCCCGGACTGGATCGGTAATCCGGACAAGTTCACCGGCGTCATCCAGACGTTTTATAAATTCTCTCAGGTCTTTGTATGGCATCGTAACGCTCACAGATTGAAATGCTAACCTATAATCATACCAGATTTAATCGCACCTTTTAGGAATCATCTAACAAAACTGTGGCCCGTGAAAAAGTACGGATGGAAAATTTGATATCGGCTCGATTTATGTTGAACATGCTTTCCAGCTTGTTATTTAATGCGGATAATCATCATGGTTTCAGTAACAGGCTGGAAAGCATGTCCTACATAAATATTGCAAGCGGCACTTTTTTAGCAATCGCTGGAAAGGCTTCGTACCTGGAAAATATCCTATGGTGAATCGTTACCTAAAGTACTATAATGCTCATTCCTTAATTCTTACAAAATGAGGTTTAATATTGGACCCGAAAACACTTCAAACCAATCTCCTTGAACTAATCCGGCGATCATCGACCGACATGCCGCCCGACATCGAGGTCGCTATCCGCGCTGGATACCGTCGCGAGGAAAAGGGCACACCCGCAAAGAGCGTGTTCAAGTCCATGCTCGACAGTATCGAACTTTCGAGGCGGAAAAGTATCGCGCTATGCCAGGACACCGGATCGCTTGTCTGGAATATTTATTATCCGGACGGATCGGAGATCCTCCCAGTAACAAAAGCGATTGAGAATGCTATTGCCGAAGCCACAGACAAAACATGGCTAAGACCTAACGCAGTAGATATTGTCACCGGAAAAAATTCCGGGAACAATCTAGGTGCCGGATCGCCGATCCTGCATTTTCACCCATGGAAGAAAAAAAACTGGGAATTCAGCATGATGAACAAGGGCGGAGGATGCGAAAACTGCGGCATCCAGTACAAGCTTCCAGACTCGCGTCTCGGAGCCGGACGCGACCTCGACGGAGTCTATAAATGCGTATTGGACGCGGTTTTTCAGGCGCAGGGTAAAGGATGCGCGCCGGGAATCCCATGCGTGGGAATCGGCGGAAATCGCGACTCGGGTATGGAATGCGCGAAAAATCAGATATACCGGAAGCTCGACGATATCAACCCCGATCAAATCCTTGCGAAACTCGAAAAGAAACTTTACCAGGACTGCAACAAGCTCGGTATCGGCCCGATGGGATACGGCGGAAAGACAACCGTACTCGGTGTGAAAATCGGCACGCTGCATCGGCTTCCGGCATGTTATTTCGTATCGATTGCATACATGTGCTGGAGCGACCGTCGCGGCAATATGACAATCAGCGGGAATAAAGTAACCTATTCAAACTAATGAGGAAAATACGATGATTAAAATAAACCTTCCAACGGACGAAGAAACCATCCGCGCTCTCCATATCGGGGACGAGGTGCTCCTGACAGGCACGATCGTGACAGCGCGCGACACAGCTCATAAATATATGGTCACTGAGAAACCGAATGACCTTGCGCCCCTTCTCAAAGATTCGGTTATCTACCACTGCGGGCCGATTGTATCGCATGAAGGCGGGAAATGGAGCATGGTCTGCGCCGGACCGACGACCAGTATTCGTGAAGAACCTTTCGAAGCGGAAGTAATCAAAATGTATGGAGTGCGGGGAGTTATCGGTAAAGGCGGAATGGGTCCGAAAACACTCGCCGCATGTAAGGAATTCGGAGCGGTATATTTCCATACAGCCGGGGGATGCGCGGCGTCGCTCGCCCAAACAATGGAAGAAGTGTTGGATGTCAAAAAGCTCGAATTCGGCACACCGGAAGCTTTCTGGGTCGTAAGGGTGAAGGATTTCCCTTGCTTAGTGACAATGGACTCGCATGGTCAGAGCCTTCACGATATGGTGGAGAAGAAGTCGCGAGCGGTGCTGGAAGAGTTGATAAAATCTTGACGCTTTTAAATTTGTGACATGGTGCGGAGGTTTGTATGGGGTAGCAGACATAGAAAAATGCACCGCAGTCGCATCTCACATAGGGCTGTTGCTGTAGTAAGCACCCATTTTGCCGATATACAATCTAAGGCTTGAAATTCATGCGGATTTCTGGCTGTATCTGGTATTCTTTATCAATCACGATGGCTTACTTCGAGATAACCGGGCTTCCAGTTCGCACTCCGGATTCTGAATTCGGACCTACCGTCAACTTTGAACTTGAACAGGGCAGGGGATTGACGGTACTGTCCGACACCGGCACACTTCCGGCTTCACTTGCCGATGCGATCACGGGGTATGGGGTATTTTCCGGCGAGATCATGCTCAATAACATGAGAATCGATCCGCTGCCGTCGAAGGGGCGGAATATCGGAATCCTTGGAACTCAGCCGGGAGTTGTCCCGAATCGAACGGTGAAGGAAAATCTGGAAGTTGCGCTGAAAAAGAGTCAATCGATAGGGTATAAGGAGTCTGCGACGGATGACACCGAGAAAATTTTCTTGGTAGAACATGAACTTACTAATGGACCACTCGCCGGATTCGGGGACGTTATAGCGGAGACGCTTGATTCGATATCGCGGACACTTCTCGCGCTGACGCGGCTCCTTCTTGGAAAACCGGACCTGATAGTGATCTACAGGCTGCCGTCGCCAGGATTCGTGAGGGAGGGAGAGGCTGCATGCTTCAATCCCGGCCTGCAGCTTGACTGTCTGATTGAGATCAAGACGCTTCTGAGGCGATTTCGCGCGACATGGATAAGCATCCTGACTGATCCTGCGTGCGTGCAGGTGCTATCGGACAGGATCGCAATTTTCGCGCAGGGGAATCTGGTGCAGGAGGGATCGCTCAGGGAATGTATCAACGCGCCGGGATCGAAATTGGTTGCAGATTATCTGGCATTTCCGTCGATTAACTATAAAAAAATAAGAATAGAACGGGATGGGCCGTTTGTGATGTTACGAAGCGGGCGCTATGGATTCTCGGTGTCGGAGTACGCCAAACGGCACCTTGCGGGGAGGGAAGGGGAGGATGCGATTGTCGGGGTACGTCCGGAGGATCTGGGGGTCCGGGCATACGAAACCGGCGATCCGACAGTGAGGAATCTCGCGAGGGTTACGTCTATTGATATTGTCCCTGGGGGACAGTTAGTGCATCTGGATGCGGACGGGGCGGAGTGGGTCGCGATGACCGATATAAGCCGCATCTTTTTTACCGGCCAGCTTGTGGAACTTAGGCCAAATCCGGACAGGATATATCTGTTTCATCCGGTGAATGGCGTCAGCCTTCTTGATTGAATGTGCGGGAGGGGGTAATCTCATAATAGTGAAATGAGAGAAGGGTCATCAAAATTGCCGGAGCACAGGCAGGATATGGATAAAAACGCGCCGGATATTGAGATCGAGCGAATTCGATTCAGGGAATTTCTATCCGAAAAAGGGCTGAAATTAACAAAACAAAGGCTGATTATTTTCGATGAGGTGTTCCGACATCACGGGCACCTCGACGCGGACAGTATCGCGAAGATGCTCCGGTCGATGGGAAAGCGCGCGAGTCGCGCGACTGTGTACCGGACGCTTGATTTATTGTTGGAGGCTGGGCTTGTGAAGTCGATGCGCCTGGGATCGAAACCTGACTATTTCGAGCATGTGCATCCCGGCGAGCATCACGATCATCTGGTATGTACGAAGTGCGGCGAGATAATCGAATTTTTTTCGGAGGTATTGGAAAACACGCAGGACAGGATCTGCGGGGAATTCAGGTTTAAACCGGACAGGCACACAATGACAATTTTCGGGGTATGTGCGAAATGCGGGAAGGAAGAGTAATTCCAAGTTATTACGCGGGTCAATAAGTTGTACATGTGGTATATTTTAACAAAGGCATGCTTAAACATCCGAAAAGTGCTGGTTTAAGGTTTAATGTCCTCCTGCTTTTTGCGTTGTTCATTTGCCTTGGATGCCAGAAGGGTGGGAGTGCTGTTGCTCCTGATCCGGGAGAGGCTCCTTCTATAGAAAATCCGACATCTGGGGAGAACCTGACTCCGGCGATTGAGCCAGATAGTCGGGAATCATCTGCAGATGGAAACTGGCATGCAATTGGGATGTTTGATTTCACATTTGATCCGGAGACGGAAACGCTTGTCTATGAGCGAAGCGCCGATACGTGGTTCAATATCACCAATTTTATCCTATCGCCAGATTGCCCGGGCTGCTTTAGTGTTTTGTTGACATCCTGGGACCCGGACACAGGAACCCTTAAATTCGAAACAACAGTAAACAATCCCACAGAAGTAATGTTTTATGCCTTAAGGGCTGTTTTCCTGTTTCCTAATGATTCATTTTCCCTTGATGATCCGGATCTTTACAATGACTGGTACAATGACGGGATTGGACCTGCTCTGGATCCGGTACGGTCTTTATCAGAACAAACAACATGGCCCCCAACAAATGACTCCTGGTTAATTCCACATTACGATTTTAAGAGATCATGGGTAATGCATTTACCTACCGGGCAGAGCGAATCAAAGCAATTTAAGTTCATCATAGAGATATTCTGGCCGGGAAAACCAGTAGAACCCTATTACATCACTAATGCATGGGAAGAACCTGAAGGGGCGCTTTACACAGATTGCGGTGAGTTAAAATATTATATCCGTGTTTACGATCATCAGAATGATGTTGCCGATGTGACCATTGATACAGATGCTCTGGGGATGGGCGTTGTAGAGATGACGAAGGTTGATGAGTATATCTGGCAGGTAATCCTTCACAACGAGGCACATGTAGGATCCGGGAGGTACCCGTTGCTGGTAACAGTGACCGATTCGGTCAGCGATAAGAAGGTTTACAATAAATTCAATGTGACTGTTGAGGAGACTGGTGTTATAACGAATCCGCAACTGGAGTGTGTATGGAATCTGTGGCCGAATTTTCCTCCAGGTACCCCCAGCGGAACCAATCGCCAATACATGTCGGGTAATATTTTATGGGTAAAATTCTATGAAGAAGGATGGCTGGCATTTGATATTTCTGATCCATCGAATCCTTTACCTATGGGTACTCCTCGAGAGCTAATACACGGTTTACACCCAACGCCAAGCCCTTTCCAGGGATTATGGGCTGTTGGAAATGGATTTGCCTTATGGAATGGTGAGTACCCTCCTGCCCCATTACAAACGAGAGTTTATAACCTTACTGGAAACCCAATTCCGGATATTGCCTCGCCTGATTATATTGTGCCCCTGATACCAGGTGTATATAATGACATCTCTCCTGATTTTCTTGGAGTTTTTGGTGATGTTGCTGTCATTCGTTCGGCTGAGAATGGATATTATGCTGCGATCCTTGATCTCAGTAACCCGGATAATCCGACCTATACTGATATTTTCGGGCCTGGAGAGAATTTTTATAGATGTTATGACTTAACAGATAAGTGGATTGTGTTAGGCGACAATAGTCATTTAGAAGTTTACTCCCGGCCCTCAAATTCTGATGACCCAGCAAGTCTTGTGCTTGACACACCAGACCTGAGTCTGAATGTTTTCATGGCTGGTGATGTTCTTTACTTTACTGATGCTTTAACTGGTGATCAAACCTTGAAACGGTGGTCGTATAATCAAGGAGAATGGGCGCAATTGAGTTCATTAAACTTGCTTCCCGATGGTACTTTTATGGATCAACCCGGTTCATGGATGGGTAAAAAAAGGGTTAATGAGATTTATAAGCCAGACGGAAGTGAACATGGACTTGCAGTTATCGATTTTACAGACCCGCTTGAGCCGAAACTTATTAACACCTACTGGGGCAAGGAATATGAACCTTTCCTACTTCGGGATATGCCTTCAAATGTCCTTATTACTGGCTATGGGGAATATATGATGCCGGGTTTGCCGCATGAAGGAGGTATATGGTTCCGCGATCCCGACAATCCGGAGATTGTTCTCGGTAAAATAGATTACAATATCGATGGCATGGCGCAGTCGGTCGATGTTGTTGATAACATAGCGGTATTAGCCGAAGGCAGCATTGGGCTTCTTGTCGCGGATGTTTCAACGCTTCCAGCATTACCAAAGTTCCTCAGCAGGATTGAAGCGGGTACGGGTCCCGACATGTTTGTGAAACTGCATAAATCGGCATCAGGGCTCGCGGCATATACGCTAAGTAAAAGCGTGGGAATTGCTATATGTGATCTAAACAGCCCCGAAAATCCTTTTGTGACTACAATTTTAAATCATCCCGACGCGAATGAAATCGACTGCAACGATCAATACCTTGCGGTAGCAACATTCGATGGAGTCGCTTTGTATGACTTGGCAGACCCGTTTCATCCTTTTTATATGGGGAATGTATATCCAATGGATGATAACGATGGTCGGGTCTGGGATGTCAATTTCGAAGGAAATGCTCTCTGGGCAAGAACAGATACATCCATTGTCAGATATGACCTTACAACCGCATGGCCTTTCGAGAGTGAATACCGCACCAGCCTTCATTTGCCGATTGGCTGGATCAATGCCCATTGGCCGTTTCTTGTCGATGGCGCGCAGACAGTCCCTAATGAGGAATACGGTCCGTGGATTTATCCTATTGATGGTTGGCAGAATTTCCCCGCTCAGCAGATGGTGTGGGGCCAAGAAGCTGGAAGGATAGCAATAGATGCGCCTTACTATTTTCAGCAGGCTGGTCCGCTTGCACCTCTAATGGATGGTCTGTGGGGGTCAATCCTCATTTACAATTGCTCCGATTTTATTAATACGTATCCCTATTATCCTGACTATATCGGGAAAGCTTTTATTCCCGAATATCAATCCGGCACTTTAACAATATACGGCGGTCCAGAGTTTATTGTGAAAGACAACCGTGTCTTTATGGCACGCGATATGATAGATCTGGCTACTGTACGGCTGTGGTAATATCTCTTTTCAATTCTGAATTCGGTAACAAAACTATTCTTCTTCCTCGTCCCGCGCGAGAGGATGGCTTTTCAGATACCTTTCCCTTATATCTTTTAACGACAGATGCGTATAGACCTGCACAGTGCTTAGATCGGCATGTCCGAGAAGTTCCTGCACGGTTCTGAGGTCTGCGCCGCCCTGCACGAGATGAGTGGCGAATGAATGCCTTAGAGAATGGGGCGTCGGGATCACCCTTAACCGCGCCTTTTCCGCCCTGACGTTAAGGATTCTTTGAATCGACCGCTGAGTCAGCCTTCCGCCATGTTTATTGAGGAAAAGTGGAGCGCTGTGCGACGCATCGAATCCTTCCTCGTGCCTTTTTTCCAGGTAAATCCCGATAGCGTCCATCGCAGGTTCGCCGAGAAATACCATCCGCTCCTTGTTCCGTTTTCCAAGGACTGTCATTGTGTCGCCTCGATCGGGAAGGTCGCCGACATCAAGGCTGACGAGTTCGGACACACGAATCCCCGTCGAATAGAGGCATTCGATAATCGCGCGATCCCTGAGTCCGGCAAGATTGTCGCCGGGGATCGATTTGATGAGGCTACCGATTTCTTTCACGGTTAAAAAAACAGGCAGCTTGCTTTCCTTGCGAACACCGCTGAGGCCATCGACAGGGTTGTTGCTGCAAAGTCCGAATTCATTGCAGAATTTATAGAAAGCCCTGATCGCCGATAGCCTCCGGTTCATAGTACCTGCCGAAAGCCTGGTCTTTTTTAACTTTCCCTTACCGGTTTCGATGCGTGGCTTTCCGAGATGCACGAGATACCCGGTAATATCAACCTCCATTATACGGTCGGGACCGGCCTCCGACGGAAGGCCGCGTTCGTCGCGAAGAAATTGTAGGAATCCCTCAAGGTCGCGTTTATATGCTAGGATTGTGTTCGGGCTTTTTCCCTCGATCACGAACATATTTTCGAGGAATTTTCCAAGCTCGGTTTCGCAGGGGAGCTTTTCTTCTTTAGCTGAATTCAACTGCATCGGGTATGTTATATCCCTTCGACCTGAGCGTTTCAACAAATCCATTAATGCTTTCAACACTTCTATTGACAGATGAGAGTCGCCGTTCCTTTTTTCGCCTTACCCGTTTTTCGAGCGGAGGTAAAAGCCCGAGTGTGGCAGCGATTGGTTGGAACGGAATATTTTTCGGATTGGTGATTGCTCTAACAAGCGACCCATGCATGGTATCTTGCGAAGGGACATTGATTTCCATGCCTTTTACCAGGGCGGTCAATGCAAGCCCGGCGAGATGCCCTGTCGCGATATCCTCGACATATCCCTCTACACCGGCGAGGCATCCCGCGACAAGAATGGTCGGGAATTCGCCGACCTGGAGGGTAGGCTCAAGAAGCCATGGCGATTTTATGTAAGCGTTTTTATGCATACTTCCGAACCGCGTAAATTCCGCATTTTCAAGTCCGGGGATCATTTGGAAAACGCGTTTCTGTTCAGAATATGTAAGGCGTGTCTGGAAGCCGACCAGATTCCACGATTCAGTATCGGCCTGCTCGCGTCGAAGTTGCACAACAGCATAGGCGATCCGGTCCTTTTCTTTCGCGGCAGGATCCGAACTGGGGAGAGGAAGTCCGACAGGTTTCATAGCGCCGAACCGTAGTGCATCGATCCCGCGTATCGCGACAATTTCGACAGGCAGGCACCCCTCGAAAAGTTTATCGGGTTCGAAATCCTTTATCTCGATACGTTCGGCATTTATAAGAGCATTGTAGAAATTTTCATACTCAGATTGCGTGAACGGGCAGTTGAGGTAATCGGCTCCATCGGTATCGTATCTCGATCCGAAAAACGCTTTACTGAAATCGATAGAGTCGTTCGCGACCGATGGGCTGATTGCATCGAAAAAATACAGGTTATCTTC
>JAPKYR010000303.1 GCA_026394215.1 bacterium
CGTTACGTCCGATTATCACCGGCCCCCTGATACTCGAATTAATTATCCGCGAATTCGGCCCGATTACGATCCTGCCCTCCAGTCTGCTCGCATCATCGACCTTTCCCTCGATCGAAGTCTCAAGCGTGTCGAGCACCAGCCTGTTCGCTTCGAGCATATCGTCAAGTTTCCCGGTGTCTTTCCACCATCCCTCGACAATGCTCGAATGGACATGATACCCGTCGTCCGACATCTGCTGGATCGCGTCGGTTATCTCAAGCTCCCCCCTGAAACTCGGCTTGATTTTTCTTGAAGCCTCGAAAATTTTTGAGTTGAATAGATAAACCCCGACAAGCGCGAGGTTGCTTTTGGGCTCGGACGGTTTCTCCACAAGCCTTTTAACCGACCCATCCTCGTTTAATTCAGCCACACCGAACTGCGACGGATTTTTCACCGCAGTGAGGAGTATCATGCAGTCGGGTTTTATCACGCCGAACTCCTTCACGATATTCGCGATTCCGTCGCGAAGGAGATTGTCCCCGAGGTACATCGTGAAATCGTCGCCGCCGATATATTTCTCCGCTGTGAGCACGGCATGGGCGAGTCCTAAGGGTTCCGACTGGAAAATATACTCGATATTCACACCCCACCTGCTCCCGTCGCCGACACGTTCCATAATCTCCGCGCGGGTTTCCCCGACAATAATTCCGATATCGGTGATCCCCGCGTCGCGCATGAATTCGATACCGTAAAAAAGGATCGGCTTGTTCGCGACCGGAATAAGCTGTTTGGCGGACGTGTAGGTCAGCGGCCTCAGCCGCGTCCCCTTTCCGCCCGATAGGATTAATCCCTTCATTAATTCTCCACCTTAAAAACCGTCGGCTCACCCGACAGTCGTCTGTTTCTGAACCTATGAAGTATAGAGGTATGGATTCGCTCCCGTCAACTATGAAAAAGGGGACAGCGGGTGCCGCCCATATGCGAAATCTGGCGTCAGCCTGACGAGCTTATGGGTGCTTGGTTTACGAATCAATCACCCATAAGCTCCGCTTCGCTACGCGTGACGGGCGGCACCCGCAACAACGCGCTTGATATCGTCGATCTATATTGATCTGGATAGTTTAGTATGGGCCAAATTCAAACGGTGTGGGTTGAAATTTTTCAAACCGATTTTCCCAAAATTTTAAAGGGGATTGGAACTCAGTGGCAACCCTTAGGGATAGCGGCATGTTCTTTCAATTTAATTCTTCACAAAGCGCTTCTATCCTTCTCTGGCTATCTAAAACGGGCTTCAAGGACACTTCCTCAGTAAAACCTGCACCTTCAGAATATCCAAACGGATTATCAATGTCTTTAATAAAATAGATCATGTACACCAGAATAAAGCTGACGAAAGATATGAAAAATATGCTTTCATAAAAGGGATCCATTTTAATAAAGATCAGCCCGACAACAAGAATAAATGTAATGATTTCAGCGATGGCGTATCCGGTTCCCAAAAAAGATGTCTCCCTGATGGTGTGGATTCTGATTATCATTTTTCTGATTGCATTTTGTTCCTGTTTCAGACGAACAATAAAATTCGCCTGGGTCTGACTCTCAAAAGCAAGAAATTCTTCGTTGAAAGAACGCAGCTTTTTCATCAAATTTTCCGTTCTCTCTTTTTTGTAAAACCAATCTATAAGGGATTTATTAAACTGCGCCAGTTTAAGTAAATAATCTTTAGCTTCCTGGCTTTTTTTATTTTTAAAAATGATCAGACCCTCGTCGGCCATCGTTTCTATACTGGCTGATAAATCTCCGGGCAATTTTTCGCTCTCTTTGTAGTCAACTAATGTGCCGGATATCAGAAAGCCGATTAGGAAAATATTGGCGGAAATAATTGCGGTAAATAGCGAATTTAATGATAAGAATTCAAACTCAAAATAATGAGCAGCGAATTTTAACAAGACAATAATCGCCACAAATGGGATGACCTTTAATGCCAGTCTCCATTTTGAGTTAATGGGTAATTTGTTCATAAACTTTATCAACGTAATATTTATCCTTAACAAATTAGTCAATGCCGGCTATTGAAGTATCGTAACTTATCTCCAGGATTACCGCAATCTGGAAATTCACTAAATGGAAAAAATGCCCGGCTTTTCACCGGACATTTCTTTTCATCTCTGGCGGAGAGGCAGGGATTCGAACCCTGGAAGGAGCTTTATACCCCTTACTCGCTTAGCAGGCGAGTGCTTTCAGCCGCTCAGCCACCTCTCCGCGTGGCCTTTCAGGACGTCAGATTCTACCATACGATATCGGGTACTACAATATGACCCTGCCTGTGATTACATTAGTCATCTTCATTTATTCACTTCGGGGACACCTTTTTTGCCTGTCGAAACCTGACACAACATGGGGGATTTTCGCAGGAAAAACAAGGTGTCCCCATGCTCCTACCTCTTATCGGGGACACCTTATTTTTCGCTGTTTGAAAAAAAGGTGTCCCCGAATTTATTTTCATAGGTAAAAATGATTATCAGCACTGCAAAAAAAAATCTCCCGATCGACGGGAGAACTTACTTTCCAGCAAAATAGTTCAAAGGAATATAAATCTAGCTCGTCGAACCATCCGAATTGCCCTCATCATCGATGTCATCATCAAGTTCATCGATGTCCTTGAAAAAATCCTCCGGCTTGATGTCCTTCAGAAATTCCCTGAATTGTGTCGTATCGTCGACCCCCTTACCCTCCCTGAATGGAGCATCCGGCCCTTTGTTGAACCGGTCTGTGGAGTCGGGACGATTTTCGGGCTTCAGCGCCTTCAGCGGAATCCCTGCCTGGATGAGTATCTCTTCGTTAACCATCACCGGGCTTTTCGTCCTCAACGCGAGCGCGATAGCATCGGACGGCCTAGCGTCGATGACTATCTTCTCACCCTCGTCATAAATTACGATATTCGAGTAGAAGGTGCTGTCCTCGATATGTGTTATATGTATATATTCAACGACACGATCGAGTTTTTCGAGGATATGATAAAGAAGATCATGGGTCATCGGACGCGGGTACGGGATGTTTTTCAATCCCATATCGATTGCGTTCGCCTCGTAAGGCCCGATTAATATGGGGAGATAGCGATCCCCATTAACCTCTTTAAGAATTACAACAGGGGTTTTGGCAATCAGGTCGAACATTATTGAATCAATTGTGACTTCTTTCATGGCTTTGTCCTGTTTTTAGCCTATAATCTCGATTCAATCTCCGACAACCCAGACAAGATTCTATACTGATCGTATATCAAATCCTCACTGACATAATACCGCATTCTTTCGATTTCCGCCAGACCTGTTTAAAAAGCCCCGGTCAGGGGCTTTATTTATGTCGTTCAAATTCTATTTGTTTTACTTATGACACAAGGTCCAGGTCGATGCTCGTTGTCTGTCCGGAGTTTACGGGTATGTTGTACAGCACCCCGGAATACACTTCGGTAGTCGAATACTCCGCGCGACCTATGACCTTGTAAATCCCCATCGGAAGGCCGTTGAACGCGAATTTGCCCATATAGTCGGTATTGGTTTTGAATTGCACGCCGCTTAAAGCGCCCCCGACCTTCTCCGCCGATATTTCCACTCCGGTTGGCGGATATGCGTCGCTGTACGGCACGCCGTTGATCGTTACATTACCGCGAAGAACGCCTTCGTCGATGAACCGCAATGCGAAATCGAACCTGTTCTCCCCGCCAAATACTGTCTGGAACGTTGACGATGACTCGTAGTAACTCACTCCGGCGCTTGCCGCAACAACTGTGATTGTATAATTGTCCGGGACAAGTCCTTCCAATCTGTAATATCCAAACGGGCTGGTGTTTGACTGGTAGGTTCCAAGGAGAGGATTCGAGGCTGTCACCCTTACGCCTGAAATATAAACCATAGTTCCCGATTTACTCACATAACCATCGATATTAGCCGTATCCGCAAGGTCGCGATGCAGGAAGACGTTGATGATCGAATCGTCCTGATCCTTGATTACCAGTCCGTCGAGCGGTACCGAGTAATATCCGGGCCTTTCGAAATTCAGCCTGTAGATACCCTCCATGAGGTTGAAAAACCTGTACTCCCCGCCAAGGTTAGTGAGGAATACGCGCGGGACCCATGACGTATTACCGGGCATCAGAAGCGTGACACGTACACCGCCAAGTCCGGTACCGTTGGCAACATCCCGGGCAATACCCATAAACGACGATCCGGACGTGTTCGCCGGATTCAGGTTGAAAAACGGCGTCGAGAAATAATCGTCGCCAGCAGCCTGTCCGTCCCTGATATTGGTATTCAGGGCGTAGAACCCATCGGCCACGATATTAAAATCGCCGGTTCCGGCAGGTACTGCCATGGCATAAAAACCATAACCGTCCGATGTGGTCGATCGGCCTCCGCCGGTAATTGTGGCTCCGCTGATCGAGAGTTCGTTTTCAGCAGATGTCACAAATCCGAAGACAAGTTCCTCGCCGGCTGGAAGATCATCGGTAAGGTCGATATCCAGACGGTATGTCTGGTCGGCATCGACATTTACATAGCTTGAAAAATCGCCTGTTAACTCCGGCGAGCGCCAGCAATCGCGACCGAACGCGAATATTAGGTACTGGCCCGCATTGACGCCAACCGAGAATGCTCCGTCGGTGCCCGCGATAGCTGAGTTGTCCAGCTTCATTGTGTCGAGATTATAAACATATATATTCGTACCCGGAACAGGTCCGCCTCCCTTGTACGCGGCGCCATTGATACTGGACGCATACTTGGTCGGGTTCTGGTTATTGTCCGGAGTTACCGGGCTGCTGCCGCCTGCCGAGCAGGCGCCAATTAAAAGCAGAATTCCCAGGCAAAATGAAATTAAAGACGCTCTTCGTGTCATGCGCATAATGCCTCCCATCGGGCAATGCTATAATACCCGATGTTGTGATCGGTCACTGTTGACGGTATAGAATACTTAAAAGGCTCATGAATTACAAGTGGTGATTGCCTGAAGTGAAAAATATTTACACTTCCAGGGTTCCTGTCGCGATTTGTGCCATTCCCGTCGGAATGAATCACCGTTCCAGGATTTCGAACCACTTGACATCAAAACCCTCCGCAATCTAAAGAGTACCATAAGTTACAAATAGTGTCAATATGCAATTAGGGTTAATTTTCTTGCCCTCTCCCGATATCACGTTTACAATAAGTAACAAATCACCGGTATTTAAATATTGTACGATTGATCGCTGTCTGCAGGAGGAGATTTTAATGAATGTACTGGTAATTGGATCAGGCGGACGTGAACACGCGCTTGTATGGGCGATTTCGAGAAGCCCGGGAAATCCCACCATATTCTGCGCGCCCGGCAATGCCGGTACCGGCGCACTCGGTACAAACACGGACCTTGATTCGGACGACCATGAAGAAGTCGTGAAATTCTGCAGGGACGAAAAAATCGGTTTAGTTGTAATCGGTCCGGAAGCGCCGCTTGTCGATGGGCTGGCTGACACTTTGCGCGAAAATAAAATCAGGATTTTCGGTCCCGGAAAAGAGGGCGCAATGCTTGAAGGCAGCAAGGTTTTCTCAAAGGGTTTCTGCGACCGTCACGGAATTCCAACCGCGGCATATAAAGTATTCGAGGATTACAACAAGGCGCACGTATTTATCGACAACAGCGGCCTCGAAACATGCGTGGTCAAAGCCGATGGGTTGGCCGCGGGAAAAGGCGCGATTGTATGCGACGATTCGATCGACGCGCACGCAGCGATCGACACCATATTGAAAGAACGGAAGTTTGGCGATGCGGGCAATCAGACGATTATCGAAGACAGATTATCGGGATTCGAGACAACTCTGCTCACCCTTGTCTCCGGCTCCAACTATGTGAAGCTCCTTTATTCGCAGGATCATAAAAGGGCCTTCGACGGCGACCGAGGTCCTAACACAGGGGGGATGGGAGTTTTCGCGCCGACTCCGAAAGTCACCCCGGAGCTGGATGAGATCATCACACGCGATATTATCGAGCCGACAATTAAAGGCCTTGCAGACGACAAAATCGACTACATGGGCTGTCTCTACTTCGGATTGATGATTACCGATGAGGGTCCTTACGTTATCGAGTACAACTGCCGATTCGGAGATCCTGAAGCGCAGGCGGTTCTTCCGCTGATGAAAGGCGATTTTCTCAACGCATTGAAAAAAGCGTCGGAAGGGAATCTCGACGGAGTCGACCTGAGATATTCCGGTAAAAAAGCGCTGACCGTGATTCTCGCGAGCGAAGGTTATCCCGGAAAATACACAAAGGGAATCGCAATCTCAAACGACATCGGTCCTCTCGAAGAAAATGAGAACCTGATTATTTTCCATGCCGGGACTCGTCGCGACGGGAATTTGCTTTTTACAAACGGCGGACGCGTGGTCGCGATTACCGCTCTCGGCGACGATTTCAAGCAATGTCGCGACCAGGTATACTCGTCTCTCGCGCCGCTTCGCCTGAAAGGTCTTTTTTACCGAAAAGATATCGGGCAGGAACTCGTTACCGTTTAACAAATCAAACCGTGGATACTTACCCCACTCACTGCATTTGATTTAAAATTCCGTGAACTGTAATATATTCATACCGTGACCGAACCCTCCAGCATATTTCATTGCACAGCCTGCGGAGCATCGTACGACCCCGAGCTTCGCTTCTGCACAAAATGCGGCGCGAAACTGCCTCCCCCCACTGAATCCGAAGTTATTAAAACCACTGAAGCGTCCGGAAAATCCCGCGGCATCGAACCACCGCCGGATGCCCTGTACGAAGAGCCGTCCTATATATCGGGACACGGCTCGCAGTCGGAAGAAGAAGCAGGCACGCCACCCGAGCTGAAATTCTACTCAGGCTCCCGGGATATGAAGGATCGCGCGAAAGAAGACCTTAAAGAAAAAGTTACAAAGCCTCCCCCGGCGAACTCATTCATGACCGGTTTTCTACTCATAGTTGCTTTCATAGCTCCCCCGGCGGGTCTCTTGACAGCAATCGCATGGGCATTGATGCCGTCTTACAGAAAAGCGGTAGTGCCGGTAGTGCTCGCGTCGATAATGGGCGCCGGTATCTGGGGATGGGTCGCGTGGGGCGACATGAAAAAGCATATCTATGAGGAACCATTAAATACAATCGAGCAGTATATCGAAGCCCAGGACCTTGCCCTTTCAACTCGCGGACATTTTTTATCGCTTCTCAATTTGCAGATCGACGGTTACCTTCCAACGGAATTTCCGGCAACATCGAACGCTGAATTCGAATTTATCGAGCATGTTCTCGGCCCGACCGGATACAGCGTTGAAATCCGCCCGGGATTTGAAGAGTCGAAATTTTTTCGCATGGAGAGCCTCTGGACCGACCAGTCCGGACAGATACGAAGGGGTTCAAACGACGGTCCGATTCTGGAGAGATGATTATCCTCACCCCCTTACCCCCTCTCCAAAATTTGGAGAGGGGGTGAGGTCTGACCAGGGAGCGTAATATGACTGATTGCCCTAACACTGAAAAGAATAAACAGTACTGTAACTGCACTTATAGCTGCTCGAAGAAGTACACCTGCTGCGAATGTCTGCACTATCATCGTCGGATGGGGGAACTTCCGGCATGTTTTTTCACCGACGATGCCGAGAAAACATATGACCGGTCGCTCGCGAAATTCAAACAAACCAAAATGAGAACCAAATAACGTCGCATGCGACTCCGGCGCATGATCCGGTCCGGCTTTTTCCCACGTGCGGGGTACAGGCACCACGATTTTACCGTGCGAAATTACGAGAGATGTAAGATTTTATTTTATCGGCAAAATCGCGTTGCCAGTCCCCCGCACTTTACCCATCGGAATCAGTTAGCGGATGCACCCGTTTTATGTCCCTGAATACGTTTTTTATCCTTTGGTGCTATAATATATTCCGTCTGATTTTTATAAGGAGATAGATATGAACGAACATACTGAAATTATTACGATGAGAGGCAATCCACTCACATTGCTAGGCGATATGCCCGATGTAGGCGGTAAAGCCCCTGAATTTTCAGTTATTAACAATGATCTCGGTCTGGTCAACCTTGGGACATATAAGGGTAAGACTCTCGTAATAGCCTCTGTGCCTTCAGTGGACACTCCCGTATGCGCTATCGAGACCATGAAGTTCAACAGGGAAGTCGGCGATTCAGGCGGCGATATAATGGTTCTGACAATCAGCATGGACCTCCCGTTCGCGCTGAAACGATTCTGCGCCGCCGAGGGAATCGAAAACGTCGTAACACTGTCCGACCATCGCGATGCGTCGTTCGGCTTAAATTACGGAGTCCTGATCAAAGAGCTTCGCCTTCTCGCGCGGGTGATTTTCATCGTTGATAAAGGACGCGTGATCCGTTACAGACAGATCGTACATGAAACGACAAAAGAACCCGACTACGAAGATGTCCTGAACGCGTTGCAGAAAATTTCCTGAAGGAATATTATTCGGATCGATAAACATGAGGTGAACTGGCATGTTAAAAAGCGTATCTATTGGAATTTTGCTGGTTGCCATCCTTCTGGCAGTCCAGTATTCCGCTATCGAGTGCGGAAAACCTGAAGCTAAGGTCATCCCTCCCAAAGAAATCACGCTTGTTATTTCATCGAATACTACGTCGCATTTCACGCCGTGCGGATGTTCCACCCCGATGGGCGGCGTGCTCCGTCGCGGCACTGCGTTCCAGAATATCAGGGCCGAAGTTACCTGGCCTCTACTGTTCATCGATACGGGCAATGTCTCGCAGGGCGCTACAGGGGGAGATCAGCCTAAGAAAGACGACTACATTTTCCAGTCTTATGCTTTGCTGGATTATGACGTGATCAATGTCGGGTTTCAGGATATCAGGCTTGGCTATGACTCTCTGGAAAATTTCAAAACCACTTACAACATCCCGTGGACTTCCTGCAGCATCTATCCTGCAGGCACGACATTCGACCAGCCTGCTCCCGGCACGGAAAATGCCGCCACAAATCCACCCGAAAATGTCCCGACTCCGTCATTCGCACCCTATACGATGACCGATTATGATGGATTCAAGGTGGCGTGCATGGGCGTGATGCTCCATGACGCCGCGCAGCTTGGCGCCATCGAGAATTTCACTTTCGAGGATTATCAGAAAGCAATTCAGGATAATGTCAGTTACCTTCGCGACGTGGAGAAAGTGGGTTTGATCATCGCTATTACGGACGTGGATACTTACCCTGAAAATTTCGATGCGGCAGCAGTGTTTCAGGGCGTTGATATCGTAATCGGTACCCGTGAACCCATGCAGCAGTCCCCGAACGCGACATTGAATCCCGATAATCCGCAGTACAACCCGAACGCGTCGAGAAATCCGAATTCACCTCCCAATCAGCCTACTCCTGCCGATTCCGCTACGGGCAGTCCGGATACTGCGCAGCCGAATTCGGAAACTGCCGTGGAAAATACAATCCAATATGCTCCTCTTCCGATTCCGCTGACAATTCCATTGGCTGAAACTCAAGGCAAGAGGCTTAACAGATTGGATATCTGGCTTGATTCCGACGGCAAACCGTTTGATTACACCTATACCAATATCGGTCTGGATCCCTCAGTTGAGGACGATGTGCGCATGGCTGCGATCGCCGATGGTTACGACCGGGATGTCCTGATAGGGGAATTAACCCAGCAGGTGTCAATGGCATTTTCAGGATCGGAGGCATGCGAGGAATGCCATCCGGGTTTCCTCGCCGCATGGGTGGACAGCCCTCATTTCAGTTCATATCAGACCATTGTCGATGGCGCCGCGCTCGATGACCGTTCCTGCACTGGATGCCATGCAGTTGGCTTCTACCATAAACCGCGACTGCTTCTTTATGAAAATATTCCCGACATATATAAAAATGTCGGGTGCGAAGGATGCCATGAGAACGGCCAGTCGCATATCAATTTCATAAATTACCTTAATTCTCTGCCGCCTGAACGTCTCAGCGAGAATACGCGCACCGATCCGATGGCCCAGCCATTGCAGGCAAACATATGCGCTAAATGCCATACTGGAGAATGGGCTGAAGGATTCGACTCGGCAGTATCTCTTGAGGCTGCCCGCCAGATTTGTATGTCAGTCAGATAAGGTCGTCTTTGTATAGCTGATAATTGGATTTTTCAACATCTCCGGGATTTTTGAATCAATCCTGGTAAAACCGGTCGAACTGGTCCACAAAACTGCCCTCAGGCGCCTTTCCGCTCAATACAAGTTCGCGGATCCGATTCATCCCATCCTCATCATAAATCGCCTGCGGAACTGATAGCCCGACATCCTGATGTATTTGCAGCGCAGCATTTGTCACCGGCAGAAAAATATATGTTTCCGTATTCCATGCTCTTGCAGCGTCAAACACTATCAATGCCCTCATCAGATCATCGGTATTATGCGCCAGCACCCATGAGTACTCCGTATACTGATCGGGCTCCACATCCTGGTTGGACCCATTTTCCCGGACTTTCCACGTGATAATCGTCCCGACTGTCCCCTCCACAGAATTCAAATCCGGCGAAACCACTACGGCATCGCCAAGCCCTGCGAAATACTGTGTCACCGGTTCGATTGTAACTAATGCCGATTTCTCACGCTTGCAGGCAACCAGAAATAAATTCAGGGAGATAAGGAAAATCAAAATAATTACTGTTGAATTACCGAATTGCGCTGGTTTGTTTGAAAACGCTGCGATAGTGATTGATTTGCCGGACTTCACATGACCGATTCCCGATAATGATAAATTTCCGGTTCTCATTTTGCCCTCCTTATATTCAGGTGCTACTTTTACGATTCAATGAGCACCAGAAAGGTTGTGAATCCAGTAATTGAAAATCACATCATCGTAGCCTGCGACTCCGTGGCATGCGACTCCGGCGCATGAAATCTTATGACGCATCTTTTACAAATAGAAATGAGATAAATCCGAGGACAACAACGCTCACAAATGATATGAGCCGATCGCAGATAATAACCGCCAGCCCGAGGGCGGCATCCAATCGGAATATTTTGAGTAGCTCTGTTATACCGCCCTCCACTAACCCAAGGCCGGAGAACGAGACAGGGATCGACGCCAGAAGGGTTGTCGCCATGACAGTGAAAATAATCTGTGGAACCGTCATTTCTACCCCTAGCGCTTTTGTTACGAAATAAAGGCGCAGACTCTCCATCGCCCACAGCCCCGCCGAACTAGCTATCAGCCAGTGCCAGTTGCGATGCAGGCTGCCCGTAACCCCTTCTGTAAATTTTTTCGCAAAATCGCGCGCCCTGCCGGGGAAAATAGCGAGCGTCAGATTCCGGGTCGATGGGACCAGGAGCAGGATTAGTACCAGTATGGCTGCACCGAGTAAATATGACCCTGACTCGATTAAGCGGCTTACGAGCACGCTCGATCCCTGTGCAAAGAGGAGCCGGCTCATCACAAAGAAAATTCCGAACACAAACGCAAGATCGAGGATGCGCTCGCCCATATTCGCGCCAAGCCCCTGTCCGACCGGAATATTCGAATGTTTATTAAGAAGGTACGCGCGGTACAAATCGCCGACCTTCGCCGGCACCGCCGCGTTTGTGGCCGCTCCCATGAAGCACGTGATAATCCCCTGCCATAGCGATATTTTCGCGCCGCTGTTTTCAAGAAGCAATTTATACCTTAATCCGAGGAAAAAATAGGCCATATAGTAGGTCAGGAATCCAAACGCGAATGCGACTAGATTCATTCGTTGAATATGGCCGGCAAGCATTTCAAGGTCTTCCCTCTTAAATCCATGAAAAAAAGCGTATACTATCACTCCTGCAACGATGACTGCCGCAAGTGTCTTCCAGTTGAAGAATGCCCTGGCAAGCGAAACTTCCTTCGCTTTACTTTCTCCGTTATTTTCCACAAGCGAGATTATACCGGCTCCGGCCCATTTTGAAAAACGATGAACCACCGGCCTCCAAAAACTCCGACTGGCTACGATCGCCATATCAAATTGCCCCTGATCCGCAATATACGCGCCGCCGAGGACACATCCATAATTAACATCTTCAATAAGCGCGTGAATCCGGACGACTCGATACTGGAAATCGGCCCGGGCACCGGATATTACACCATTAGGTTTGCGCGTGCCGCCAGGAAACTCACCGCCGTGGATTCAGACCCATCTATGGCAAAACATCTGGAACGTAAGGTCGAGCGCTTGAATCTGAATAATATCGAGGTCATCACCGGCGATTTCCTGAAATACAGCGACGGCACAACGCATGACTGGGTGATTGCGCTCGGGGTTCTTGAGTACCAGCAGGATCCGTCCGCATTCCTTGACAAGATAATTTCACACTCTCACAAGTGGGTGCTCATCACATTTCCCACGCCATGTGTCTGGGGACATATCTACCGTGCCGCATCGCGGCTTCGCAAAACTCGCATCAATCTCTTTACTAAATCGGAGATTCAGCGCGAGTACGGCTCATCGATTGTCCATATCGAGGATGTCGGCCTGAAAACCCCCATCTCAAGCGGCCTGACCCTTATTTGCCTAATAGAGTCGTAAAATGCGACTCTGACGCATTCGGCATCGTGGCATGCGACTCCGGCGCATGAAATTTTTTTTCCCGTCACTTTCCTTTTTGACCGCTGCAACCGCTGCATCCGCCCCCATCGCCGCTATGCGGACAGCCACCAGACGACTCTTCGTTATCGCCCTCGTCTTCGGTCTCAGTTGCTTCGCCAGCGCCCTCGCCACTGCATCCGACTATCTCGCCAAGTTCCGCGTTCCATGAGCAACATTGCGGGCCGATTTTTACATAGACAAGCTCTTTATCGCAGGTCGAACAACCCACGAGCGGATCCAGCGCGATTTCTGTCGGATGATCAGGGCACACATAAAGCGCTTCCACAGGCTCAAGTCCCATTCCGCATGTGGCGCAGACCGCGTCCGGGTTGGCAGTCAGCGAACTTGAACACATCGGGCATGCGTAGATATATTCCGCTCCCACTACTTCCATCCCGCATGTCGGGCATTTCGCTTCCTTGTCCTGAGTCATGAAGTTATCGCAGAACATTGGGCAGTAATAAAACCCGCAGACATGCGCTTCTTCTACGGCTTCCGGTGCTGCTTCTTCCGATTCTTCAGCTTCCTGCGCAAATGATACCCAGGCGATTCCGAGCACAAGTATCGCGATCAGTCCGAATAATGTCAGTTTTTTCATTTTAAAAAAAGTCCTCGCTTTTATTTTTGTATTTAATATCATGGGAAATCCAGCCAATAATAAGGGCTGCGTTATCAGAAAGCGTTTACCCATGAAAAAGTCCTCTTCAGAGGACTGCTGATATAATAAAGATTTCATGCGTAGAAAGTCAACGTTTTATGCTTTTTTAAAGCGTAAAATCGGAGTTCAAACATTATCCAATTAACCTGAATGCCGCGCGTTCTTCGTTGGTCATAAGGCAGTCGGTAATGCAGTCCGTTGTGCAATCGCCATTGCAAGGCTCGATGTGGATAGTCACATTGGAGTGAGGAAACTGTTTCTCTATCTCGGCTGACATGATATCTGTGATGCGGTGCGACTCTTCCACAGACATGTCAGCCTTCACGAGGAGGTGAAAATCCACGAACCTGACATGGCCGGACTTTCTGGTTCTAAGCTGATGGAATCCGTGAGCGACTGGATGAAATCCGCGAACATATTCTTTTATCCAGTCTTCCTCTTCTTTTGGAATCCTGACATCCATAAGGTCGCGTGCCGATTCGACTGTCAGATGATAAGCGGCTCGAATAATCAGTATGGCTACAAGCATTGCGGCGATCGGGTCGATCCAGTTAAGATTAACTGTGGGGAATATCGCTTTTCCGAGCCACATGAGTCCGAGCCCGGTCATTACCCCGACAGAAGTCCAGACGTCGGTGGCAAGATGCCATGCGTCGGCCACAAGAGCCACCGAATGGGTTTCCCTGCCAACTTTGAAAAGCCGTTTGGAAACCATGATATTTGCGACTACGGAGATGGCCATAATTATCACACCCACCCAGGGGTCTTCTATCTCTTCACCTGAAATAAGCCTATGATAGGCCTCCCAGATGATCCATATCGCCGCAGCGAAGATGAGTATGGCTTCGATTGTCCCGGATATGTTTTCTACCTTGCCGTGGCCATATTGGTGATCCTCGTCGGCAGGTTTGCTTGCGACCCTCACGGCAAACAAGGCGATAATAGAGGCCACGAGATCAACACCGGAGTGGATAGATTCGGAGATAATAGAGACGGAATTGATCAATAACCCGACAATAAGTTTTCCGAGCACTAAAATGGAGTTAGAAATGACCGACAGTATGGCCACCGAAGCTTTACGCTTATGTGTGCGACTATCCATAGTTAGATATTCCTTCGGTCAGGTAAAAAAAACGTGACCGAAGTTATAACAGATGTAACCACCGGATTAGTCCCACAGGATTGATGCCCTGCTGCCCGGGAATTGAAGGCCCGGCTGCACCCACTCAGTCGGGGCCGCCTGATCTAACTGTGTAAGATATATTAGGAGAAGAGCAGAGTCAAGTATGATCAGACGGAGGGTGCATCCGGCAATTGATTTATTATCGGCATTAGGGATAATTGCCGAATAGAAAGGGATTGTTGAAAATTTACTGTTTCCTGTAATTATGTAGGACATGCTTTCCAGCTTGTTATGCTTTCCAGCTTGTTATTGAATGTAAAATCAAATCGCGGATGCACCCCAGACGGAATGTACATCAAGTTAACACAACTATTTCTATTAAGATAACATCTCATGAAATCCCGGTAGCTGCTAGCCCGGAGCGTTAGCGGAGGATAGCTGCTATCCGGGATTTCAAAAAAATACTTAGACTGTGCGCGGGTTAATAATTATCAGGAAGCAGGATCGGGAGGCATTTCAGGTATAACTCGACCTCATCCGCATAGGTCACGTCAATTAAATTTAGATTAATAGAGCCATATCCGCACGACGGGTCCAGTGTAAGTTCGATATCCCATTGAGTGGGATTGCCTCTTATGGTTGCTTTATCAATATCGAGGTCCTTCACTGCGGTGACAGGGATTTTATATTCTTTACCCCTGGAAATTATCGAAAGCATCTTCCCGTCGCAATTGAACGAAGTATCGAGAACGCGCTCTCCCAGTAATCCATGTTTCACATACTTATGGGAATCATACGCATAGGGTGGAAGCTGGGCTACAGACTGCCCTCCCGACCTGCGCCTTGCGATATAATATCGGATTACTTCCGCACCAGCCAAATTTCCGCTTGGATTTGCAAGGTTCGCACCAGTAAGCGGACCCTGCACGATTTCGTATTCCTGAAAGTCCTGAGTGATCGACATGAATCCCCGTTCCGTGCTCGATAGATAGCAGATACGCAGAGTCTCGTCTATGAATTCCTTTTCCATCCCGACTGCGAAAAGTTTATTCATGAGGATGGAAATCTTACTGCCTGTTGTCCGGAAACTTAACTCGTTGTCATCGGCACTTAGAAACCCGTTCAAAGCTTCCCTGTTCAGGCTCCGGATACGCAGCACCCCAAAAAGGAAAATAGAACCGGATATAAAAATCGCGATTATGAGCCAGAATACCCAGTTCCCGATTGCGGGATTTTCCTCCGGAATCTGGGTCGAGAAGATGATCGCGAAAACCGAAATCAGGAAGCTTATGACAAATCCGAGTATGCGTCCGTTTGTTGTGGCTTTTTTAAGGTCAGCGGCATTGATAGCCCTGCGCCTTAGCAGGCTCGCCTGGATGGATTTGCTGTCGGGATTTATGTTGCTGGTTTCCATCGTTTAAAAGGGCGTCCCTGGAACAGGAATGCTAATTTTCCTGTGTAATGTATATCGTTTAATTATACTCTCCCTGGAGCATTAGTTGTAATTGTTTCTCAGCGAACCATCTCACCGACATTTCGCAAAAATACAAAAAAAAAGGGATTCCTTGCCACCAACCGGGAACATTTTTCCAACCCATTCGTCAAAGCTCAATAGGATGTGGGATTTTTTTTTATTGAAGGAACCTTTTAGCCGCCTGAAATCAGGAAGGAAGACTGCCGACGGGATTGATTATCTCCGATAGCCTTTAAAACGTGAGCCAGGATGACGGTTGAAACTGGAAATTCCGTGGACATTTCATGCGTTTACACCGCGATTTTTCGCATTAGTCGCCAACAATCACTAATAAATATTGATGCGCGGCGCGTTGCAGGGCGCATCGACAGAAAAGTATTGAGCCTTAAAGTAAGGGTTGCAACCCGGACATCAAACAGAAAGGAGCTCATGCATGAGCATTAGCGGCATTCAGAGCAGTGTGGGATCGAACTTAGCCATCCTGCTTCAGAATATGCAGCTTTCCGGTACGGATAAAACCCAGGCCAAAAAAGCTGCACCTCCTCCTCCGCCGCCTCAGAAAAACCAGAGTCTGGAACAGATTCTCCTTCTGATCGGCGATACCGACGGCGACGGGAAAATCTCAGAAGCTGAGAGGGAAGCCATGGAGGAGAAATTCGCGTCAGTGATGGCGGCAATTACCGATAACATGACTAGTTCCAGTGCGACTTCAAGCTCAAGCGACGTTGAAGAATCGGACGACAGCGAAGCATCAATCAGCTCGATACTTGAAAGTCTCGGAACTTCTCAGTCGGATGAATTGTCGGACCAGAGTTCGGCATCCCTACTGGCAATTATTTTTTCGAACGGGACGATTACGTCCAAAGAAGACCTGCAGCAACTTTTGTTGCAGGCAAATGTCGACCTCTATGCCTGATGGTCCTTTGATGGGTTGATGGAACAGTAACCGGGTAAAACCTGAAAAGCTCAATACCAGTCGTAGCCCATGCTGAAAATGTGTGGGCTACGATTTTTTTCCCCATCCCCAAATCCCCATTTGACATACATCATCTTAAATGCTACAAATTGCGCGCATTTAAAAGCCGAAAAAAACCGAAATATAGTTCCCTGTAGGAACCGAGGGGCAAATATGGAAAAGAAAAAAATCAAGCCCGACAGTGCGGACGCGCTCTACACGCTTAAGGCAACCTTAATCAGAGGCCTTTTGGCGGAAAAGTTTGTCGAGAATAACCCCGAAGTGTCGAGAACAATCGAAATCAAGGGAAGCCAGACGCTCCAGAAGCTGCATTATGCCATCTACGACTCGGTGGATTTCGACGACGAGCATCTGTATGAGTTCGAGGTCGGCGGAAAAAAACCCCTCGCGAAAGGCGCGACAAAATACACGCTTCAGGTTTCCCTTGGCGCGAAGGGATGGTCCAGGGAGCCTGACGGAAAGGGCGTGATCGAGACAAAGCTGTCTTCGCTCGGATTGAAACCCAAACAGAAATTCTTTTACAGGTTCGATTTCGGCGACGAGTGGTGGTGGGAAATAGAGGTTGTCTCGATCGGGGAGGAAATTCCGAAGGGGAAGTATCCGAGAGTGACCGAGCGCGTCGGCGACAATCCCCCGCAGTATCCCGATCCTGACGAAGAAGAAGAGGAGTGGGACGAACCGGAAATAGAGGAGGGGTGAGAGGGGATTGGAATTCAGGGGTATTTTCGAGTATTCGTAGCCCGCCCTCCCCCGATTCCAAATCCGCCGAAACTTTCGCGTAAGCGAAAGTGAAGGCGGAAGGCGGAAGGTCGGCGACAAGCGCTGAAAAATTCCTTCCGAAAAATGAAATTCCCTGTCAGTTTTTACCTCTCCCATTCGTTATATAAGGTAAACATAAGAAATAAGTACAAAGTACCGTGGGGAATAGATCAATGGACGAACCAGAATCTCTTGTTCCAGTCGAACGAATTGAGCGAATGATCCTCTTTCTGCGGAACCGGAAAGTAATGCTTGATTTCGATCTCGCGGACCTGTACGGAGTTACAACAAAGCGGTTGAACGAACAGGTGCGAAGGAATATTGACCGTTTTCCCGCCGATTTCATGTTTCTGCTTACTGAGAAAGAGTTTGAGAAATTGCGGTCGCAATTTGCGACCGCAAAACTATCCATGCGACGCAATCCCCCTTACGCTTTTACAGAACATGGTGCAGTAATGCTCGCCAATGTACTGAATAGCCAGACAGCTATCATGGCGAGCGTCCAAGTCGTTAGAGTATTCATCCATTTGAGGGAAATTGCCGTTTCCAACAGGGAGTTCGCGCGGAAGCTTGCCAGTCTGGAGAAAAAATATGATACCCAGTTCAAGGTCGTATTCGATGCTCTCAGAGGATTGATGACCCCTGCGGAAAAGGAGAAAAGGAGGATCGGGTTTCGGAAGTAGCCGGTTGCCGATGACAAGGAATTGACATGATATTATATATATGGTATATATTTATTACGACTTCCCGGAGAAATCCGGTTGGGCAGCCTATATGGCTGCCCGGTCTTTTTAGAGTATCTGGAGGGATAACACTGTGCCAAGGACCCATATTTATGTTGACGGTTTTAATCTCTATTATGGCCTCGTCAAGGATGGTCCATATAAATGGTTAAACCTTGAAAAATATTTCACGCGGATACGCCAGCATGACCAGGTGCTTAAAATTCTGTATTTTACTGCCATGGTTAGCGGTCCTACACGCTCAAACCAGATTGAATATCTCCGCGCTCTCGAAACTCTGAAAACAATCGAGATCATTAAAGGAAAGCTTGTGTCACGGCAGGTAACCTGTAAAGTTCCACGATGCAATTATACCGGAATAAGGATATTTAATTCCGCTGAAGAAAAAGGAACAGATGTAAATATCGCCGTCAGGATGATCGATGACGCATTTCATAACCGGTGCGATAATTTCGTCCTTGTGTCCGGCGATTCCGATCTGGCTCCGGCACTCAGGTTTATTAAACACCAGTTTCCGAAAAAGCAGTTATTTGTGTATATACCTGTAAGGCAATCGCACCGGCTGGAACGGCATAACAGAATTCTGGCTTCCATCGCAGATAAGTACAACTTCACTCCTGACGGCCTGTTAAAGCATTCACAATTCCCGGACACCTTCCAGGACTCAAGCGGCCAGACGATAAGCAAGCCATCAGGTTGGTAGTTTTATCCTGTTAACCGTTTTGCATCGACCCGTCCGCCGAAACTTTCGCGTAAGCGAAAGTGAAGGCGGAAGGCTTGAAAAGTCGGGATTGTTATGGGAAAATCCCTCGTGCTGTAAGAATCAAGGGAGGGGATGTATTGTGGCACCCATAAGATTCCCCGAAGGGAATCGTATGGGCGGCACGGAGAGTATGAGAACCTAAGGGAGGTTTTAAAAGGTGGTAATGGGCGAATTTATGTCGCACAATATGAGGGGGGAAAAATATCGGAGAAACTGAGTAAATATTTACACCTCGGATCACAAAGGAGGATTGAATGGCCATTACTAAACGCAACCAGAAATTTATTTTGCTCATTAATATTTTCCTTCTTATTATTTTAGTATATATCATTTTTGCAATTGTCCGCGGTACTAATCAAAAGATAGTGATGCAACAAATTGGAAATCCTAATTACATATGGACAACAGAGAATTTATATAATTGGGCTAAGGCAATAAATGAACACCCAGGGCGAGTATCTAATATTTATGCAATCAATCAGGAACTTGCTAATACAGCAATTGAAGAGTCAAAACTTCATTCTGATTCTTGGCCCAATTTCTCCAATAGACTCATACTAAAAGCATTTGCATCTTCAGTCTCAAGCAGAGATCCCTGGTCTAGTGATTTACCGGATATTTGGGAGCAAAAAGCCCGAGCAGAAGAGGCAAGACGGTCAAATATTATACCTTCTCCCTCTAATTTTCCGCCTTACAATTCTTCCTTTTCGAGAAGGCAAGGTGAATTTGAACAGAAAGCCCAAGCAGCCCAAGATTTGACAATAACTCTGTTTTCCTCTGTCAATCCCCAAGCGACAATCAACTGGCTCACATATGAATCGGGAGTAATTGGTAATGGCGAGAAAGTGTTCGTTAGGTTTGAGTACTCCGTCGCTAACGCTTTTGGAGGCCGAGCTCAGAGAAGATACAGTATTTGGTGGAATTATGAATTGACGGAAATAATCGATGAACAGGATGATTTTCTATATTTCAGGTAACATATCAATTCAGGCAATTCAAAGACAGCTGCCTTTTTTATCTATCACTGAGAATAAGATGGTCGTACATGAAAATCGGAATTAAGGTAACTGCTCAAGCCCCTTCACAAATTTCTTCTAATTCATGAGGGCCAATATATTCCACTTTATTAACATCCAGTAGTATATCACCATTTTCATCATATCCCTCTAAATTGGCAAATAAATTACTATTTTCTTTGAGATATAATCTGACATGAAAACCACTACCTTTATTTGCCATGCACCCCAAGATAACATACAGCGCTTTGGCATCTTCGCCAAAATCCTCAATCTTTTGCGCTTTTTTGGCTGCATCTTGATAGGTTATGAGTCTGCCATTAGCTAGCAGTAGAGAATTATTACTACGTAAAGCATTGCAAATTTTTATTGCTTTCTCCTCCATAATATTATATTCTCCTTTTATTATTTGGCGCCTGATTTCTCAGCCACTTATCGATATACCATGTTCATACCATTCTGTCAATAACTTAATAATTTAAGGATGGCTGCATTTTTCCTATTCTAAGGAATTATAAACTTTCCTATTAATTTTTATTAATAAGGTTGTTGTTCCTTAATTTTCAAGTCGTAAATCACGGCTCATTCTCAAATTTGTCGTTGAATTCAAACCCTTCTTTAATAGCCTTTCTGATTTTATCTTTATCAGGATGATGATTTATAACTTCACGAAGTTTATCACCTCTTCCGTATTTAGAAATAAGATCTACTAACGTAGCTCTTAACTTGGGATCCATTACTCCATCTCTTTCATTCCCTTTTTGTCTACTATCTTTTGTCATAAGTATCTCCTTGATATAAGGGCGCCTCGTTGCCGAGGCGCCCATTATTTAATTCCCTATCAATAATCCATCCCGCCCATGCCACCCATGCCGCCTGGAGGCATTGCGGGGCCGCCGTGCTTCTCTTCAGGCTTGTCCCCGATGAGACACTCTGTCGTAAGGAGCATGCCCGCTATCGAGGCCGCATTCTCGACCGCCGCGCGCGTTACCATCGCGGGATCGACAATTCCGGCCTTCACAAGGTCTTCGTACTGCCCTGTCAGCGCGTTGAAACCGTAGTTCGCCTTGCCGGAGAGAACTTTCTCCGCGACAATCGCGCCCTCGACTCCCGCGTTGCTCGCGATAAGCCGTAGCGGTTCGTAAAGCGCTTTCTTTACTATGTTGATTCCGACCAGCTCGTCGCCCTCGGCCTTGAGAGCCTCGACAGCCTTGATCGCGCGAACGAGAGTTACGCCTCCGCCCGCGACAATGCCTTCAGCGACCGCCGCGCGTGTCGCCGACAGTGCGTCCTCGACACGGTGCTTGCGTTCCTTAAGCTCGGTCTCGGTAGCTGCGCCGACTTTGATGACCGCGACGCCGCCCGCGAGTTTCGCAAGGCGCTCCTGGAGCTTTTCCTTGTCCCAGTCGCTTGTGCTTGCTTCAATCTCGGCTTTGATCTGGGCTACACGGCCTTTGATCGCGGCGCTCGTGCCCTTGCCCTCGATAATTGTCGTGTTGTCCTTGTCGATCGTGATTTTCTTAGCCTGGCCAAGGTCGGTGAGTTCGACGCTCTCGAGCTTCCGTCCAAGGTCCTCTGTGATAAATGTTCCGCCGGTCAGGACCGCGATGTCGCCCATCATGGATTTGCGTCGATCGCCGTAGCCGGGAGCTTTTACCGCGGCGACATTCAATGTGCCGCGAAGTTTGTTGACGACCAATGTCGCGAGAGCTTCGCCCTCAAGATCTTCGCAGATGATGAGTAGCGGGCTTCCCTTTTTGATGACTTTTTCAAGTATCGGCACAACGTCGGCGACCGCGGCGATTTTCTTCTCCCACAGGAGGATGTACGCGTCTTCGAGAATCGCGCTCATGCCTTCTTTATCTGTGATGAAATAGGGTGAGATGTAACCCTTGTCGAACTGCATTCCTTCGACCACTTCCAG
>JAPKYR010000067.1 GCA_026394215.1 bacterium
TTCTCAAGGGCTTGCTTGAACGCGTCGTGTGATGCCTTGTCCCTTGCTATTCGTAAAATTTCTGACGAACCAACTTTTATTTCCACCAACTTACGCGGAGCCTTGCCGGGCCTGAAGCCTTGGATATTTGAATTTCGAATAAAGTCAGCCAGAACCATGTCATATTCCCTTGCTATTGCCCCGGTAGCTACTTTGATTCTCATCTTAAGCGTGACTGGATTTAGTTCAGTAAATTCAAGTATTTCCATTTCTTAGTTTGTCCTCCTGTCGGAATAAATCTTAACATTTTTCTGCTGAAATTTTTTAAAAAAATGCTTGCGAAGGCTTGCCCCCTCTTGACAAAATTGCAACTTCGTGCTATATTTCCCTTAGAGGTAAAATATTAACCCCCTGCAGGGAGGACCTCAATGGATTTTTTTCTGTATCAGAAACGGGTCCTGGCGCTTGATAAGGAGTTTACAAAAGTCAGGCGCCAGCTAGGCCGCCTCAGGGAACATGTCCGTTATAATCAGGACGAGTTCTCTCACGAGGCGGTAAAATGCCAGCTTGAATCGCTCAGATTGCTGGTCCGGGCGATTAAAGACGAAACTGCCTTCTATCTCAAGCTGGGGCAGAATTACGATATCATGAATATCGTGATAAGTATTTGCGACTCCATCTCGCGCCGGGACCCGAAACTGTTCGAAGAAATAATGAATGAAATAAATGAAAAATTTCAAAACTGGAGTGATGTGGACTATTCATGGATAGATGAAGAATAAATAATAAACATACATATTCCTATTATTAAGTACTCCCTAGCTCCCCATCCCCACCCTCTGCTGGATCTGGAAGCTCTTGCCCTCGGTACCGAACGACGGCATGATGACCATCTCGACATCATGCAGGTCGCGAATTGTGCGGCATCCAAGCACACCCTGCGCGGTGCGTATTGCCCCAAGAAGGTTCAGGCTGCCGTCGTTACGCCCGGTCGCCGGTCCCCTTATAATCTGTTCGAGCGTCCCAAGCTCCTTAACTGTAATCCTGCTTCCCCTTGGAAGAAGCGGATCGGCTGTCGCCATGCCCCAGTGAAATCCGCGACCCGGACTCTCCTTCGCTCTTGAAAACGAACTACCGATCATAACCGCGTCCGCGCCAGCAGCCAGCGCCTTTACCACTTCGCCGCCCTTGCTCATCCCGCCGTCGGTGATTACCACGACCCGGCGCCCGCTCTCCTTGAAATAATCATCCCTTGCTTTTGCAATGTCCGCGGTCGATGTTATCTGCCCTGCCCCGATACCAAGAACCCCTCTCGTCGTGCACGCCGCACCGGGCCCGATCCCGACAAGTATCCCGCTGGCGCCAGCTTTCATCAAATCGAGCGCGACTTGATAACCTACGCAGTTGCCGACCAGGACCGGGATGCCGACATTCTTACAGAGCTGGTCGATTCGAAGCGGCTCCGCCTTGGACGACTGGTGCTCGTTGCTCACAACCGTGGACTGAATGACAAGAATATCGAGACCCGCTTCGACAGCGGCTTTCCCGAGCGTCGCCCCGTACTGCGGGGTCACACTCGCAGCCGCGATTGCGCCGGCCTTTTTCAATTCCCCTACCCGTTTCCCGACAAGTTTTTCTTTTATAGGCGCGGAATATACATCCTGGATAACCGAGGTGGCGTCTGCATCCGATGCCGCTCGAATTCGGGCAATAGCCTCCGACGGATCATCGTATCGGCAGGCTATTCCCTGCAGATTCAGGACCGCTAAGCCTCCAAGTTTTGTGAACGCACCGGCGGTTTCAATTCCAACCGACGAATCCATTGCCGACGCGAGGATCGGAACTTCAAACCTGAAATTCCCGAGTTCGAATGAAGTATCCACATCGGCGGGATCGATCGTCTTTGCCGATGGAACAAGTGCGACTTCGTCAAA
>JAPKYR010000130.1 GCA_026394215.1 bacterium
GTTGGTCGATTTCATGGAAAGCAATCCGAAAGCCGGGATCGCGGGTCCGATGATACATTTTGCGGTTCCTCAGAACACGATCTGGGGTGCAGGCGGGATGGTGAATCTGTGGTGGGGACTGGTGCGTCATCGCGGAATCCGAAAACTCGATAACGGTCAATTTTCCGAACCGTCAAAGGTCGATTATGTTTCCGGTGCTGCATTGATGGCGACGTCGGGTGTTTTTTTCAGCCTGAATTTACTTGATGAAAGTTACCCGATGTATTATGAGGACACGGATTTCTGTTTCCGCGCGAGAAAGGCAGGGTTCGAAACATGGTATGTCCCGACCGCGCCGTTGATCCACCTTGTGAGTGTCGCGGCGGGAGGGCAGGCATCGAGGTTTAAGATAACGCGAAGATTTTATGCGGGCATGAAATTTTTCGCCCGTCACGCGCGATGGTACCAATGGCCGACGATTTGCATCGGGCAGATATATGAAGCCATACGGGTGGGGATAATGCTCCTGACAGGAGGGCAGGGGAAAAACTGATGCCGACCGTACTTTGCATAGCATATCTTTTTCCCCCGAGGGCGGGAGTGGGGGTACAGCGGATCACGAAATTCGTCCGATACCTTCCCGATTTCGGATGGCAGCCTGTTGTCCTGACTCCCGAAAAACCGGAGGGCAGTTTCCCGATAGATGCAAGTTATGCGAATGAAATCCCCGATACCGTGCTGGTTTTCAAAGCTCCAAGCCGGGAGCCGTATCATCTGTACAGGTCGCTCGGTGGGAGAAAACGACAGGACGACGCCGATTTCCGCGGTGTTCTCGAAGGCGGGAAAAAACTCGGCCTTATGGGGTGCCTGTATTCATCGTTCCAGTCCGCATTTCTGATCCCCGACCCGAAAATCGGATGGTTCGGCCCGGCAATGAAAAAAGCCAGAGAAATCTTGTCCGAAAATAAAATCGACATGGTCTTCTCGACAAGCCCCGAAGCGACGGATCATGTTATTGCGCGCACGATAGCGAGGGAATCCGGCCTTCTTATACGGGGTCGATCTCTTATCCCCGCGATCCGGAGCCATTTTTCAAGGGATGGAAAATTGCGTGCGAAAAGTCGGATGAGTTCAGGGATGGCGCAGGATGCCTTTTCATGGGGGAGTTCGATTCCCGGTTTCATAATCTTGCCCCGATATATATCCCGAAAAATTTATTTATCGAAGGCTTCCAGACCCGTGACGCGGTCTATGCATCGCAGCTTGGCGCGGGATCGCTTCTGTTGATCGCAGAAGGGTACGTTACCGGGAAAGCCTACGAGTACCTTGCGTCGGGACGCCCGATCCTTTCAATTACCGATGGTGGGGATTTGATCGAACTGATCGAAAAATCCCGCTCCGGAGTTTGTGTCACACCATCGGAACCGGGTAAAATCGCCGATGCCCTGATCGACCAGTTCAATTCCAGGAATCAACCGTTGGTCAGGAATAACGAATATCTTAATCGATTCAACCGTCGCCTTCTTACCGGCGAGTTAGCGAAATTATTTAATGACATCATCGCAAGGGGATCAAATCGCTGAAAGAAGTTCCCTCGCTCGCGACACTGTCGGGACCACGCTGACTAACGCCGCCCTTTTTCTGCTCGGGATAATAAGCTGGGCTTTGATCGCGCGGCTTCTCGGACCCGTATGGCGCGGCGAACTTGCCCTTGTCATGCTTGCCCCGGCGCTTGTGATCAAGATGGGAGCGTTCGGATACGATTACGGCATGATCGTTTTGGGGGGAAAGCAAAGGTCCATGCTCGGGCCATTGACAGCGACCGGAGCTGTGCTGGGACTCATTCTATCGATATTGTATTTAGCCGTTTTCCTCGGATTCATGCTGGGATTTCCGAAAAATTTCTGGAAGCTCAGCCAGGTTTGGCTCCCGCTCGATTTCATAGTTATATCGATGGCGTTCCCTTTACACATGATGACAATGGCTTTCGATTCCGCGATTTACGCAGAGGATCGGATCGCGGCGCGAAATGTCAAGGAACTTGTGATCAACATCGTGATGATTACGGTCATTATCGTCGCATTTATTAAATTCAAACTCGAACTTACGGCGGTGGTCGGCGCTTATGTAGTCGCGAATCTCGTAAGCCTTGGCTATGCGCTTCTCCTGGTGAGGCGAAGGATCGATCTCTCGCGATTTGCGGAGTGGAAGGTCGCGAAAGAGGCTGTCAGACTCGGATTCCCCGTATATCTCGCGCAGGTTGCGTCCTATCTGATGATTCCCGCAATGATGCTGGTATTGTCATTTTCTCTTTCCGGAACTAAATTCGATAACCTGGCGCGGATAGCGTATTTCACGATGGCCTATCAGATGATCGACCGGATACTTCCGGTAACGCGATCGGTAAGTTTCGCGCTCCTTCCGAAAATCACCACGGCGAGCGACAAGGACGCAAGCGACCTCGCCGCGAAAGCATCGAGGCAGACGCTTCTCATATCGATTGTCCTGTTTTTTATTTTAGTAATGCTGATGCAGTCGATAGTGTCGATACTGCTTGGCGCGAGATTTATCCCTGTGGTCTGGGCGTTTGTATTCCTCGCTCCCGCCGGAGTTGCGTTGTCGGTCGGGGGAGTCTGGTCGAACCACCTTCTTGCGCGGACACGTCCGTATGAAGTCTCGAAGGCGGGGATCATCGGGGTTGTGGTTGCGTTGATTGTATCGGGAGTCGGGTTCCGGTTTATATCGGGCCATGAAGTATTGATCGCGGCGGGAGCGGTGCTGATAGGGTCGTTTGTCAATGCGGGATTCCTTCTCGGTTCATTCTGCAGGGTCGGGAAAATCAGCTTATACAGCGCGCTGATCCCGACAATGTCGGATTTCAGAGAATGGCGTCGGATTCCGGGGCTTATCAAGAGCATGATTAATAGAAAGGCCGGGGTAAATTTGAGATAATAGCGTTTCGGGCCAATTGTGGATACAAAACCATTAACATACAAAGACCGGCCTCTGCGAATCGTGTTCGCGGCGGATGCGCGCAATGTCCATACGCATAAATGGGTGCGATATTTCCTCGACCGAGGCTGCGAAATAAAGGTCATCAGCTTCCGCGAATGGGAAATCCCCGGCGCCGAGGTATATGTCCATTCGATCCCCCCGACCGGGATCGCGAGCATCCCGCCGTTCAGGCAGATTTACACCGCGTCCGATTACTCGCACGTGAGATCGATTCTGAAATGGGCGGATATTGTCAACGTCCAGTTTATTTACAGATTCAGATTCAATATGGTCTATAAAGGGCTTCCGAGGCTTGTTGTGAGCACATGGGGTTCAGATATCCTCGGTGTTTTCGGGCAGGAGGAGACGAAGGAAGAGGCTCACTGGAAAAAATACATCCTCGATCAGGCGACCGAACTTGTCGCGCTTTCAAAATTCCTAGCGGGAGCGATGAGGAAATATCTATCGAAAGAACGGAAAATCCATATCATTCCATTTTCTGTCGATATGGAAAAATTCGATCCGGCGAAATATCCACGGAAACCCGCGAATGAAGAGGTTTTCAGGATCGGATTTGTAAAGGGACTGAAAAAAATCTATGGTCCGGATGTGCTTATCGAAGCAACGAGAGTGCTGAGAGATCGAGGGTACAATATCCGCACAATTCTCGCGGGAGACGGTGAGGATTTGGAAGAACTGCGCACGCTTGCACGGGAAAGAGGTGTGCATCACCTTGTGGATTTTCTCGGATATGTTCCGAACGATGAGGTTCCGTCATTTCTTGCAAGCCTCGATGTTTCCTGCATGCCGTCGAGGTCGGAATCGCTCGGAGTCGCGGCACTGGAATCGCAGGCGATGGAAATTCCGGTGGTGGCATCCAGAACAGGCGGTATTCCTGAAGCTGTCCTGGACGGTCTTACCGGAATCCTTGTAACTCCGGGCGATCCTGTCGCGCTTGCGGATGGGATCGCGTCGCTGCTTGATAATCCCGCTAAGCGTCAGGAGATGGGCAAAGCGGGGCGGCGATTTGTAAGGGAAAGATTCGACTTCCAGATAAATGCGGGGAAATTAGCGGAATTGTTTGAAGGGCTATTAAAAACCAATTGATATACGTAGGGAATCGTTAAAAAAAATATGGTTTATCAGCCATTACATAGTACAGGCTTTCCAGCCTGTGGTTGTGTCAATGATGAAAACTGAGTCTCCGTCACAGGCTGGAAAGCCTGTGCTACATAAATCCGGTTAAAATCAATTTTAAAACAGCCCCATACTGCTAATCGCTTGTCAATGCCGATATTTTTAACCCGCCTACATACTGAAGGGCGAACATAAGTTTATCGAAAGTTGCGATTTTTTTATCATTGCTCCAGTTGGCGAATGAAGATGTGATCGATGCTTCGGCAGGATTGCTGATGTTAATAACCTCAACCGAATCGTTTCCGGACCACGCATACGCGAAGCCCTCGAACAAGATGATCTTATTGGCAAAATCTCCTGTAGTGGCCACTGTATGCACTACAGCGGCGTTCTCCGGAGGAGTAACATTGATAACCTCGAATCCTGAGGGTTCTGTGGTTTTTCCTCCGCCATTATTTCCGGTTGCAAGGTATGCATACCCGCCGAGGACCTTGACATCGACCGCAGAGCCATCGGCAACAGTCGGTACTGTTGTCACTATAGCAGCGTCCTCAGGCGGATCGACGTCGACGATGGTTAACCCATCAGGTCCGGTCGCAAGATACGCGTAACCGTCCGCGGCATCGACGCTATAGAAGCTGCCAGCTACAGAATTTTTCAAAACCGGATTGAGGGGATCGGTGATATCGATAATTTTCATTCCGTTATTGCGATCGGCTGAATAGATAAAATTCCCGGATATCATGAATTTGCCGACCGAGCCCTGGTCAGCGATAGATGCCACAACCGATGCTTCGGCCAGGGGATCGACATCGACTACAGCAATCCCTCCGTCGCCGATTCCGATATACGCATAGCCGCCGGCCACTTCAAGGTCGGTAGGCGGTTTTGCAGCGATCCCGTCCCATGCCACAATATTCAGTTTTGTCGGGTCCAGCATATCGATGAGGACGAGGCCGTATGTGGGATCGGTGAAATACGCGAACTGCCCGGAGACAACAAAACTGACAGGATTGACAGCAACTCCCAGCGGAAGAGTGATATTTACTTCCCCGGTGTTTGTAGCCGCAGCGGCGGGCTGTTCGCCTTCGACGGTACTAGCCGGTTGTTCCGGAGGCTGTTCTCTGAAAGGACTCTGAGTGTTCCTTTTACCGCCGCACGACGCGGAAATAAGAAGCGCAATAATTACGATTCCGATCAGCAAAATATTCTGTGGTTTCATGGTTTTTCCTCCCATCCAACTTACATAAATTGTATTCGATTCAAGCTAAAAATTAAAGGTTTTGGATGAATATAATCTCTCAAATGTTACTGATTGTACTCTAAACTACCGTTCCGGGTTGTATTTCAGCCTCATTTATGTTAGTTTTTCCGGCCTTTAACATATCATTTTAAGTCGGAATTGAAAGGATTAATGAAATGTCAAACAAAGTTGCAGATCTAGCCGGACCAGGAATCGGAAATTACGATGAGTTACGGAATGTGTTGCCCGATAACTATGTACCGCTTCTAAACCCGAAAGAGACACAGATCGCCCTTAAGGCTGTTAAAGACCATATCGAAAACGGCCTTCATAAGGAACTCAACCTTATGCGCGTTGAGTGCCCCCTGATTGTCGACCGCGACAGCGGTATGAACGACTATCTTGACCGCGACGGGTCGCGGACTCCGATCGATTTCTATATCAAGAACGATTATGAGAAAAACCCGATACATGCACAGATCGTGCAGGCTGTAACAAAGTGGAAGAGGTTTGCGCTCAAGCAGTACGGACTTGAGGTCGGCGAAGGGCTTTACACCGACATGCGCGCGGTTCGCAAGGACTATTTTCTCGACCATGACCATTCGGCTTATGTCGATCAGTGGGACTGGGAGAAAGTTATCACCGCCAAGGACCGCAACCTCGATTACATGATAGATGCGGTTAAAAAAATCTGGAAGGTCCTCGTCGGTGCCGGAAAGCTTGCTCAGGAGATGTTCCCTCAGCTCAAGGGCAAATACCCCGAATTCCCCGAAGAATTAAAGTTCCTGCATGCTGAGGAGATCCTTGAGATGTACCCGGATATGCCTCGAAAGCAGCGCGAGACAGCGATAGTCCAGAAATACCCGGCGATTTTCATCATCGGTATCGGCTGGACTCTCGAAGATGGTTATCCTCATGAAATGCGTGCCGCCGACTATGACGACTGGGTAACCCCGACAATCGTGAAGAACGGCAAGCAGATGCATGGCATGAACGGCGACATCCTGGTGTGGAACGAAATCACCAAACGCCGCCATGAGCTTACTTCCATGGGCGTCCGGGTCACAAAAGACACCCTGAAGCAACAGCTCGAAATCACGGGTCAGCTCGATTTCCTCAAGCTGCCGTATCACAAGATGATCATGAACGACGAGATTCCGTTATCAATCGGCGGCGGACTCGGCCAGTCCAGAATTTACTCATACCTGCTTCGGAAAGCCGCGCTTGGCGAGTGCTCCTGCACAGTCTGGCCCAAGGTTCTCCGCGACATGTGCGAAAAGAAGAAGATTCATCTGCTGCAGTAGTATTTTTCTGTAAAAGTCAATGTTCTGAAATTTCGAACCCGGTCTTAGCAACCGGGTTTTTTGATATTCACAAAATAAATCTCGTAGAAATGCATGGGGCTGTTGAAAATTATCTGCTTGATAAAATATGTAGGACATGCTTTCCAGCTTGTTATTGGTTTCCGGTAATCATCATGGTTTCAGTAACAAGCTGGAAAGCATGTCCTACATATTATGAGTCGAAATCCACTTTTTCAACAGCCCCGCATGGCGATGCGTCTTTCCGGTTATTTATACCGAATAACGCACTGCCGTGCTGTTCTACGGAAATCTCATTGCATAAATAATAAAAAGGTGGTGGGTAGACGCGATTGATAGAAATATACAAAAATTCAGCTTCAATATTTCATTCTTCCGAACACAAAGTCGTGCATCCAGTCGGGCCATGTCGAAAACAACCATACAAGAAACGTAAGCGACGGCGGGAATGGAATCAAGCCTGCGTTTCTTTCAAGCCCTCTTCTGATCCTTCGTACAGCGTAATCCACCGACACGAAAAACGGAATTTCATCTTTATGTTGATCCGTGATCCTCGACGGCACCCATCCGGGACAAATGACCGCCACTTGTATCCCGTCTCTCGCGAGAGTGGATCGCAACCCGCGTCCGTAAGCTTTAACGGCGGCTTTGCTCGATGAATACGACGGCGATTTTGGCAGTCCCATATATCCCGCGAGTGAACTCACAATCGCGATCTGTCCTCTCCCGCGCTTTTTCATAAGATCAATCGCCGGATGGATGGTATTGAATACGCCATAGACATTTATGTCGAAAATCAATTTTGCCCTCTCATCAAGACTCATCTCGGCTCTGGGGGATACACCGGCGTTCGCGATGACAAGGTCGAGGGGAGCCTGCGCGTCGATATCCTCAATCCATTTTTTCATTCCGTCGGCGTCGCGGACATCGATCACTTTCGGAAAAACCCTCGCGCCTTTACCTTCAAGGAGTTTAGCGACCTCGGCAACGCGTTTTTCATCGCGGCCATTGAATGCGAGGGTGACGCCTTCGCGCGCGTACGAGAGCAGGAGTCCCTGTCCGATTCCGCTTGACCCGCCAGTTATAAGTATTGATTTTGGGTCTTTCATTATTATTTATTTGTAACAGAACCGCGCACGTCAGTGAGTGGTTTACCAATTGCCCTAAAACAGCGGTACATGTTTGAATTGTCCGTTGGTAGACCGCTTACTGACGTGCGCGGTTCTGATACAGGCTCTAAACTACAAAATATACCTGCTTAAATCCACATCCTTCGCGATATCCGCGACCTGCGCACGGACATACTCGCGATTAATCACGACATTCGCTAGTTTCAGATCGGAACCCTCGAACGATACTTCTTCGAGGACTTTCTCCAGCACGGTAGATAATCGCCTGGCGCCGATATTTTCAGCTTGGTCGTTTACCTGTGTAGCGATTTCGGCGATCGCGTCTATCCCGTCTTCGGTGAATTGAATATCGATCCCCTCCGTACTCAGGAGCGCTGCATACTGCTTCGTAAGCGCGTTTTCAGGCTCGACCAAGATTCGTTTAAAATCGTCGGCGGTAAGCGAGTCGAGCTCGACACGGATCGGGAATCTTCCCTGGACTTCGGGGATCAGGTCGGATGGTTTCGACATATGAAAAGCGCCGGCGGCGATGAAAAGTATATGGTCGGTTCTGACAGGCCCGTATTTTGTAGTCACCGATGTTCCCTCGACAAGCGGAAGGATGTCGCGCTGGACGCCCTCGCGGCTCACGTCGGGACCCTGGCTATGCGACTTCCCAGCGACTTTATCGATCTCGTCTACGAAAACTATTCCATGTTCTTCGGCGCGTTTGATCGCGATTCGGATGATCGCGTCCATATCGAGGCGTTTTTCAACTTCCTGGCTTTTAAGAATTTCCCTTGCTTCGCTGACCGGCACTTTGCCACGTACGCGCTTTTTCTGTCCCATTCCACCAAGCATTTCCTGAAGCTGGAGGCCGACTTCCTCAAGGCCCTGCGCGGACAAAATTTCAAGCCCCATTGTGCCGGATTGTTCGACATTGACCTCCACCAGCTTATCCTCGGCCTCGCCTTTTAGAAGTTTTTCGCGCATACGCTCGATTATTCTCTGATGCTGCTCTTCGATTTTTTTGTCCTGATCCGGTCCCGGAGGAGGAGGCGAAGTGTCGAGTATAAATTCCGGATCGTCCGGAGGTGGGGCGTCGTAATCGTGCGATCCCTCAAGGCCGGACGGCATAGGTAACGCGCCGGAAGTGCGCCTGGGAAAGGATTTTTTCTTTCGGGAAAGTCCGGCAAGGAGTTCCACCAGCCGATTTTCAACCGCTCCCATGACTTCATTTTCGATTTCAAGAGTTTTTTCCTCTTTGACAAGCCTGACCGCATGCTCGATTAAGTCGCGAACCATGCCCTCGACATCTCTTCCGACATACCCTATTTCCGTATATTTGGTCGCTTCGACTTTGACAAACGGCGCCTGAGCGAGAGATGCGAGACGCCGCGCGATTTCGGTTTTCCCGACGCCGGTGGGTCCGATCATGAGAATATTTTTCGGGATGATCTCTTCGGCGATTTCAGGAGCGAGTTGCGCGCGGCGATAACGGTTCCGTAACGCTATCGCGACAGCGCGTTTCGCCTTGCTCTGCCCGATTATATGGCGGTCGAGTTCGTTGACAATTTCCTTGGGTGTTAAAATGGTTCCTTCCATAATTATCATACCGTTTCAACAATAATATTGTCGTTTGTATAAATACAGATTTCCGCTGCCATACGCAGCGCTTCCTCCGCTATCTCCCGCGCGTTCATCTTCGTATGCTTCATAAGTACTCTGGCGGCGGCGAGGGCATATCCCGCGCCCGATCCGATAGCCATAACGTCCCCGTCGGGCTGGATAACTTCTCCCGATCCGGAAATGAGCAGAATGTGTTCCGAGTTTCCAACGAGAAGCATACTCTCGAGGCGTCGAAGGTATTTATCGGTTCGCCATTCGCGGGCGAGTTCGACAGCGGCGCGCGGAAGGTTTCCGTGGAATTCCTCGAGCTTGCCCTCGAAACGCTCCGCGAGAGTCTGGGCGTCGGCGACCGCGCCTGCGAATCCGACCAGGACCTTGTCGTTATGAAGCCGCATAATTTTACGGGCAGTCCCTTTCACAATCGCCGTCCCGAAAGTGACCTGGCCGTCCGCGGCGAGTGTGGTTACCCCGTCGCGTCTGATTCCCAAAACAGTTGTGCCTTGAAAAGTATCCATATTATCGGCTCCAAAGCCCGGATGTCGGGACTGGATAAAGTATAAATCATTTTTAGTTATGAGTGTTATTACGGGGACACCTTTTTTTGCCTGTCGAGATATCAGGATAGGTCGAGGATATCCCAGGCAAAAATAAGATTCTCTCTTTAAAATCAACACAAAAATCACCCTAACTGACATTTACAGGTACAGGTGGCTTGAAAAACTTCGAACCATCGAAAACCTGGTTATTTTCAATCATGCCCCAGATCGAGTGCAGGAGTTTGCGC
>JAPKYR010000116.1 GCA_026394215.1 bacterium
GATTTTCGATTTTAGATGGAGGTATCGATCGATGATTGATGACAATATTAAGGGCAAACGGCTCGGAAGAATCTTGGTAAGGCTTGGGATAGTCTCGGAAGAGGATATCGAGCGCGCACTGGAGGTCCAGAGAGGGGTTGACGACCGCATCGGGGAAATATTGATAAGGATGGGAGTCGCCACACCGGACGATGTGGAGATGGCGCTCGATATCCAGGAGGAATTTCCCGTCGTCAGGCTCGGAGCTATTCTTGTGGACATCGGCGCGTGCACGCAAGAGCAAGTCGATTATGCGCTTGAGATACAGAAGGAAACGGGCGAAAAAATAGGCATCATCCTGCTCGAAATGGGCGCGATAGATAATGACGACCTGGGCCGCGCAATGGCGATCCAGGAAGAAAATCTAGAATAACAATTCGACTCCGGGAAGCTGATCGGTTCACGGGATGGAAATCACCAGATACCGTCCGGTGGGTACTTGCACAGGAAAATATCGGAATCTCCCAAGGACGTGTGAATGTCCAAACCGCTGCAGGCATCAAAATCGACAACATCTTTGAAATAACCTGCAACATAAAGATTCCCCAGGCTATCGGCAACAACACTAGTACCGTAGTCGTCTTCCATACCTCCCCATGTACGTGCCCATTGATAGTTACCCGACGAATCGAACTTGCTTAAGAACACATCATTTAAGCCATACGATGTATGGTTGTCAACTCCGACACCGGGATCGAAATCCACCGTGTCATAGAATCTGCCCGTGACAGACACGCCGCTAAAATTGTCTGCGTTTACTGCGAGAGGGTAATCGGCACTTACTCCACCCCATGATTTCGCCCATTGGAATGCACCTGTCGAATTGAATTTAATGAGATATCCATCCCCGAGACCATTTGAGAAATGAATGTCAGTTCCGCCAGTCGGGTCCAGGTCCGCCGAATTGTAAAAAACACCGACGGTATACACATTATCCGAAGTATCGACCACCACTTGGTCGCCATAATCGTTTTGTGTGCCCCCCCATGTATATGCCTCCAAATACACTCCAGATGAAGTGAACAGGCTCAGAAAAGCATCAGTGCCTCCTGCCGAAGTACGGACATCCGAGCCAGCGCCGGGGTCGAAGTCCAGCGATCCTCTGAAGCTGCCGGAAACATGAATCTGACCGATGCTGTTGATCGCAATCGACGAAGCCGAATCGGACAAGGCACCTCCCCAGGTACGAGCCCACTGAAACGATCCGGAGGAATCGAATTTCGTCATGTAAACATCCTGGGACCCGTTCGACTGATGCAAATCCTCTCCCGCACCGGGATCGAAATCCACGTTACCCTGGTAAGCCCCGGTGACATAAACTCCATCCACGTTATCAACGGCAACTCCATAACCTACATCTTGTTGGGTGCCGCCCCATGACCGGGTCCACAGAAAATTACCAGACTGATCGAACTTGCTCAGGAATGCATCATTTAATCCATTTGATGTATGGTTGTCGGTGCCAACACCAGGGTCAAAATCGGCGGTTCCCGTGTAAAAGCCGGTGACATATATGTATCCGGTCGCATCAATCGCGATATCGAAGCAGGTTTCGCTTCCGATCCCACCCCATGTACGAGCCCATTGAAAAATCCCCGATGAGTCGAAACAGCTTATATATGCGTCCGCGGTATAGTTCATTCCTACGGTCGATATGTGTTTATCGACTCCCACTCCGGGGTCAAAATCGACTATCCCACAGTAACTCCCCGCGATATAGATATTATCTGCCGGATTGATGGCTGAAGCATAACAGACATCGCTCGACCCACCACCCCATGTCTTTGCCCAGCCCCGTTTTATTTGAAGGATATAAACCTGCCACGCATCTATAGGCCCAAGGTTCTGGTCGGTCTCGGAGTCAGCGACACGTATCAGAACCGGGTATTCGCCAAAGCCGATATCGTTGTCATTTGAAATGGCTCCGGTATACATATACCACCCGGTTTCAGGATCACCATAGGAATAATTGAGATCAACCACACCCGAGAATAGACTGGGCGCTTCGGCAGTTACCGAAACGATAGTGTCCAGGCCCTGATGATCGTAAACCTTAACCTGTATGGGAGCAGTGCCGCCCCCGGCCTCGATCCCGTCGCCGACCATGGCATCTATCCTGTACGCCTCAAGGCAATTCGCATCCGGGGGAAACTGATTGATCGGATCATCGATTGGACCCTCGACCAGTTGCCAGTTTGCATCAACCGCATAGCCAAACTGAATAGGATGATTCTTCGCGTAAACCTGAATATTCCTATAAACAAAGGCATACTGCCCAAACATGCTGCGCTGGTTATCTCGTTCAAAAGTCACGAAAGGATTAAGCGTCGCTGACAGATCGCCCCCGGTCGCTTTATGGCCGGGGATATAGCCAAGCGCAGGCGGGTTGGTCTGTGGAAATTCGGTAGGATTGAAAAGATTCGTGTAACCGTCGTAACTCAGCACGCGTAGAACACTGTCACTCCAGGCCATACTTCCCCCGCACTGGGGAAAGTCATAAACACCACCAGAGATAAAAATACCTCGGACGTCAAAAACCGTGTATTCCAGCATTTGAGGGAATGGGTGATGCACCACCATGATTGCGGAAAATATATTATCGGGATGAAACTCGACACCTTCGATTACCAGGCAGTCCTGGCACAGTCCCCCCTCAAGCAACCCGAGAACATTCAGGTGCATAGCTGTTTCACGCTGGGGGATTATTTCAACAGCCTTATCTTCCGAAATGCTCACTTGCCAGTATCCAAGCAGGCTGTGACGGACCAGGTCCCCATGGTCTTTTTGAAGGGTTGTCGGTGATCCTGACGGCTCAGGGGACATCGGTTCAACCGGACTTTTCCCCATCGAGCAACCAATGGCAATAAAAATCAGCATGCCGAAACAGCAAGCTGAGACAAGCTTCACGGGTAACAGGATCTTATCGGGCATAGAGACACTCCCTTTTAAATAATTATACCAAGAACAAAGTCGCATGTGAAGTTGCGGAATTTCTAAAGATGCTGCCGGAGGCGAAAGTATGTAGCCCGGGAAACCTTAGACCTATGGAGCCATGGTTTTTTCTTGAGGAAATTGGTTTCCCGGGTCAATTGATTATTGAAAAGACAGGTCCCGGGAAACCAGGTCAGATATCAACAACCGCATCCATAATCCGGCAAGGTTTCCCGGGCTACCCGCTAAAAATCACCCGGAAATAACCGTCCGGATATGAGAACAAAATCGAGTTGCCAGTATCCTATCCATTGGCTTGCACGCAGAAATTCCATAGCGAAATCAATTCGCGGTTGCACCTTACTCGCAAATTGCTTTACTTACTTTTCCAGTGCTGTTATATTTCCGTTGTTGTCATTTCAGGGGGGTAATGGATTAGAAGGTCATTTCAGGAAGCGGGGTAAAAAACAGATGCGCAACATTTTCAACGTCTTCGGACGCTCTCCATTCACGGCTCTCGGCCATCACATGAAGAAATGTGTGGAGACCGCGAACAAGGTCCCGGAGCTTATCACCGCGATTAAAGCTGCCGACCACGCTCGTGTGAAGGAAATCGCCAAAGAGGTGATGACTCTAGAGCATGAAGCCGATGAGATCAAGAACGAACTCAGGGACAGCCTGCCAAGATCACTTTTCCTTGCTATCGACCGCCGCGACTTTCGGCGTCTTCTTTCCGCGCAGGACGAAATTGCGGATCGCACTGAAGACCTTGTCGTTGTCGCGACTTTAAAACCCGATTTTACAATCCCGTCAGAACTGGTTGAAGAACTGGATCGGGTTGTAGGACATGTAATGGATTGCATCAATCAGGCGCATCGGATCGGGGATGAGCTAGATGAGCTTCTGGAGTCGGGATTCGGTGGTCCGGAAGCGGAAAAAGTGTTCGAGATGGTCCAGAAGGTCGGAGAGATTGAGCATATGGCCGATAAACGCCAGTACAAATTCAGCCAGACTCTGGTATCGATCGCGGATAATCTGAAACCCGTCGACCTTTTACTCCTGACCGAGTTCATAATTAATCTTGGAGGCATCGCAAACGCAGCGGAGAAGTATTCGAAGGAATTACGAAACGTATTGGCAAAGTGATGAATTTTGAACTACTGAAAAAGTGTTTCGGGAAATATTCGCGCTTAGGAAGATTTTTAAGGGTGTTTTGAAGTGGATCCAACCTCATTATTGATACTGATTACAGGAGTCTTCGGGTTCTACATGGCCTGGAACATCGGCGCTAACGATGTCGCCAACGCGATGGGAACGAGTGTCGGCTCCAAAGCTCTCACATACGGGCGCGCAATATTTGTTGCCGCGATATTCGAATTCCTCGGATGCTTCCTTGTCGGAGGCCAGGTCGCGAGCACCATTCAGGGAACAATTCTGGATGTAAGTTTTTTCCAGGGCAGGGAAATCGATCTCGCGCTCGGGATGCTGGCTGCGCTTCTATCATCCGGCATCTTCCTGAATTTTGCGACATGGCGGGGCTGGCCGGTTTCCACGACGC
>JAPKYR010000063.1 GCA_026394215.1 bacterium
GGATGAAGTAAAAATGTATACCGAAATGAGAAAAGGTTCAAGGGGGAAAAATCACTCCTGTGTCAGAAGGTACCATGCGTACCATGCCTGATTGACGCCTTCATCGAACTCCTGTGGAGTAAAAATAAGCCTTGCCGATACCGGTTGATCGGCAGTGAACTCGATCTTCGGCGCTTTGGTTTGACCTTCATTGAACGCGATATACTGGCCTTCCACATTCGCGTTCGAATCAATCACATATAGGTGTAGCTCCTTCACGCCATGGCCGCCTACCGCCTGGATGTTGTATGTCCCCGGATCGAGATCCATTTCAAAGGTATCTTCATTATCGGCCATAAGTTTTTCGATATGCCATTCGCTGAAAAGCAAAAGATTAATTTCTTCTTTCAGATTTATATCGAGCATTAAATCACTCTCGCTCTCACCCAGCCTGGTCCATGTGTCGATAAAATCCGCCTGATCGTTACCGTCGTACGTATCCGACTGATTAAATTCCACTTCCTGCGCCGGATCAGGTTGTTCCGGCTGCGTAATCTGCGCTGGCGGCCGGCCAGTTGGATCCACCTGATCGCCAATGTTGCCGGGTGTATCCTTACGAGGGCATCCAGATGCGATCGCCATCACGGTTATCGCCAGAATTATCAATGCAAGTTTTGAATAGCTCATGTTCAATCCTTCCGAATTTTGTCGATGCCGGAATTATATGCCATGTTAAACCTGAATGCATTAATTTTCAGGATGATGGAAAGACCCTTCAGGACAGAACTGAAATTGCAGTTTTTAATGTTTAACGATACTGTCAGGCTTATCCATTGACAGGTTGTAAGCGAGAAGTATTAGAGCCGCTGCCGCAAGAGAAGCGCCGATAAGAAACGCTGTCTTAGGACCAAGCTCCGCCCAGAAAACTCCGAACATCAGACTTGCCGGAAGCGCCGCAAGCCCGACAGCTCCGTGATACAACCCGTACGCCCTTCCGCGAAGTTGTGAGGGAACAAAATCCGCGACAAGCGCCAGTTGCGAACCCTCTGTCATCCCATAATATGCTCCATACACAACAAGCAACGCGCACGCGACCCATAATCCCGAGGCAAACGGCATCGCAGCATACACCGCGATATAAATCACCCAGCCGATGATTATCCCTGCGCGGCGGCCAATCCTGTCGGAGAATCGTCCACCCGGCAGGCTGAAAATAATTTTCGAGATGTGCATCAGCACCCACAATGCGATAACCCATCCAAGCCCGAGTCCGAAACGGGTCTGGATATAGAAAATGAGAAAGAGATCGGAGCTGTTTCCAAGGGTAAATAGAATCACCGCGGTTAGAAAAATATAAAAGCGCGATGAGAAATGTCCCTGCGCTTCCTTCAACGGATTTAAAGAAACAGTGCCCTCCGAATCTGACTTCGGATAACTTTCATGGACCCATCGCCACAGCACAAATGTGGCCGCGATTCCGGGAAGCAGCGCGATCGCGAACAGCCATCGCATCGCCTGCATTTCTTCAGCGGTAGCGGCGCCACCCCCCTGCTGCCACAGGATAGTTCGACCGAGAACGGAATAAAGAAAAATAATCGCGAACACCGGACCCAGAACCGCCCCGACATGATCCATCAGCCTGTGAAAACTGAATGCGAGTCCGCGAACATCGCAGTCCACTGTCTCGCTGATAAGCGCGTCGCGAGGCGACGTCCGCAAGCCCTTCCCTACCCGATCCAGAAATCGTAGAAATATCACGTGCCATCCCGCAAATGCAAGCGCCATAAGAGGGCGCGCGATGCTTGAAATCGCGTAACCCCCTAGTGCGAGCGGTTTTCGTCGGCCAAGCGAGTCGCTCCACCGTCCGGAATAGATTTTCAGGATGCTTGATGTGCTTTCCGCAATGCCGTCCATAAGGCCGATATAGATAGCCGCGACCGCAGGCGGCACAAGGCCAGTGAAAAATATCGGCAGAAGCGGATAGATCATCTCGCTTGAGAGATCGGTGAAGAAGCTGACGATGCCGAGGAAAAGGATATTTCCCTTCAGCGCTCTTTTTAAATCGGACCAGGGTATATGCATGCG
>JAPKYR010000283.1 GCA_026394215.1 bacterium
AGAGGATGCAATGGAAAAATTGCAGTGGGCATTCCTTAAAGCTTCTACCCCAAACGAACTTCCCCAACCGCTCAATAAACCATCAAACACCAAACCTTTTAGGAGAGCTGAGGTAACAGGGGATTTAAGAATCTACTGGCATGTGGAGAAGGAAATTATGATTTTTCATGATATCAGTGATCACAAACAGGCTAAGACATATAAAGATTCACACAAGTAACCTTAATCTTCAATATTTACAGGTTCGACAGGACCGTACCCTTCAGGATATTTGTTTGAAAAATTTTCCGCCATCTTATTAAACTCACCTGATTCTTCATAAGCAATATCGCGCGGGTCCACAGTGATACCTTCTTCCCATTTACTCTCCATAGGGACAAGCTCTTTTGTTTTAAGTCCGAGTTGGGTTGCGGTTAATCCGCCATACTTCACCCAAACAGCCTCAACTATCCCCTGCATCTTCTCGTCCGGTACAGGAAAACAATCTTTAATGAGAGTAACCCGGTAGCTTGGGGATCTGAAAAATGAAGATTCTTTTGAATATACAATGTTCCAGGTATCAGCAAGGCTTTCTGCAACATCCCAGGCTTCATAGCTCACTACCCCATGATGGTCGGTACGGTACTGACATTTAGTTAAAAGTATACCGTTAGTCCTGGCGGACTCTAAATCACAGAAAAAAACCAGTTTTATGACCTGAGTTTTTGTCAGCCCTTTCTCTCCTGCCTTTCTAAGCAGAGCAATAATTAAACTCTTTAAGATATCATCAGGTCCACCCATGGATTTTCACCTTGCCTTTCCTTGCAACTACATATACATTATTTTCCGATTTCCAGGGAAATACAAGTCCCAAATTCGCATTTTTTCTCAAATCAGGATTCTTTTGGCGCAAATCAAGCTCCCCGTCATGAAAGGACATTTTCAGACCAGGTGCTAATTCTAGTTCCTGTGCCTGCTGATCGCCGACTCCCGCTTCATTAACGGCAACCCTTTTATAAATCCGGCAAGCGCCGTGTCCTCATCATCGAAAATACTGAAAATCTCATCAAGCCTTGTGACGTTCAAAACTCTCTTAACCTCGTCCTTCAACATACAAAGTATTATCGACCCTCCGGCGGCTTCGGCAAGATGCTTAAATTCGAGCAGCGTGCTCAACCCGATCGAATTTACCGCCCTGACATTCGCAAAGTTGATAATGAACTTGCTTTTGCCGGTGTAAAGGTAACTTTGAAACTGCCCGGTAATATCGTCGCGCGACCTTAAATCCCCGTTAAGTTTTATCACTACCACGTCCCCAATAACAATCGAAATAACCTCCATAATCAGCCTCCACTTTTTTCAATCCAGTTCCTGTTCGCCAGAATATTTAATTATACCCCGTAACCAATAGTCCCACAATACGCATTGTCACATTAATATTTAAACTCCTATAGATGCTTTACCAGTCGATTCCATCGTTCGGCATTTCATCAGCCCTGGTCTCCTGATTCCCGAAAAGCCTCTGGATCAATTCCGCCAATGTCTCCTCATCCAGAGGTTGCCCAGACTCCGGCTGATTATTGAAATATCTCGGGGCATTCATTCTTTCACGGTTTGCCATCCAGTCAAGAATTTCCTGAATCTGAGCATCCGACATATTCAACCCGTCATTCGGAATCTCATTGGGACTTTGTTCTTCGGCATTCCCATTCTGGCCGGTACCCGCTTCAGTATCGGATTCCTGATCCCCGCCTGCGGTCTCATTTTGTCCCTGATTGTCCCCCTGATCCTGATTCTGATTCTCTTCATTGCCCTGACCCTGGTCTACCGCTTCATCCTGATTTCCCTGTTGACCCCCCTGATCCTGCGCCTCTTCCTGTCCGCCCTGCTCTTCATTCTGATCCTGCTGGTCTCCCTGCTGATCATTCGTATCTTCGTTTTGATCCTGCTCGGTATTATCCGTCCCCCCCTGATCCTGATTACCCTGCTCGGCGTCAGCCTGATCCTGCGCTTCACTCTGGTCATTCGTATCGCCTTGATTGCCCCCCTGCTGATCTTCATCCTGATTACCCGCGCCCTCATTCTGCTCTTCGCCTTCTGTTGGAGGAGCTTGCGGAGGTTCTTCAGCACAATAATCCTGCGCGAATTTAAGGTTAGCCTGGATATCGTCGTCCGGACCAGCTAATCGCCCCGCTTCAGTCAAAGTCGAAACCGCGTTTTCGCAGTCATCCAGTTGAAGATACGCCAGCCCTGTATTATGAAGAATTCTGCCCTGGTCATAATCCGAAACTCCATTGTGCTGGGCAAGCTGGAGAGACGTTTTCAACTGGTCGATAGCTCCGACATAATCACCAGCTCGGTAATACGATGTCCCCAGGTTGTAATAAAGTTCCCAGTCGCCACCTTCCCGCTCGATTGACTTCTGATAATGGTCGATCGCTTCTTTGTAACGTCCTGCTGCGAAATCGTTATCCCCGCGGTTTCGCTGCGACAGGAACGGCAGATCCCATCCGACAATCGCGTACATGGCGAAAAATATCAGCATTACCTTTAAGCTGAAAAAAGCTGTTTTTATCCCGATACGGTTAAACATTAACCCTCGCATGTTTGACCCCCGATGGGATCAGGTAAGTATAAAACGATTCCATAATTAAAAACAAAGCCGCCAATAGCAGAAAATACGGGGCAAGCTCATCTTTGCGGACAATCCTTCTCGACATGAATTCCGTCTCGCCCTCATGGGCTATTCTACTATAGAGTGTCTTTAATTCCCCCTGGTTCGATACCGAAAAATAATGTCCGCCGGTATCATCGGCAATTTTCTGCAATGTATCCACATCCAGCCCGACAGTTACCCTGTTACCATCCGGGTCGGTACGGAATCTTGTGCTTCCGACCATCGGCTGTTCGGCTTCCGGAAGAGGCGCTCCATCCGGGGTCCCGATTCCGACAGTATATATCCTGACGCCTGCATCGACTGCTTCCTGCAATGCGTCCAGCGGTTCAAGTCCCTTATTATTTTCGCCGTCGGTAAGTAGAATCATGACCCGTCCGGTTTCCGATTCCCTGAAACGGTTGACCCCGAGACGGATTGCGTTCCCGATCGCGGTTCCCGGCGGGATATCTTCATTCGTTGTCAAACGGTCTATAAAACTGATCACGGCTCCATGGTCGTTCGTTAATGGACATATAACCGTCGCCTCTCCAGCGAATGCTATTACTCCGATCCGATCCCCATAACTTGAATCGATAAAGTCGCTGACCACCTGTTTGATCGCGTTCAGACGGGACGGGTACAAATCCCGGGCGTCCATCGACCGCGAAACGTCCAGAACCAGCATGATATCTATTCCCTGAACCTCTTCCTCGACCACTTTCTCGCCCCCCTGCGGACGGGCGAGCGCGACAAGCATCAGCGCGAGCGCAATAGCGGTAAAAATTCCACGCCAGATATTCCTCGACGCCGGTTCGACAGTCGCTATTTTGCGAAACAGGTCGGGAGCAGCGAAAACGTTTCTGGATTTCGCGCGCGACCGTTCTATCGCCCAGTTCGCAATGAACAGAACCGGAACGAGAATGAGTAATATCAAAGATGTCGCCGAATAAAAACTCATATCAGCATTATCCAAAATGAAAACTCAAAATCCTACGGCAGTACCCTCCCCCAGAACAGCCTCGATATAATTTCAAACAACAGCATGACAAGCGCCGCTATAAGTACGAATTGAAACAACTCGGCGTAGGTCGTATACCTCTCGCTTTCGATCTCATGCGTTTCGAGCTGGGAGATGTCTTCGTATATTGTCCTCAGAGCATTTTCATCTTCAGCCCTGTAATATCGCCCGCCGGTAATCTGCGCGATATTTCTGAGAGAGTCCTCATCGAGCTTCGTATAAACCAGGCGACCGAAATAATCCCTCAGGTATTCCCCTGGATTATTGGGGTCTGGAATCGCGGTGGGTTCACGGCTGCCTACGCCAATCGTATAAATTCTCACCCCGGTCCGGTTCGCAATCCGCGCGCCGGTGTCGGGATCGAATTCCCCCATATTGTGTTCACCGTCAGTTAAAAGAATAATAATCTTGCTCTTGACGTCCTGATCCGGAAACCGCGCGACCGATGTGACAATCGCGTCCCCGATCGCCGTCCCGTCCTGTAACAC
>JAPKYR010000001.1 GCA_026394215.1 bacterium
GGTCCAGCTTTGCGGCCGATTTTTATTTATCGTGAGTTTCAGCACTATAAACGCGAAACTCATGAACGGCAGAATGACTATCCAGTGTGCCAGCGTTTCGGGATATTTAATGAGCGTTTCGAACATTTCACTCAAATCGAGAGCCGATATTTGTCCTTATATTTATTTCCATTTCAACTACCATTTCAACAAGTTTATATTGTCCATATTTATGGACTTGTAATGCCTGTAAGCCGCGATCGCAAGCGCGAGCCCGACAGCTGCTTCCGCGGCGGCTATTGTTATTACAAAAATTGCGTAAATCTGTCCGACCGGACTTTCTATATCCTGCGCCCTTGAAAAAGCCTGAAGGGTATAGGTGACTCCATGTCGCTGGCAGAACGCCACAAGAACGATATTGCACGCGTTAAACATCAATTCCAGCGACATCAGGATCGCGATTGCGTTACGCCTTGAAAGGCATCCGAAAAGTCCGATCACGAATAAAATCGTGCCGAGATAAATGTAGTAAAAAATCGGAGGATCTGAAAGGCTCATGGATTTTCCTCCCTGATTTCGGGTTCGCAGATCGCGTCGGTTTTTATTTCAGGCACGGTTTCGTCTTTCTCATCATCTTCACGCCTTGAAAGAATCAACGCGCCGATCATCGCTATTGTAAGGACAATACTCGCGATCCAGAACGCCAGAGTGTACGTGGACATCAGGCTTTGCCCGACCAACTGGGAGTTCGGCTCGGTTGGGAATGGAATCCTGTAGGGTGTGAGCGCCCATCTGGTCGTCCCCACGAAATACCCGTTCTGATCGTAGAAAAGGATAAGGACCATGACAATTCCCATCATGATCGAGACTCCCAGGGCGGTGATGCTCTGTTTGTTATGGGTAATCGAATTCTTGCCGGTGATGCTCTCCGACAGCATTATCGCGAATATTATTAAAATGACTATGCCGCCTGCATATACAAGGACCTGGACCGCTGCCAGAAATTCGGCATTGAGCAAAATAAATATACCCGCGACCCCGATGCAGCACAGAGCAAGGAAAAATGCAGCGTGAAGAAGATTTCGCGCGATTACCGTGCCGATTCCGCTCGCGATAATCACAAACGATATGGCGAAAAACCACCAGTGCGGCTGCGCTGCGCCGAACGCGTTGTAAAACAGCCATTTAAAATATTCCAGTACTCCGTGGTCCATTATTTACTGTTTCTGTTCCCCTTCTTCTTTGGCTTTTTTCTTCGCTTCCGATTCACGTTTCTTTACTTCCTTGCAAGAGATCATCGACTCCCATTCTGCATTATTCGCTTCACGTCTCAGCCCGCTTACTGTGAGATACAGCCCGTCGCGGGAATAGGAGGAATAATCGAATATCGGATCGAGGACAATGCAGAATTCGGGACAGACTTCCTCGCACATTCCGCAGAAAAGACACTTGGATAAATCCACGTCGAATGTGCCTACATGGCGTTTTTTATTTTCGTCCACTTTTGGAATAATCGTAATACATTCCACCGGACAGATATTTTTGCACTGAAGACAACTGATACAGATATCAGCGCCCGTTCCAGGCTCGAAAAGAAGCGACAATTTCGCGCGATAGGTTGAATCGATCGGGATTTTCTGTTCCGGGTACTGCACCGTGATCTTCTTACGGAACAGATGCCGGGCGGTGATATACAGACCGGCCCTGATTCCCCAGAGCGGCAGGAAAATTCTTGAAATCTTCCTGGCAATCGATTCTTTCGGCTTATGCGTCGCCATTGTTATTATTTATTAATCTTTAAATCCTTCGACTCTTTTTTTTCGATTTTTTCTGTTTTTAAGCTTTTTCCTAATGTAATTAATGACAATCCCGATCACAACTCCCAAAATTCCCCCAATTACAGTGGTAACAAACCAACCTGCAACGTCGCGAAATTCATCTCTAACAATCGATGCTCCCAAGGAGCCACAGATTATGATTACCACATTATCACTAAGACCGCCTTTGACCACCGTACCGCTAAAACCGTCTTTTAAGCGCTTACGTTTTATTTCGGCCATACTCCCCAATGTATCGTTAAGCATGAGAATTCCAATTATCATCATAATCGGAATCGCGTACATGCTTGTTATCTTCTCAAAGAACAACGGTCGAATGTAGTCGTGGTAAATTTTCCAGTTGTTTTCGATCCAGACATGGAAATTGTAGTCGGAGAACGAGAAATAGCAGGTTATGATGACGTTTATCATCGCGATCGGCAGAAGCACCTTCCATGCGTAGTCCATCATGTGGTCTATCCTGAACCTCGGGAAAGTAGCTCTGAACCACACAAGAATGCATAACCAGAAAACGCACTTCGCCATGAACCACACGAAACTCGACAGAAACTCGCCGATGATCGGTATCTCGAAGAATCCTTTCCAGCCGCCGAAAAACAGCACGGACATCACTGCCGCCGCAAGGAACATATTGGCGTACTCGGCAAGATAGAAAAATCCGAATTTCAGCCCGGAATACTCGGTATGGAATCCCGCGACAAGCTCGGATTCCGCCTCCGGAAGGTCGAACGGTGACCTGTTGACCTCGGCTGTCATTGTGACGAGGAAGACATAGAAGGCAAAGAATTGAGGCACCACGTACCAGACTGTCCTCTGACTCTCAACCAGGTCGACAATCGAAAGGCTTCCGGCCATAAGAACCGGACCGAGAACCGCGAGTGTCATCGGGACTTCATAGGAGATAATCTGCGCCGCGCTTCGGACAGCCCCGTACAGGCTCCACTTATTGTTCGATCCAAAGCCGGCCATGAAAATCCCGAGCACTGCTAGCGATGTGACCGCCATGATGTACAGAATCCCGGCGCCAAGATCGGCCCCCATCACGTAGATGGTGTAATACTGGGTGTCCTTAAGTGTTAGTGTGACCGGTTTGTCGCCGATCATAACCTGCGCGGCGTCTCCAACTGCCATGAGTGTCTGTTGCGAGCCGTCAGCTTTCTCAATAATATAACCGCCGCCCGCGATCCGCTGCAGCATGAATGAACCGGGCGCGGTATGCCAGTCGGCGTTTTCGACATTGAATTCCGCAGGCGTGAAAATCAGGTTCGCTTTTCCATTTTCAAGATCCAACTGGTTATGAATCCAGCAGACATTTTTCCAGTTGGGAGTGTAAACGTCCCGCGACAAAGAACGCATGCCGGATAGCCGCGCGAACGCGGGAATCATGCTGGAGTCATCGAATGACCGGCTGTTTATGCCGATCGAGTCGGCAAGTTTCACGCCCAGGTCTTCAAGATATGTCTTAGGAACCAATCCGCCGAAATTGAACTGCTGCTCCGGAGGGACTTCCGGCCCTGTAGTAGCCACAATCTCGCTGAATTCCTGTTCAGCCTTGTCGATTGTGTCGCCCTGAATCCCGATTTCGACTATCCCGTCGTGTCCCGATCCGCCCCAGTCCATCTCGATAATATCGTATGCCTTGCCGCTCGAACCGAAATCCACCATTGAAATATAAGTCGCATATTGAGCCTCTGCCTGCGGCCCCGACGTCGGTTTGATCTGGTGCTGGATGGGGTACAGGTTTCTGTAACGTATGTCATATCCGTTTATGTCGTCGATATTTCCGTTACTGTCTGCCGGCAGGAAAATCGGCTCATGATCCAGCTCGCGATCTACCCAGTATGTCTTGTGCTCTTCCTCGTTCTCCTCGATACCTATGGACGCTTCAAGGTAGCCGGGCGATGGGAATCCGCGAACCTCATAGCTGTCCGCCCCGATCCATTCGGTAAGCATGTGGCTGAAAGACGGCGCGACAATTTCCTGTTTCAACTCGACCGTCCCCGACGCGAACGGGATCGCGACAAACGCAAGGAGGGTCGGCACAAAAATTATCAGAGGCGCAAGAAGGTGCAGCGCGTGGTCGGCATTGTACGGGACAATATCTTCCTTTATCAGCAGCTTGATCATGTCGGCGAACGGCTGGAGAAGTCCCCACGGTCCGACGCGATTCGGGCCCTGCCGAATCTGGAACCACCCGATCAGCTTTCGTTCGAGCAGCGTGGCATATAAAACGACAAGCAGGACAAGTACCAGAATGGCGATAAATCCCCAGAAGAAAATCCCGAACGCCCACGGCCAT
>JAPKYR010000064.1 GCA_026394215.1 bacterium
CTTGCCGCTTCGCATGATACCGATCCCGGCGTCGTCGGTGGAGACAATTACTCAACATATCACATCGACATACCCAAGGATGTAGCGTTGACAGGCACGACCGGACACGAGTTCTGGGTAGTCGCCGAGAGTTCCGGCTACAATTACATTAACGTTCCCGGTGTTTCGGCTCCCCCGGCGAGCTCACCGCTTGCCTCGTTCTGGCGATTCCCGTTATTTGTTGCCTCGGGACCTTACAATGAGGCTCCGGTTTGTGACCTGGATGTCGTCACATCGATGCCTGCTTCGGGATGGGTGCCCGTGCCGGTAGAGTTCGACGCTTCCGGTTCAACAGACCCGGACCCCGGCGATGTGCTCACCTATGAGTGGGATTTCGACGGTGACCTGGTCTATGACGAGAACCCCGACGATATCTACACAGGCACAGAAACGAATCCGACACACGTGTACACTGGCACCTACACCGGCGCGGTAAATGTAAGGGTCAAAGACCAGATGAACGCCGAATCGGTCTGCACGTCTCCGAATCTGGATATCTCTATCGATACAACCTGCGGCACGATGAATCCAATCACTGGCTCATCCACGACCTTCATCGGGAGCGCGCGACTTTACGCTTATCCTCCTGAAGGGACTCAAGCAGCCAGTCCGGAAAAAGTGCTCGGCTCTCCAAACGGATCAGCAGCTTATATTGCCGCTATCGATCCCAACAGCACGGCCATGCCCTTTCAGGCTTATAACACCTCCGGGTACTCTTTCTACAATCTTGCTGTCACATCATCGGACAAGATCTACTACAACGACTCGGGTAGTTCGAACATCATTTATTACATGGACTATTCCAACTCTACCGGTTTCACCAACATCAGGACCGCGTCTTCCTTTGGCGCGATTCCGTCCGGCACAATCCATAAGCTCGTTCTTGACCAGAACGATTACCCGGTTGTTTTGACCCAGACGTATAGTATCTACCACTGGAACGGCACTACCTGGGGTTCCGCAATCGCGGTTCCTGCATCGGTACAGACCGCTGCAGGAAGCTATTCCTTGCTCAACGACATGGATTATGACCCGACGACCGGGTACTTTATCCTTGTCGAGCGCAACGGTAACCCCGGTGTTTATGCTGTTACTCCCGATGGGACGCTCGCCTGGTCCGACGAAGATATCTGGGCCGGTGTCTGTTCCGGTTGGGACGCTGGCGTTGAAGTATGGCAGCCCCATGCAGAGTGCGCCATTGTATTGGGTTGTGGTTTAGGTGGAGGAGGCGCACCGAGTACTCCATTCTATTTCGCCCGAATCAACCCGATGGGTGGCGAGAAAGTTACCAGCAGCATCACCAACGCGGTACCTTATGGCTACACTTTCTCTATGGCCGATGGCAACGGTGCTCTGATGAAAGTCGGCTCCGCGTACAGATGGTATTCTAACACTTACGGTGGAAACGTCTGGGGCTACGCAACAATGCCTTCAGGCTTCTAATCTCCGTACCTTTTGAAATTTCCAATCAGCCCTTCGAAATCTCGGGGGGCTTTTTTTATTACATGAAAAATTTTTTACATCCGCTTAGAAATTCAGGTGGACTATCAAATTTGAATCTTTTATATTAATGGTGGTGCTATATTTACCATGCGGATAAATTTACTCGTGATATCTCTCATATCCTGTGCTCTGGTCGCCGGATGCACAAATTTTCATCCTCCTGGATAAATACTCTGGGATATATATACGTAAAGTGCAAGGATGGGTCGATTGTGATGAACCAGGCCGGGACATCCTTACCGCTGGGATTCTGATTCTTGGTATCGTATTCCACCTGACTCCGAATGTTAGTTCTAATTCAGCTCGAAAATCAGTGTGATGGACATCGATAAGGTTTCGAGTCCGGTTTCCGGGGGTACAGGATCGAATGGCGCCGCTGCCCTGACTGCTTCAACTGCCGCCTGATCCAGTCTGTCATATCCCGATGATTCCGCAACTGATACAGAGGTTAATTCGCCGTTAGCGGCAACAGTGAAATTGATTTGTGCCGACCCGGTTTCGCGAAGACGCTGGCTCATCTGGGGATATGATTTCGCGTTTTTCACCGCTGCTTTTACAGACTCAATATATTGAGCGAGCAGAGATTCAATGTCGATATCATTCTCAAATTCTGGAGTTTCAGGTTGATTCTCCCCAGCCATATTGCTTTCGGGATTTTCTCCTGCGAGCCCAATCCCGGTTCTCTCTATGCTGTTTATATCGCCATTGCCTCCAGTACCTGTGCCGTATCCACCGATTCCATTTCCATAGCCGCCATTACCTTCTCCAAAACCGCTTGTCCCCTCCCCGCTACTTCCAGTGCCATCCTCCGAACCTTCACCGGGATTTCCATTTGTGATAAGGCTATTCTCACCGGGAAGATTATTGCCTGTTTCGACAGCATTAACGTCAGGCACAATCGTCGCAGGAATTCTATTCTCAGGAACATTCAAATCTGTAACATTGCCAACGAGATGAACCTGAAATCCTGTTTCAGGCAGGGCTGGAACTTCATCAACCACCGGTGACGGGGACCACGGGATAACTTCCCTGAAATAATCAATCGGGAAAACCTTCTTACGCACCGGCGCTTCAAATCCTGCTATCAATGGCGCATCCCGAGCTGTCAACTCCTGATGCCCTGGAGCGGCCATTGTCCCCGACGATCCAGGTCCCCCTCCTGCATGAGGCATTATCAGGCTGAAAAGCACGGCCAAAACCAGCGCGTGAAAGGCAACAGAAATCCCAATAAATGGAATGATCCTGCCTGCGTACGAGCCGCTCCAGTCTTCGATCGATACGGGTATTTTTTCAGCCTGCTTCATTGCGATTTTCAATCACTTACTCATTTTCTCACAATATAGCAGGCAGGTAAATACAGATAGAGATTTTCTGTCGTGGCATGCGACTCCGGCGCATGAACAATTCAATCATGCGCCGGAGTCGCATGCCACGGTCCAGACAAAAAAATCCCACTCTAAAAATGAGTGGGATCAAAATTATCAATAGGAAATTGGGATTAAGCCGTCTGCTCGACAGGTTTCGGTTTTTGTGTAAGGAAAATTACCACAGCCGCGATAATACATGCAATTCCGGCGATTACGAACGGCGCCATCCATGCGCCATATTTCACTGCGAAAGTGGCTCCGGCAGGCACTTTGT
>JAPKYR010000164.1 GCA_026394215.1 bacterium
TGGATATTTGCCATAACCTACGCCAAAACTGCGCCGCACGAGTACTGCCTTCGCGAAGACTTGAAGCGCGGCGATGTTACATTTTCTGACATGTTGTTTTTCGCGCAATGCCTCTGGGAATATGGATATCAGCAGTATTTCCATTCGTATTTGCAGAGATACCTCGATGTCGATACTTATAAATATTGGACAATGGAACCAGACGCGCAAACAACGTCACTCATGAATCGGGCGCCGTTGACCGAGGAAGGCATTGCAGAATTGCTGAGGAAGAATGGGTTCGAATCATGATTGCCTGGGTGTCGTCCACACCCGGTTGCCGGGAAAGATATGACATCTCCTGACGAGCCCGCCCCCCATCTCTGGCAGTTATTGACCGGGTTGCTTACGTGCCGTTTGCAGGCTTTCGCACAACATATACCTGGTATAAACCGTTATCGAACACCATGTCGGAATTCTCAAATACCCTGTTTATATGCAGCTCAAGCGCCGGGTCCCATTCGCCGCAGAATTTGAACACATCCCTGTACCATGAGGACATGATCACGATGTCCGGCTCTCTCCCCCGGTAGAATCCCAATGAGGGGTCGTCTATAAAATTTTCGTTGAACCCAAGCGTAAACGCGAACCTGGAAACACCCATTATCAATTTTGAGCCGTCGTCATACTGCCTTACTGCTTCCGCGACCGGAAGATACTGCGAGTGATACGGGTCCTTCAAAATCTTGTTAACATTGACGCCAACCTGGATCAGGATAAAAATCGACAGTAACCCGACTATAAAATATTTTGCCGACTTTGATTTCCCCCACAGCGTACTCGCCCAGATCGCGAGAATCGCGGCGCAGAACGGCATGATGTGAACGAAGTAAACCAGGCTCTTATTACCTATGATGAGAAATGTCTGGCCGAGAAAATACGCGAGGAGGAGTACAAGAAGCGATTTCTTCTCACGCGCCCCGGATTTTCTCGACATCAGAACAGCCCCGATGATTCCGATCAGATAGGCCAGTAAAATCAGGGCCTTGGACTTGCCAATCAATGTTGATTTTGAGTGGATCCCGTAATCAAAAAGGTATCGATTGACAATCTCGGTCTTTAAACTTCCCAGGATGGATGTATACCCCCACATTTTTCGGTCGATGTGGCTTATAAACTGGTCATAAAACGCCTGCGGGTCCTGGAGTATGTACAATCCCCATGCGCCGAACCCGATAACGTACGGCACAAGCGCCAGAAGGACATGCTTCACTCGGATGCGGGATAAATCGAGGTACGCGTTCAGAACGACCATCCCTACGAGAGTCACAATAGCATGGGGATGCGTGAGACCACTCGCGGCGGTAAATGTGTGCCCCAGAAATATCGCCAGAGTAAAATTTCTTTCCCGCAATGTCAGATAAAACGCGAAACCCGCAAGCGAAAGCACAGCGCACATCATGTCCATACGTCCGCTGGCCGCTGAGAAAATGAAATTGAAATCTACCGACAGGAGAGCGACCGCGAGAATCCCCGCGACAGGATTCCCGGTGAGTTTCCGGACAATAACGAACAAACAGAACAACCCGACAATTCCCAGGATCGTTGAAAACATCCGCAATGAAAGGAGGCTTATCCCGAAAATCCTGAACCAGACCGAAAGCGCAAGGTACTGCAAGGGCGGTTGCCAGTATGTCCGCTCGTCCATGCGGGTGTTATAGAATCCCCTGCACTCAAGGACCGTGCAGCCCATATGCCCTTCCCTGATCAGGTTGATCGCCGGGCTTGCCGAAAACGCCTCGTCCTCCAGAGGCATAATAGCAAGCGATGTGCCTACGCTTGTTGCGACGTAAACAACCAGAATAATAATTACAATTACTACTTTGCCCGCAGTCTTTCCCATGTTATTGAAATGGTCTCCATCATAGGTCGGTTCGAGTAGCCGATTGTATCATTGAAAATCAGGCAGATACAATCAGGAAAATCAGCAATAGTGCCCCAGGCGTTGCCCATAGCCGGAGCAATGCTGTGGCCGTGGATGATTAAGAGAGAAGTAAAATAGGGATACCCTTAAGTTTCCATTCCTGATTATACATTCCCATTCCTCACAACTCCCCGAACGGAAGCGCGACTATCCCATCCCCCATCGGGAGCTTGATATCGCCCGGGTGGATCAGGTATCCCGGACTGATCCTGTCGCCAAAATCGCGCATCAGTTTTTTGATTTCCTTGACCTTCTCCAGCCTCGGCGTCGCGTTCGAGGAAATTTCGATTGGTATAATTTTTTCCCCGGACTGTATAAGAAGATCGACCTCTGATCCTTTCGCAGTTCGCCAGAAATAAATAGAGGGCTCCTCACCGCGATGAAGATAGGTCTTAATAACCTCGGTAATAACAGTTGTTTCGAAAATTGCCCCAGTCATAGGACCTTGCGCTGCCTGCTCGGGAGTTTTAATACCGGTCAGATAACAAAGAGTGCCGGTATCGGTGAAATACACCTTCGGATTTTTAACCAGGCGTTTGCCAAAGTTTTCGAAATATGGCCTCAGTAAAATTACCTGGTATGTCGCAGTAAGCACCGAAATCCACGATTTAACCGTATGTACCGATATCCCAAGGTCCGATGCCAGCCTGCTCATATTGAGAATGTTACCGCTTTGAGCTGCCAGCATCTGGATGAAGCTCTGATACAGGTCCAGATCGCCGATCTGTTTTATGGCGCGAACATCACGCTCAAGATATGTCTGTACATAACTCGAATGCCACAGATCGGTATCCTTCTGCGGATCTGTAACCAGTGCGGGATATCCTCCTCGTATAATGTTGCCCCATAAATGTTTCCGTTCTGGTTTATTGCCAGCCCGGACCGAATTCCGATCATCCCATGGGAACCCACTTCCGGGATTTCCGGAAATCTCGCGATTGGAAAGCGGTAGAAGACGCAGGACAGCTACACGTCCCGCAAGCGATTCAGTTATTTTCTCCATCAGCAACAGGTTTTGTGAGCCGGTAAGGATAAACTGGCCGCAGGCATCGCGATTTGAATCGATGATATATTTGATATACCCGAACAGGTCCGGAGCGTGCTGGATTTCGTCGAAAATCACCGGAGGGGGGTTCAGCCTAAGAAATTCTTCCGGGTCATTCCGAGCTGCATCGCTTACATTGGGTTTATCAAAAGAGACATAATTATGAGTATCCGCGAATACTTTTTTCAACGTTGTCGTCTTCCCCGACTGCCGTGGACCAGTCAGCATCACGGCGGGAAACTGCGAAGCCGCTTTGATAAGGGTCTTCTCGATTGATCTGGTTATGTATTCCTTCGCATTCATGGTTTTGAATATGGTGCAATTTTGCAATCCAATTGCAAATTTACACCATTTTTCAAATAAAAACAAGTGTAATTTTGCAATCTGAATACAGATTCACACCAAATATCAATAGAAAAATGGTGCAATAATGCAATCCAATTGCAAATTTGCACCACATTCACTATTCGTTATCTATGGCTTGATCCTCCCTTACAACCGCTTCAGCCTCATGCCACCCATAAGATTCCCCTAGGGGAATCTTATGGGTGGCACAAAAATTCGCACACTACCCTCAATGCTTGAAATGCCGCATGCCGGTCATGACAAGCGCGAGGCCGAGCTCGTCGGCTTTCGCGATTGTGTCGTTGTCCGCCATGCTTCCGCCGGGTTCGATAATCGCAGTCACTCCGGCAGCATGCGAGACCTCGACAGAATCCGCGAAACAGAATCCGTCCGTTGCCGCGACCGCCCCCACCGCATTTTCACCGGCTTTTCCGATCGCGATTTCGAAAGTGGCGATTCGCGACGTCTGGCTTGGACCGGTTCCGACCGTCTGTTCGGAATTCGCGAGCACTGTCGCGTTCGATCTGACATGTTTCACAACGCGCCATGCGAGTTCCATCGCTTTCATTTCAATTTCGGTCGGCTGACGTTTGGACACGACTTTGAAATTTTCATCGTCCCAGAGTTTTGTATCGACTTCCTGTATCAGCACTCCGTGCGCGAGCGCCTTGCCCTCAAGCCGCCCAGACATATCCATTGGTAACAATAGATTTGTTTTTACGAGCCTGAGATTTTTTTTCTTTTTCAATATTTCACGCGCTTCATGTGTGAAATCGAGCGCTACGACAACTTCCACAAACGCTTCCTTGATCGCTTTCGCGCAAGCTTCATCGACGATGCCGGAGATTCCCGTCACATTTCCAAATGCCGCAAGCTCATCGACTGACCGCGCTTTCCGGTATGCATCCTCCGCGTTGTCGGAAATCGCGACCCCGGTCGGATTCTGATGCTTGACAACCGCGGCACATATCTTCCCCGGAAATTCGCGGCAGATTTTCACTACCGAATCGATATCGAGAAGATTGTTGTAACTGATTTCCTTGCCCTGAAGGATTTCGGAATCGGTGATGAAATCCGCCGATTCGCCGTCAATTCGATAATACGCCCCTTTCTGATGCGGATTTTCGCCGTAGCGAGTCTCCATTATTTTATAGAGTCCCAATGGAAGAACCTTTGGGAATAATTTTTCTGTACACTTCTCAGTATTGGGATCATCAGGGATCCGGCATCGGAAATATCGGGCTATTGCCGAGTCGTACATCGCGGTGAGATGAAACGCAGTCCGCGCGAAGTCCTCCCTCATCGACAATGGAATCCCACCTGATTTTTTCAGCACATCAATCACAATCCGGTATTGATCGGGGCTTGTCACAATGCAGACAGACGGGAAATTTTTCGCAGCTGCGCGAACCATAGCGGGACCGCCGATATCGATTTTTTCAAGCGCGTTTTGAAGCGTGACGCCGGATTTCGCGATTGTCTCCCGGAAAGGGTAAAGGTTCGTGCAGACAAGATCGATCGGGGGAATATTGTATTTCTTCATCTCTGCGGTGTCGTCCGGAAATTCCCACGGACTGTTATCGACCGGGCGTCTCGCGAGAATTCCGCCATGGATTTTCGGCTGGAGCGTCTTCACACGGCCAGAAAACATCTCGACCGCGCCTGTGTAGTCGCCGATCTCAATTACCGGGATGCCCTCGTCGGCGATTACTTTCGCAGTTCCGCCCGATGAGAGTAATTCAACGCCGAATTCATGCAGGGATTTCGCGAAATCGACGATTCCGGTTTTATCGTAGACCGAAAGAAGCGCGCGTCCGGGTTTCAGGATTCCGTCTGTCATCAAAGTGCCTCCTTATCGATTAGAAACCGATTGTGATTAATTAATATTGATAAATCAAGGGGGGAATAGCGGAGGAATCATAAAATATATCGATGAAAAATGGTATTATTTAACCATTGCATACCAATGTCTGATTATTATACTATGGTTAATTATCTTGCGATGATACCAGTTGCAGATCCTAGAGGTATTTAAAGATGAGATGGATACAAGGACTGGTTACTGCATGGATTTCGGCGATTTTATTAATTGCGATTTTATCAATTGCGGTTCTATTACCCGGATGCAACCCAAAGACGGAAAATATTGAGCCGAAAAATATCGATTACCTGCTTGAAATGGACAAACTCGGCGTGCCGACATCCGAGTTGGCATTCAAACAGCTTGATACTGAAGTCAGGGATATAAAGCTCGACACCGAAGTACGCAGGGCGATCGGATATCCGCGCCAGGGAGTCATTCTTGTTAGAATCCCTATGGTTGTCGAGGGCGGTAAGTTCACATGCGCGGTAGCGAGCGTAACCGCGACAAATTCCAGCGTTGACTGCTGGTTTACATTCACACGATTAGCCCCGTCCGGAGTTGGCGAGGAACTGGATAGCGTCTGGGTGCAGGAATCGGAGCTGGCCACATGGCATTATGAGGAAATTGACCTGAGCGAATATGCCGGGCGGTCAATCACGATTGCAATAGAATCATCTACTAAATCCGCGGAATATATAAACTACCTTGCGAATCCGAGATATGAAATCCCGCAGGAATCCGAGCCGAAGCGGATGATTTTAATCTGCATCGACACCCTCAGGGCAGGCTCTGTTGGCGCCTACGGCGAGGGATCCACCCTTACGCCAGTTCTGGATCAGTTTGCGAACGACTCGATCAGATTCGCCAACTGCCAGTCGGCAAGCACATGGACATTCCCGGCATGTGCGGCGATTTCTACAGGCAGATTTCCCGGATTGATAGGGGCGAGCGGGGTAACGGAAAACCTCCGCCCGGAAGAAATGACATTGGCCGAGTTATTTTTCAACGCGGGTTACCGTACCACCGCGATAATCAATAATACCTATGTTTCCGACGGGGTCGGGATGTTCCAGGGATTCGAATACATGCGCCACATACCCAAACAGGCTGCCGATTTGCAGTTCGCAAATTCGCTTGAATGGATAAACCAGCACATCGGCGAGGATTTTTACCTGTACATACACCTGTTCGACCCCCATGTTCCATACGCTCCACCGGAACCATATCTCTCCCAGTACCGTCAGGGGAGCGGACGGTTTGAAACCGAGTTCGATTCACCGAACGAGGTCAGGGACGGATCGATTGTCCTGACCGATGAAGAGAAGCTGCAATTACGCGGCCTGTATAACGGCGAGGTGGCTTTTTCCGACACGGAACTGGGAAAATTTTTCGATCAACTGAAAGCCCTTGGCATTTATGACAATACTTCGATTGTGATTTTCGCGGATCATGGCGAGGAATTCTGGGATCATGGAGGATTTGAGCATGGGCATTCTGTTTACCAGGAAGTCACCCATGTGCCATTATTCATGAAACTGCCGGGAGTCGAACCGAGCGTCTATGAACATCGCATGAGCCTTGTCGATGTGCTGCCAACATGGCTCGGCTGGGCGGGACTGGAATATCCGGAAAATGTCTCCGGTCGAAACCTCCTGAACAATCCAACCAACCTGGACACCCGGAGTATGTTCATAGAGGACTGCATCCATGCAACGGATCGAAGGGCGGTTATCCAGGGCGACTGGAAACAGATACTGTATTTCGACGGCCAGCATGATCCGGAGCTGTACAACCTCGCTGACGATCCCTATGAGAAAAATAACCTGTTCTTATCAAGAGCCGATATCGGCACCCCTCTTACCACTGAACTTCTCATGTACTCCATGCAGACATCGGAAGGATGCCACGTAAGGATGTACAATTTCGAGGGATACAGCGCACCGCAAAAGTACCAGCTAACCGTAACGACCCGGGGCGGCCAGTTCAGCGACATCGTTAATTCGTCTGAAGGCGTGGTGGTCGAGAATACGCTCGATCCGAACATGATAGTGGCTCAGGTTGAGTTTGGCGCCGGCGGATATATCAGCCTTGACTTCAATGTGACTCCGGAGAACGCTGAGATAACATTCACGGCGGAATTTCTCGATGAACCGGACAAGGATTTCGACTGGTATTTAGGCGCATCGGGTACTCCTACGGTCGGAAAGGGAGTAGCGTTAACAATGCTGGACGATTCAGTGGCTATGTCATTCCCGCAGGCACAGTTAACCAATTCTCACGGCGTGTATATCTGGTCGATCCCGCCAAGCGTTAAATCGGAATTGGCTAATTCGCTAACTCCCGAACAACGCGCGGAACTTGACGCTCTGGGGTATATTCATTAGGTTCCGTTTACCGGTTTCCAGCCGGCAGCGTCGATGTGTTCTGTTAAACATCATTATCAAATGTCGTTCAGTATTTTTAAATTTCAAGCATTGTGCTATACTTTCTTGTCCACTGACATGTTGTTATAATCAAGGCGCCGGGAAGGCTTTTCATCGGCGATGAGATTACTTGAGTCAGCTTCAGTACGCAAAACAATTCAGATCGTCCTCATTTTATGGGCGGGCTATGTAATTTCCCTCTACGTAATCCACCAGAGCCATAATCTTGAGAGCATTCCGTACGATCTTCCCCGGATAATCAAATATCTGTCCCTGAACGCATTTCTTCCGGCCTTATGGGGGATACTCTTTACAATTACGGCATATGGATTGGGACGGTTGTTTCTGGACTTAATTAAAACGTCTTCGACGCTGGATAACCTGATCGACGACATTATTTTCAGCATTGCTACAGGATTCGGGCTTATCGGGCTTGGGACATTCCTTCTGGGTTCAATCGGACTCCTTCAGGTCTGGTTGCATGTCGGGCTTGGGGTCGCAATTGTCGCGGTCACTCACAGGAAAATCCTGAACCTGTTTAGAAACATCAAAACTGCATGGGATACAGAAAACGATCTGAGCAGCCTTGAAAAATTCATGCTTGTTTTGATCGGCGCTATTATCATATGGGGGTTGCCCTCATTTTTCTTTCCTCCATATGGGTTCGACAGCCTGAACTCCCATCTCCCCGCCCCATTGAAGTATATCCATGATGGCCGGATCATCTTCCACCCGGAGATAAATTTTAATAATTTTCCTGAAACGGTTGAGATGTGGTTCCTGCAATCTCTGCTGGTGCTTCCGGAAGGAGCCGGATCATGGTTGATGGCAATCTGCCACCTGCTGACTACACTGACAGTATTCGCGATGACAAGAAGGTTTTTCGGCAGAGGATCGGCGATGGTCGCGGTGATTTTTTACATCCTGATAGAGAAGGTTTTTCTGTTCGCGACGATGGCGTTTATCGATCAGGGTCTCACTCTGATGATCGTTCTCGGGACTTACGCGGCGCTTAGGTATATAAAGGAGCCATCAAGGCCTGTCGCGGTCCTTGTCGGATTAATGCTTGGTTTTGCCTGTGGGATAAAATATTCGGCATTTATCACAGTCCTGCTTCTCGGGCTTGTGGTAATCGCATTTGAGATACAGGGTAAAAGGAATTTCAAACGCCTTTCGATTGACCTTGGCATTTCGACCGGCATCCTTATCCTGGTTTGCTGCGTCTGGTATATTCGTAACTGGATCTGGTTCCATAATCCTCTATTCCCGTTTTATCCCGAGCTGTTCCCCACCGATGGCGGTACATACGCGCAATATATCGATGATCTGAAAATCGACCACACACGCATGCTGAGCATGTTCAGTCTGGGCGACCATGCCGGCATCCCCGCATTTTTCGCTCTACCGGTGCTTCTCACATTCGATCCATTCAGCCCATACGATCAGCAGGGCGTCGGAGTAGTCGGTCCATGGTTTCTGCTGACTTTTCCGCTGATCATTTTTCTGAGAAGCATCCCGAGGGTTCTCGCAGCGATGCTCGCGATAATAGTCGCGACATACGGCTACTGGTACTTCTTCGAGCACATGCTCCATCTTCGGTATATGATGCCGATCTTTTCGCTCCAGGCGGCGTTCGCAGGAATGCTTCTATGGAACGGCCTCAAACCCGACTCACTGGAATATAAAAGCCCGATGCAGTGGGTCGCCCTGTCGTTAATTTTAAGCCTGTTGATCACCTGCTTCGCCGGTATCGTTATTCCCTCGGAAACTGCAAGAAAATTTCCGGTCCTTCCGGAAGAAAAAACCAAATATTACACCGATATGATCAATTCATACCGGGTTGTCGAGGATATGAACGAGATTGCCCGGGAGGATGTCGGCGAGGGCGGCGACCCGTCGGATGTCCGCGTTTATGGATATTACATGGAGCAAACCCGCTGGTTCGCGGATTTTACGCTTGTGGGAAACCAGATCGGATATGCCGATCACGATTCATACTTGAGCCATACATCCACCGCCCGTGAACTATATGAGTGGTTGAAAAGCTACGATATTGATTACCTGATCATGAATGTTCCCTATGCCAATCTGCAATTGAACTTAGATACCGCACTCGCGGTTCCCGACAATAAGACAAATACAACACAGGGAACCATAATGCCGGACTGGGAGCAATATTTCGAAGTGCTTGATTCGTATTACTACGTGTATTCCTTCAAGCTTAAGTAGATAAGTTGAAATTAATGAATGCTCTTCTTGAAATAATAAAAGAGAAACGAAAGGAACTCCTTTACGCCTGGATATTATTCGCGATATTTGTCGTGTCGCAGTATCTCTATCGGTTCGCTCACCAGGAAGAATTTACCTTAACTGTCGCTCTTGAATATATTTTCGGTTTTTCACGATACATGATCCTGCCATGGGTCCTTACCATACTTCTTGGGTTGTCGGGATATGTACTTGGGCGGATTTTCCTGGGGATTGTCGCGAAGGACCTGAAATACAGGTGCGACCTTGAAGAGACCATCTGGGCGATTGGAACCGGCCTGGGACTGATTGCGCTCATTACTTTTTTCATCGGGCTTGCCAAGCTGATCTACTCTTTTATTTTCGTACTCCTCTTTATTTTTCTTCTCGTTGGCGGATTTAAACACCTTAAACATTTATCGAATGTCGTCAGGAAAGGGCTTAGACCTCTCAATCTGGATCTGCTGGAATGGGTACTATTCGCTCTTTTCGTTGCGATTGTCGCAAATACCTTCTTCCTCACATGCAACCCAACCATAAGTTACGATTCGCTCACATACCATCTTGCGGCGCCGAAGTTCTATATCCGTGAACATGCAATCGCTTATCATCCATGGATCCATTTCAATAGCTTCCCGCAGCTTCAGGAAATGCTCCTGATGCTTCAGATGATGGTGATAAAAGACCCTGGGGGATCGCTCTCGTACTTCTGTACATTGCTTGCCGCGGCGACTATTTATTTCACCGGGGAGATGTATTTCTCGAAAAAATCGGGCGCAATCGCAGCAGTGCTTTTCATGCTGATCCAGGAGATTTACCAGGACAGCAAATCGGCGCTTGTCGAAAATATCCTGATTTTCTATACGGTTCTCCTCCTCCATGGATTTCTGGCCTGGGCGGAAACGAAAGACCGTCGATGGCTCGTTCTGATGGGCATCGGGGGCGGACTCGCCTGTGGCGTGAAATATTTCGGGATTACGACAGCCTTTTTCCTGATTATCCTGATGGTCGTAGCTTATTATCTCCCAAGGTTCAAATGGGAGAGGATTGAAACAGTAATCGAACCGGTTGTGGCCGGGCAATCTGAAGACGAAACCAAAAATAATAACAATAATAATACCAATCACAAAAATATAATTAAAAAGAATAATATAAAATTATCACCGAAGGCAATAGCGAAGGAGACAAGGGTTCTAAAACCTGTCAAACCTCTTAAGCATCCCGGGCTCGTGGGAGCTATCGGACTGGTCATCCTCTGGACCGCGATTATTGGGTCGCCATGGTACATAAGGAATATCGTCCTTTTCGGGAATCCATTCTTTCCTTTCTATGAAAACATTTTTGGTGCATTTAAATTCGGGACATTGAGCCAGTACAAAGTATCGGCTGCGATAGATCATTTAGAGATGCTGCAGTATTTTCATTACAATCTGACACCTCTGAGGTTTATCACTTCACCGTGGGACTGGACTTTCCATCATAACTATCCGTGGTTCCAGAGCGATCATCCCGGCGCGGTGGGGCCATTCCTTCTTGCGTTGACCCCGGTACTTTTATTCGTGCGCAAGTGGCGGAAGTCTGCGATCCTGTACGGATTATTTACCCTCATTTTTTACATGTACTGGCTTGTGGGAGAACGGATTCAACACCTTCGCTATATGGCGACCGCATTTCCGATTCATTGCCTGGTAATCGCGTGGGGGGTCACGGACGTCTTCAACCTGAATAAGTTTACGTCGCGAAAAAAATCGCATATTTTCATGCTCGTTCTTTTGTTGACATTCGGATTCAGCTTTTTCTACCGCACGACAAGCTATCAGGGAATAGGAGCTACTAACATTTATTTTACGGACCAGTCCCGGAGCGTTTATTTAACGGCTCAGTTGGCAGAATTCACAATAATTGACAAGGTCATCAACACGCAGATCAGGAAAGGCGAGGAGATGGTGGCGGCGGGAGAGGTCGATGCGGCTAGGCTGGTCCTGACAAAAGATACAATAATATATGGATTAAGCTGCGAGAACAGGCGGTTTTATGTCGATTGCATGTTGATCGGTGGTTTATTCGGGTACGCGAACTATAAGGAATTCATGGATCATGCGTCGACCAGCGATGAGCTTTACGAATATCTGCATTCACTGGGTTGCGACTTTCTCCTTGTGAATAAAACAGTGGCGCAGAGGATGGATTATCGCGTCGATATCCAGCTTCCGGAGGATGAGCAATTTACGCAAAGGTTCGAGGAGATCGCGCGGATGGGGGACGTGATTTTCTATTACCTTGCGGGACCGGGAGAGGAAAGACATCTGAGTGGATTTAATGTCGACAATGAAGGACCGAGCCAGACGGAAGGTGGGGAGACGCCGGAGTATCAGAGGATAGTGCCGGAGCAGCCTGAGGACCTGTTGGAGAATCCAACCAGCCAGCCTGGGTATTAGGAAAAAACAAATTTATTGGCACTAACTACAGAGGCACTAACTACAGAGGCACGAACGTTAGTGAGTGCACGCCTTAGACCAATTCCACCAGACAACGATTGATTCAAATTTCAAATCGGCTCGGCAGGAGCCTGTTTAGACCGGGGACATGGTTTACAGGTGTTCGGAGACATAGTTTACACATAATATCTGTTAAGTATCAAGGCAAGTCCCCATGGATGCCCCCCCAGGGGGGGCATCGCGAAAGTTTATACGTAAAAGAATCTGTCTGACAAAAACCGCATTGTAAACGCCTTCCTCAACTTCGCGCACAGCCACTGGAAACCCTTTCAATCCCATCCCGACGCGCCATAATCTTCCCTTAAAACTAATCGTCCCGTGTTTGCTGACCTTCCTTATCATGTCGTCCGGCGAATATTCTATCTCGGGCATCCTTTCGGGAAACGGGATGTCGCTTAATTGAAATCTCTGAGACGGCGTCTGAAACCCGATCGCCTCGTGCGGCCGTAGAAAATTGTAGTCCTCGCGCCACTCGTCGAAAGCCCTCTGGCACTCGGCAAGAGAGCCGAACTGCCGCGCCTGGATGACCTCTGCCTTCAGGGTCCGATGCATCCTCTCGATCTTTCCCATCGTCTGCGGGTGGTACGCGGCTGAGCGCTTCAATTCGATCCCCAGTCGGATCAGCCACAGCGCCAGGTCGGTCAGACTCTTCGGCTGTCCCGCCATCCCCCATGGATTACCGTTGTCGGTGATGATCGCGCGCGGAAGACCATAGCGCCGGAACACCTCTCTTAATCGGGTTTTCACGGTGTCACCCTTCTCGTTTGAGCATGCGCCCAACTCCAGAAGGTAGCGTGAATGGTCGTCGAGCAAAGTCAGCGGATGGCACCGCCCGAACTTCGTTTTGAAGTGCCCCTTGAAGTCCATCTGCAGAAGCCCCATCGGCGCTTCGCTTTCAAAACGCCTCCACTTTTTCGCGACGCCTTCGGAGTCCAGCCTGCCGTTGCGCCTCAGGATCTCAGTGATCGTCGACGGCGACGGGAGTCCGACCTCGCCGTAACCTTCAAGGTAGCGTTTGATCTTCCTCGCACCCCATGTCGGGCGTTCGTCGCGGATCAGAAGTACCAGTTTTTCGGTCGCATCATCCGCCTTCCATGGCGAATGATTCGGTCGTCTCGACCGCTCTTCCAGTCCGGTCTCGCCCTCTTGTGCGAATCGATCGAGCCATTTGTAGCCTGTCGGACGGCTTATTCCGAATCGCTGACACAACAGGCTTACATTTGCTTCAGGCTGACTAGCCAATATTACAAATTCCTTCTTCGGAGACATCTTGCTGACCTTTTCGAATGGCATTTTCCACCCCAATTATTTTGGTGGCTGCCATTGTAATGTGTAAACCATGTCTCCGAACGTTTTGTAAAGGATGTGTCCGGTCTATACTTGCTCCTGCCGAGCCGTAAAAATTAATTTCAAGTGGAATTGGTCTGAGTTAGTGAGCATGGTAAAGCACTCGCTAACGCTCGTGCCTCTGATACTGATAACTGGATTTGCCCTAATACCCGCACAGCCCGGGAATTTCCCGGGCCGTGCCTGCTGAAACGTACTGCGTATGGAAAAGGGGGTAACTTTGTCTTGAGCGCGGACCCATCGCCCGCGTTCAATAGTAAAACAAATACTTCATGGTAAAACCGAACTTCTCAATCTTGTCACCTTATTTCAATTGTAAAAAATATTTTTTAATTGTAAAATAAATTTCAATTGTAAAATAAATTTCAATTGTAAAAACTTATTTCAGGACTTATGTAAACGTCGATTACAAAATCATTGTCGCTCAAGAGGGTTCTCAAATTATCCGAAAGTTGGATAGCTTCGACCATCTCAGGTCCAGCGCCATAGAACGGTGGGGTGACAATATTGTCATACACGATCGGATACCCATCGTCGGTCCCATAAGCGCCGATGCCGTTCGGGTAGAAGTAATCGACCCATGCTTTCGCGGTGGGATATCCATCGTCAAGCAGGACAAGCACTTCGCACTGGTCGTTCTCGAATCTCGGGAAAGCTTCGATGAACCCCGGAATTCCAAGCAGAATCGGTTTCGCGAGGAATACGCTGTTGAAAGTGCCGTAAGTGCATGGCGGGGCGCTTAACGGAGGCGGGTAGCTCGATACAAGGACCGGGACAACGGCGATCTGGGTGCTCACCTGATCGATCACGTTCTGAACATCCGCAAGGACATCCGCATTGTTTAGCAAAATCACAACTTCAGGTTCGCGGCCATCCGTATCGATCGCGTACAGAAGTTCGATCAGGTCGGCGATAAAGACTCCCTGATCCTCGCGCCCGATAATGTGTACGGGGCTTCCTGTCAGAAGATAGCTTGAATCTACCGCCAGGCCGGTGTTATCCATTATCGCGGTCTGAGGCGTGATCTGGAATGTAATTTCGCTTACGGTGATTAACGAAGGATTGCCCGGCGTGTCGAGAGCCTGGATTGTGCCCTGCCGCTCGATGTAGGACGGCGGCGGAGAAACCTCCGTGACGGTAATTTCCTCTGCGGTGATGATATTGCCATCGCGCGTCCCGGTCACCGATACATACATCCCGGTTTCCAATTCGGATGGTGCGACTGTCGACCCGAGAGAATTCTTGATAGTTGCTGAAGCGTAATCCTGGAACCTGACTCCGCCTGCGACGAGCGAGTTCGCATCGATTTCTTCGATGTCGCCGCTGCGTACGACTTTGAAATCAATGAACGGGTTGGTCGGGCCGGGTTCAACAACGATATTTTCCGCAATATTTGCGCCGTTGAAGATTGAATATTTTACGGTGGCGTTCCTGCCTGTTGAAATGTCGGACATGGCAAGCGTAGCGCCATCAACTTTACTGACAATATTTGTATTGCCCCAGATCTCGTAAGGAATTCCTTCCACGAAGAGCGTATTCGAGCCGACGCCGGAGACAGAGCCAAATGATTCAACCGTAGTGGTATAGTCGAGAATTTCCATATAGGACGCGTGCGAGTCGGGGATGGCGTCGTTGTTGTAATCGATCGCAATCAGGTCGTCGAACAGCCCGTCGGAATCGAGATCGAAGTAAATAAGATCGGTCAGGAAATTAAGCTGAAGTAGAATCTTGCGGCTGCCGTCCGGACCATTGTACGTATAAGTCAGTTCGAGAATGTTATCGGCTGGACGGCTTACGATAATCGAGATATATGTTCCGAACGCGTTAGCGAGCGCGACAGGGATATTCAGGCTGACCGGGGTCTGCGGAAGGTTATCTCCTGTCAGGTCGGCATTGACGATAAATCTTAAATTGAAATACGCGAGCGGGTTAGCGTCGTTATTTTCGAAGTGATAGTGGCCGTTAGACGAGAGGTTGCCCGGCTTCGGAAGCGGGGCGCCCCCGATATCGTCGCCGGGATCTATAATCCGCGCGGCGTAGTGAAGGTCGGCGGGCGCAGGGCCATCGAACATATCGGCGGGAGGCGCAGCGAGGGAAACCGTCTCCATAAAAATAACCGATCCGGTTAATGCCGCGGTAGAAGTCACAGGCGGGATATTGGCGGGTTCTCCACCGCCTCCGCATGAAGACATGAACGAAAGGAGGGTGATAATGCACAGCAGCCCGATGATGCTCAGCATCCGGGGGGTTTTAAATCGAACAGGTTTTAAGGATTTCCAATTATACGACATTAAAACCGACCTCCGTTCAAATTGATTTTTTACTGATGGAACGCGATCACTTATATTATAACCACAAATCACCGGATTCCTTACAACTCGCCGTACAATTTGGCAAGATCATCCAGTATATGCGGATCGGCAAGAACTTCCTTCAATGCTTTTCCGAGTCTCGCCGCGCCGTCGATAATTTCCCCTTCCTCTAATAGACTCCAGCTCAACCTGAAACCCGACGCGTCCTGTTTGCCGGGCCAGAAGAAATTCGCGACAGCGAACTCAACTCCCCTCTCGCGGCAGTAATGATACAGCGCGAGCGATTTAACTTCCTTTGGCAGATTAACCCAGAGGCTGAAACCTCCCCTGGGTCTGGTCCATGTAATTTCTTTCGGAAAATGCTCATCCATTGCTTCAAGGAGGGCATCCCGACGCGCTTTATATATTCGCCGCGTCCGCCTTAAATGCTTGTCGAGATAACCCTTCAGGATAAATTCGTGCATGATTACCTGCAGGAAAAAACTGTCGCCGCGATCGACGCCGCGTTTCATCCTGACAAGCGGGACCGCAAGTTTCGACGGCAGCGTCACCCACGCAAGCCTCAGTCCCGGAAGGAAGGCTTTCGAGAAACTCCCGATCCTAATGACAATGCCGTACTTATCGAGATTTTTCAGTGTGGGAACCTGCGCGCCGTCATAGCGAAGGTCCTGCGCGTAGGAGTCTTCAATTATCGGGATTTTATTTGCCGCCGCGATATCAACCAACTGCTTTCGCCTTGCGACGGACATTACGGTTCCGGTGGGATTGTGGAAAGTCGGGATAGTAAAAATCGCGCCGATTTTGTGGCGCTTAACAATACCCTCGATTTTCTTGACCTCCATCCCGTTCGCATCGACAGGCACGCCGTAATAAGGGATTTTACGCGCGATCAGGAGGTTCAGAATCGCGGCGTAGGTCGGCATTTCGACAATTACGCCATCGCCGGGTTTCAGGAGCAAATTTACCAGGAGGTTCAAGCCCTGCTGGAATCCGGATGTGATAACAACATCGTTCTGACCCGGCGCCATCGGAGTCCCGGACAATGCTTCCTTTTTTTCGAGCCATTCGACAAGGGGTTGGTATCCCTGAGGATGCCCATAGTCGAAGAAAAACGCCTTGGGGTCCCAGAGAAGCTGCTGAGTGATCTGTTTAATCTGCTCGAACGGGAAGAGCCGGGAATCGGGAAGAGCCTTTATAAAACTTATCGGTTTGGATTTCTGCTCGGTGGCTTTGCGCTGCGGAGGAAGAGAGAAAAAGTCGCCTGGAATATCGTATGGAGTCCAGTCCATCATCAAATCGCCGGTATCCGAACTGGTATCATTCTGGCTGGATGTAGATGGCCTTTGTTGCATTTTTTTCAGAGACGTCCTGTCGACAACAAAAATACCCGATTGCGGACGCGATTCAAGGTACTGGTCGGCGATCAGTTCCTGTGTGGCAATTAAGATGGTTTTGCGGGATACGTCAAGTTCTTCAGCTAAATCACGGGAAGAGGGGAGGCGAGTGCCGGCTGCGAGGAGGCCTGTATCGATGAGGCGGCGAACTTCGGCGATGATTTGCCGATAGAGGGGGACAGGGGCGTTCTTGTCTATCTGGATACGCATTAAGCTACTCGCCTCCCCCTTACTTCTTACCGTTAATTGCACTCATAATATATAGTAAAAGGTGAAAAGCGAAAATACCCAATTGGGTGCCTGTTTCAGGATACCAGTTTTTGGTGACTTTTGCAGTCTCTATCGTGGCATGCGACTCTGGCGCATTGATATCTTGATTGAAAGATCATGCGCCGGAGTCGTATGCCACGGATTCATGCTATTTCTACAATTTAACCCTGATGGGATTGACGAATATGTTAAAAAATCGTACATTTGAAAGCTGAGCTATCAAGGACCCTTCTTGAATGAAAGCAAAAATCGTAGGCCAGTAGCTCAATTGGCAGAGCGGCGGTCTCCAAAACCGTAGGTTGAGGGTTCGATTCCTTCCTGGCCTACCAGCTTAGTTAACGATACCCCCTTGATAAATCAAGGGGGTATTTTACTGGTAAAGTGATAAATTAAGAGGGATTATACGTATATCCTGAACGATAAATCTTCACGAAAGGACAAATGAGATGAATAACACAGTTCGCATTCCAGTATTTTTATTTTTTGTCATGCTCCTGTTATCAGGCATTGCATGCTCAAAAGGGCACTCTCCTGTTACATTACCGGATATTTCTCAAACGGAACAAATTTCCGCTCAAACTTCCACTGGTGGACACCACCTGCTTTCTTACTCGATCATATTCGCTAATCCGGACACCATGGAATTTACTCTCGTACCGGCGAGGGCCATTTCAACCCATTTTAACATCCTTAACTGGCTTGAAAAGGATCCATGCACGGACTGCGTTACCATTACAAAAGTCCAGAAACTCCTCAATAACAACTTCCTGGTATCGCTCAGGTTTACGCATCCATTCCCGAGTACGAATGTTACCGCATTCGACGTCAGAGGAATAATGATGTTCCACGGCAGCCAGACCTACCCGGTCACCGGCCTGACCGCTTCGAACATCTATAAGAACGATTCAGACCTGATGAATCCCGATGGATACACTGCGCTTTACAATTTCTCAACCGCCGGCCAGGGCTACGACGGTCTTCAGGGGTACCAGCAGGGCGATTTGGCATTCAGCATCCCCAACACCACAGTGAATGGCTACAAAATGTATTACTCGGATATTCCTTCTAATCTCCGACACTATTTCATCGCGGGATCACAGGTTACTGCCGACTTTGAGATTCACTTTTCAACAGGGACTGTCGCTCTTGGCTACGCGGTGGACGCCTCCTGGGCGATGCCATTCGTCATTCCGGTAACCGATCCCCTATCTCAGTTCCCCCCGGAAGCCAACTGTCCCGAACCATGGCAAGTAGTGGCCACCGAGGATCTCCTCTCCAATACTCTCACAAGCCTTGGCGGCAGCACTACAATCGCGATCGATGTATACGATTATCTGGGCATGGCAACTTACAAAACTCCGACTGTCGAATGCCCAGACCTGTTTACCGGCTTAATACCAGCAACTTTTGTAGAATCCTTGACGGATCATGACCGATGGACTGTGACTATCCCTAATTCAAACCTCGTACCCGGGGGACAGTACCGGGCACTTATAAAAGTTGAAGATAACGATAACGATACCGCCCCGTCATGGCTGGACCTGTCCACGTATCAGATAGTGACTTTAGCGGTTACGTCCCAGACCACCTTCGGTGGCTGGGCAGTCACTTTTGGCGGAGATGATTGGGATACTGCGTTATCTTCAGTTGCCGATTCCCAGGGAAACGTTTATGTAACCGGCGCCTTCTCCACCACCTGCAATTTCGATCCCAATGGATCCGCTGTCAAAACAAGTCAAGGCGGGCGAGATGCATATCTTGCCAAGTACGATTCAAATGGAAATTTCGTATGGGTCAATACCTGGGGGGGCACAAACTGGGAAATGGGAGTTAATGTGGCATTGAACGGCGACGATGTGCTTTGTTATGGATATTACGAAGGTACTGTGGATTTCTCAGGCGGCAGCGGGACAGATGTTCGCGAGGCAATAGGTAATATGGACTACTTTCTCTCATCGTACAACGCTTCGACCGGGGTTCGTAAATGGACAGCAACGTGGGGAAGCAACAATTACGACTATGCGAACGGATTGGGTGTCGATTTTGCAGGTAATATTTATCTTGGTGGAACGTTTGGCGGAAAATGTGATTTCGACCCCGGTTCGGCAAAATTCGAAGTAACCCCGATCGGATATGACGCATTCCTGTTAAAACTCAATAAAAACAGTGGTTTTCAATGGGTCCGCACATGGGGTGCAGACACGGGCGAGGACATGAAAGTTACCGACATCGCCACAACCCCGAGTGGTGAAACGTGGATGTGCGGTTATTTCTGGGATACTGCCGATTTCGATCCCGGTGCCGGTATAGATATTCATACATCGACCGGGCAGGCAGACTGCTGGGCTTCCAGATTCGACCAGAACGGCAACTTTAAATGGGCTCGAACGTGGGGAAATCCAGATTCTGAGGATAAAGCATATGGAATCGAGCCTGACTTCGTGGGCAACAGCTATATCACGGGAGAATTTCGTAATACAGTCGATTTTGACCCGGGAGCGGGTGTCCAGAATTTAGAGTCAGCCGGACTTCTCGATGCTTTCCTGCTCGAGCTTGACATAAGCGGTAATTATGTATGGTGCGGAGCCATGGGCGGGGAAGACGATGATTCCGGCCGCGGCGTTACCATCGAGTCCTTCGGAAATATTCTGGCAGTTGGCGAGTTCAGCGGCAATGCAAACGTCAGTCCTACAGAAATACCAAGCTATCGGAACTCCAATGGCTCAAGTGATGTTTTCCTCAGCAAGATCTCGCAATCGCACGAATTTCTCTGGGGTGACGCGTGGGGGGGGACAGACCAGGAACATTTCGATCTTTTGAACTGGTTCGAGTTTGGAAATCCAGTATCCGTTGACATTTTCGGGAAGGTCTATGTCTGCGGCGAGTTCTCCGATGTTGTGAATTTCAATCCAAATAACGGCGATCCTGCCGATAATCACACCTCATCAGGTAGTTTTGATGCGTTTATTACAACTATCCCTCCGAACGGAACCTGGTAGAAAACAGCGCGATTTGATTTATCGGGTCAAGGGTGCTGCAAATTCAATATTGATGCCCTTTACAGCGATGTGAAGGGCTTTTGCTTTTCTGAATATCCTGATCGATAAGACCAAGCCATTAAATATAATATTTACTTCCTGATTTTTTCTATTTTACCTGTCCTGCATGAACTGGCTGTGGGGAATCAGAAACACAAACACTGTTAACAGCAGAGACACCAGCGTCCAGATCGCGAATTTTCTCATTATTGAAGCATCTATCGTTTGTTTCAGGGTCTCTTTGTATGGTTTCAGGAAAGATAACAGGAGACCGGCATACGCGACAACCAGCAATACGGTCTTAGTGTCTGTGATATCGCCCAGATTTGTCAGCCCCTGTGTCGGCCACGGCATAAATCCGGTTGCGAATGTGTACCATGTGACTGGAGGCCCGATTACTATTGTGCCTATGAAAAACGCCATACATCCCCAGAAAACCGATCGATATGCTTTTATGAAATTAAATCTCGTGGGCTGGAAGAAAATGGTGAGCAGATAATAAAGGGCGTGATACATGAAAAGAAGAGCGCCGCAGGCAAGTACTATATGAGTGACAAGTAAGGCTTTGCCGAACGGAACCTCCCTGATTACGCTGCCTTCATACGTCGTCCAGAAAAACTGCTTTGTCTCCTTGAAACCGCTGAACAGCCTCTCGAACCATTTCATATTTTTCCGGATTTCAAACTCCCTGCCTGTGCTGGTTTTCACATCGAGATAATAAAACCACCTGGTGCCCTTTTCTTCGAGCGGCGGAAGCAGGGCGATCCATTTTCCCGTCGGCACTCCCCCGAAATAGACCTGCTCGAACGCAAGCGGGGTGGGATCGCTGTATGTGTGCCTGCTGATCCATGCCGTCACCGATTCAGGCTTTTCGGGACCCATCTCGATAAAGCTGATCTCCAGAAAATGGTTGGATTTTATAAATTCGTCATCGTCCGGTACGAATACGTAGCCAAGGGGGGGCGAAATCTCCTTGTACATCTCGGGAGATATCATTTGCCCGATTCCGTACGCTATCGACGCGAAAGCTACAATAAGTGTAATAATAAGCGGCCAGTTACGCATGATGATTCATTTCGGTATAGAATGTCAGTTACTCAAAACTAATAGCCTTATTTTACCATTTAACCACAGGAAATTATAAGGGGCATGCAAGTGTATCCCTAAAAATGCCGCCCGTCATATTGGGCAGGCGTAACCACATATCTCATTCTGCAACGCCGGATTGCTTACAGTGGAATCGATACGAAGTTTTACCAATAACCGTCGGGACGCAGCTTCATGATGTATCCTGCATGCGATTGAGGGGCAGAAAGCAGGTATTCAGCCAAACCCGGGTCAAAATCGATTGTTCCAATGAAATATCCGCAGAGAATCGAAGAGCCGATGTCGTCGAAAACCGAATCATTGCAGTGTTCCCAGGTATCATGACCGGTCCAGGTTCGCCCCCAAATGTATTCACCGGAGGGGCCAAGCTTCAGCGCAAACATATCCTCGTGATCGTCGCAGGTTTTCATATCCACTCCAGGACCTGGATCGAAGTCAATGCTGCCATAGAATTCTCCGGTAATTACGACATCTCCAGCATCGCTCACAGCAACTGACTTTTGTAAAGCGTGACTGGGAGAGGATCCATAGTTCTGGACGAACAGGTGATTGCCTTCCGAATCGAACCTTGTAATAAATAATTTACCGTCCGCGGGATCCTTGGAGTCGATATCCGGTCCGGGATCGAAATCCGCGACAGAATAAAAATCTCCGATAATGCATGTATTTCCGTACGAGTCGCATGTAATATCCGTGATGTGGTCGTCGCTATATCCTCCAAAAGTACGGCACCAGATAAAATTACCATCCTTATTATACTTGCTGAGATAGATATCCTGTGAATCGCCATATGATGTATGTATTTCCTCACCCGGACCGGGGTCAAAATCAACAGTAAAATAATAACCGCCTGTAACATAAACGTATCCGGAATTATCGGCGGCAACACCCATTGCTCTCTCATCTTCGGAATTTCCCCACGACCTGACCCAATTCAAACCACCCTCGGTGTCATATCGCCTGAGAAACGCATCGTTATTCTCATTCAGCCCCACCATATATATTCCCCCCGGTTCGGATGGAGACCAGCAAGCCCCTTCGCAAATTTCAACGCCAATTGCCCCGGAGGTTACAGCCCACTGATATACGCCATTTGAATTGAATTTTGAAAGGTAGAGATCTGTGACGAATCCGGTATCAACCGTTGAATGTTCATCGACGCCGGGGCCGGGGTCAAAGTCAACTGAGCCGTAAAAGAATCCGGCAAGATACACACTCCCATAGCTGTCAACGACGACCTCTTCTGCCGTATCGGGTCCACTATGCCCGAAGCTTACACCCCATCGATATAGCCCATCCGGGTCAAACTTAATCAGGAATACGTCGCCATCTCCTCCTCCATTATGTGCATCGACCCCCGGTCCCGGGTCGAAATCCATATTGCCATAAACCGTACCAGAACAGAAAATATTTCCATTCAAATCCCTTGCTATATGTTTAACAATAGTCCAGCCGGTAGGATCCTGACCACCCCATGACACAACCCATCCGGGAGAGCCGGAAGTTTCTCCGATTTCCAGCCGCGCAAGCTGGTATGCGAGAATATTGCCGTGGATTGGATCCGGCTCGTCTCCTATGACGCGAACCATCAGCCCGAATTCCCCTTCGCTTGAAGCATTCTCATTAGTAACTGATGCGGTGAAAAATCCGATATTGGCTCCCTGTCCCCCGGTTTGAACCATGTCAATCAGTCCATCGAAAACATAAGGCGCATACAGTTGGACGGAGGAAACCGTGTCGATTCCCTGGTGGTCATATACTGCCACATTGACGATCACAAAACTGCCCGGTAATGTATCCAAAGCACCATCGACATCCACATCGATCCTGTAAGGTTCAAGGCAGTTCGCTTCGGGCGGAAAATCCACCTCCGGATCCGTAACGTCCCCGCCGGTCGGACTCCATGCCGCATCTATCGCATAGCCAAAAGCCAGAGGTCCGTCGGGGAGATGAACATCCAGAGTCTGAACACTGCTGCTCCCCGATGTAAGCATACGCCTGGGGCTTGCCTTCTGGTAAGCGACAAATGGGTTTAAAGTGGCATCCAGCAGACCGTTAATCTGGTACTTGCCGGGTGTATATTTCAATAAGGGAGATACCGGCGCATCCTGGGGATAATCGACAGGATTGAACAGGTCCGTGTATCCATCCGGGTTTAACAAAACCAGCGAATCCGGACCCATCGTCAGGTATTGCCAGAAGGCCGGAAAAAATGTATCCGCTTTTGTGATTACGATCCCCCTTGGATCGAAACAAGTCAACTCAGGTATGCCCGGAAACGGATGTGTGATCCGCATATCTACGGTAATTTCATTTGGTGAGATGATCGCCACATTCTGAAGGGTCAGGCAATCATTGCACGGAGCGTTTTCCATGAAATAAACAAGGTTGAAATGACTTGCCCCGGAATGCCGGGGAATTGCCTCAACGGAAGTTCTGTCGGCATTGATACTGATTTCCCAGAGCCCCAGCAATCCCCGATTGGTATAATTTTCAGATGTGAGACCGCCAGTACCGCCGAAATTCTGCTCCGGAAGCTCATCAGGCGTTGCTGGATTAATCCCGCTGCCGGAAGAACATCCGGAAAAGACAATTAATATAAATGCCATCACGGCAGGAAATATTCTACACATGCCCTAGGGCCTCCCTGAGAAACAGGACTGTGTGCTATCCGCTATCTATTACTCATATTATATCACTCAAGAAGGCCACCGCCTCACGCGCCAGAGTCGCGTGCTACGGAATCCTTGCGCCAGAGTCGCAAGCCACGGTTTATGAATGGTATAATCACATCCTGACCGGAAAATTCTTTTATTTCAAATCTCAGGAGTTCGATAATGAGCGACCTTATACAATTTGTGCGAAACTACACTGACCTCAGCACCGACAACGGCTTCCAGTATGAATTTTTCTGCGACCGGTGCGGGTCGGGATTCCGCACAAGGTTCAGGGAATGGAAACTCGGTACGGCGAGCGATGTGGTCGAGGGGATCGGCGGGATGATCGGCGGGATTTTCGGGCGCGCATCGAGCCTTGGCAACAAGGTAAAAACGGCGGCATGGGAGAAAGCGCACGACGGCGCGTTTAATTCATCCGTTCAGGAAATAAAGCCGGAATTCTCGCAATGTCCGCGATGCTCCAAATGGGTATGCCGCGCGGGATGCTGGAGCGAGAAGAAGGGTTTATGCAAGGAATGCGCCCCCGATTTAGGCGTCGAGATGGCCGCCGCGCAGGCGAGCAAGTCGGTCGAGGAAGTCTGGGCGCACGCAAAAATGTCGGAAGAGGACAAGCGCCTGACCGAAGAGGACTGGCGCGAGGGAGTCCGCGCAACATGCCCGAAATGCTCAGCGCCGCTCGCATCGCATACGAAATTCTGTCCGTCATGCGGGGCGAAGATCGTCGATAAGATATTTTGCGGGGCATGCGGCAAGCCGATGGATGCGTCGACAAAATTCTGTCCCGAATGCGGCGCGAAGCATGAGGGATGACGGTCAACCCATATTTTTCGTAATTCACCAATTAAAATTTCGACAATAACTATTATTTAATTACAAAATCGGATCCCAGGTCTGTACTCTCGGATCCCACATGCTCTTAAACTCGTTAAGCCCCTCCCCTAAATTATCAGGGTTAAACATCCTCACTACCTGGTCCTCTGTTACCCCAAAAGTCATAAGGTATCCGGGACGAGAATCCCTTGGATAAGCAACAACCGTAAAAGTATGAACGCCATAAAAGGTGCCCATGTCTGAAATGTCAGGAGTGTTATAGACCGACCAGGTCATCGAATAATTCTCTATAATGTTTCCCAGGTTGTATCCTTCTGCAATATACAGTGTATTTTTCAAAGCCTCAAATGATCCGAAGTCCTTTTTGTCATTCGTATCCTGGTAAGCGAGTTGGCTTGATCCCGTTGATCTAAGCGTTCCTTTTGCCCGTGACATCCATGCTTGTCGGGGGGAGGACAAAGGGATTGGGAATAGAACCGACATCAAAAACAGGAGAACAAAAATTGCTACTCCATTACTTCCCGAAATGACCCAGGGTCGCACGTCATCCTTACTTCGCTCATAAACCCAGGTTATTCTGCGGTAAGTCCCTATAGCCAGAATCCAGATGATTCCAGCATGGCAAATCCCAATAAAAAGGAAGTCATATGAAAGAAAGCTTACAGGATCAAATTCCATGTATGGCCTGATGAACAAATAAATTACGGTAACTGAGAGGATCGTCGCGATAGTAAAGGAGGTTTTCTTTTTATTCACTGGGGAGAATAAAGTCCCGAACCAGAGGAAGGCGAGTGGCCCAAAAACCAGATTTAGAATAAATGCCACGACAAAAAAGGACTTGATGAATTTAATTACACTGTTCGGGGAATGTATGTGCGGAAGCGAAAGAAAGTAGTATTCAATAATCGCGATGATGAGCATCGCCAGGGCGAATTTTACCCAGCTACCCGATTGTGATTTTGTTTCTATTTCGGTCGTGTCTTTCTGCACGGTAATTTATTTTACCATAAAGATTTCTGTATTGAAAAATTCATACAGTCTTGCGATCACAGATTATCCGGATTCCCGTTCCCGTCATGGCCGCGGATTCCGGCGGCACCCGCTCCGCTTGTCGTCGCCACACCGCTCCATGATACAATGTTCCTATGCTGCTCGAAGTTCGTGATGGTTTAAATGGATGTCTGTCAGAATAAAAGGAGGCCAGACATGAAATTTATTTTTGTATTATCAATGTTAACGCTCTGTCTGCTGTTTAATTTCGTGTGTATGAAGGCTCCTAAGTATATCCCCATGCCTCAGGGTTACTGGAGCACAAATCCACTTGGCGGGCAATGGGTAATCCGTTACTGGACTACCGACAACCAGATACCGCCATGCGATATGTGGTCCACAGTTACCCACGCCGATATGGCGGGCGTCGGACTTATTATGCAGGGCAGCGGACAGCTGGTCGGATGCACTGGTAGTAATTCTTACGCATATGATTTTCCAGCTCATCAACCCCTGCAGGACCTGGTTGAGTACATGGATCGTTACCCCGGCATTTTCTTCGATCACAGCGAATTCGTCGGCGCTGATCCAGGCAAGTATATCCTGCCCGCCGGCATGGATGAGTTCTTTGAGTTTACGATTTTGGATCCCGACGATAGCAGTAATTGTTTCTGCATCGCGAAGGGAATCGTTCCCGGACAGCCGGTCGCTCCTGAAATTCAGCACGTGATCGATGAACTCACCGTGTGGAAGAATGAAATCCTACTGCATCCGCAGTAGGATTCAGAGTTCAGAACATCGGTGGGTCGATCGGTGACTGGGGAGAAGGTAGATGAGTGGCTGGTCCATATATCAATCACCCCTAAGCTCCGCTTCGCGTATGGGCGGCACACGCTGATACATTAGACTAGAAAGGCCTAACGAGAAAATAGTCTTCAAACATTTCAAAAACGAACCGATCGGTTAGGGTCGATAAGAAATCCACCGCAATTCTTCTATGACGTGCCCCGTCATCAGCATACTTTTCCTCTTCGAAGTAGAGAATCTCTCTTTGTTCAATATAATTACCCAGCACACTACGTGCGTCATAATCGTCATAATTCATGTAACCTGATATATTATCTCTATTTTCATCAATTGCTTTCAATATGATGTCGAAACATATGTTCAACATATCTTTGATCCTTCCAAGCATTTCCTTAACGAAATCGTTCTCATAAATCGCCTCTATACTTAAATCGCCTAGTTGCTTCATATGTGCGGCTGCTTCATCAGAAAGACATATTTGAGTGTGATCGGAATTGGCGATTATATCAGTAACGAAATACTCAACAATTTCCCCATTCTTCTCCCCAACAGTTCTACGCAATTTTGAAGGCAACTGTGTTTTCTCAATTATCCCTTCCATAAGTGCATCCTCAATATCCCTACCTAAATAGGCGACCTTATCTACCAGGCGGACCACGCATCCCTCAATAGTGCACGGCAATGATTGGCGAGTGCCAACTTCCTCATATTTCTTAATTGATGCTGGTTTGAGCTTTGTAATAGATGACTCCCCGCAGTGATTAACGATGCCATCCCTGGTTGCCAATGTCAGATTTAACCCAATTATTGGTTTCTTTTGTCGCGGTTTCTCTATTTTATCCACGATTCGCAAGCTGTGATTTGCGTGCGTAAAACCTCCGATGTTGCTTGCAAGTTCATTTAATGCTGTTTCACCGGCGTGCCCGAATGGGGGATGGCCCAAATCATGCCCCAAACCAATTGCACTCGCTAAAATTGGATCACATTCAATTCCTTTATCCTTGAGGTTACGGCATATAATTGCGGAGATAGATGATACATATAGCGAATGATCTAACCTTGTTGAAATATGATCATTAACTGGAAAATAGAAAACTTGTGTTTTGAAACGTAGCCTTCTGAAGGCGTGAGAATAGAGTATCGCGGTATAATCTCGCTCGTACTCCGTTCTGCCACCGAGTGAACTTAGGGGTTCATGTCTTTTTGTTGGTGGATCCTGCTTTGTTTTTTTGGCCATTACATCGCCTCGCTACCGTCCGTCCTTCCCTTCTCATTATTGAAGATGCTTCACTACGCATCCCCGGCATATCACCACCAAGTACAATAACCCGAAAACTTGAAGAGCTTACTTTCCCAATACGACAGGATGAGCGGGTATTTTTGCTGTTTTTCATTGCCATTTTTGAGTACCCCATTCCCTAATTGTTATCATTGCGGATAATAGCATAGTTAACTGTAGGGTTCAAGGAAGCCGATTCACACAATGGGTAAATAACTTGTCGGCGATCCTAATTCCCCCTCTCTAAAACACCAACCCCTTCAGCCACTCCGTGAAATTCTCCGCGACAACGACATTCGCGTCGTGATTAGGGTGCGAGTCCTCAGGGTCTTCGCCCGTATACTCGGCTCGGAGGCAGTTGTAATCCCGCCTCGACGAATCATCGCCCGCGAGGATTTCGAAAAGCGGATAAGCGACAAGGTTCGTCTCTCCATCGACAAACTCGCCAGTCAGCCAGTTGTTGAATTCTCTCGCCCTTGCCGCGCATTCAGGTTCGGTGCTGGCCGGAGTCAGCGGCGGGGTCGAAAACGCCACGAAAAGTATTTCCGGATGCGCACTCGTCACGCCTTTTATCGTTTAAGCCGCGAGGTCCTCATCGGAGCAGATATTCGACGCGGGAAAGCACGATTTAAAAGCGACAATATCGTAGCGCTCGCCTTCGGGGAGGTTCCACGAGATCAGGTCGTCGAAATGCTCGGTGAATGTCTCGGGGAAATTTACCGGATCGGTGTTGTCCCCGACCCAGCCGTCGCCGTATGTGCGATGGTGCACCTCGAACCCGGCGTCGGCCAGAAGTTGTTCCATTCCGCCGTCGAACATGAATCCGTCGCCGGTCGAGTGATGCAGGAACATGAATTTCGGCGCGCGACCCTCCGGCGCGGACCAGGTCCAGAAATTGTCGGGAATATCGGTCGATTGTGGTTCAGCCGATTGCGAGGTGTTGTCTGACGTTCGCGGGGAATCGTCTACGTCAGCCGTCGCGGGTTTCGCGCATGACGCTATGGCGATAATCGCGAAAGTTATTATCAATACTTCCAGCATCCTGATTTTCATTTTATTTGTCCTCCCTGGATTTATAGTATGCGGGGACACCTTTTTTTGCCTGTCGAGACCGGAGTAAAAGTCGAGTATATCTAAGGCAAAAATAAGGTGTCCCCTTTCCCTTTTTACATAGTACTATTTCTTTGCCGCGACATCATTACGCTGGGCGGTGATGCGAGTAATTCTCTGCCTTGCTATATGGGTCGCGATAAGTTTCCAGCCGTCGAGATCGATGCTTTCGCCGGGACGGGGCACGTTTCCAAGCTTGTGCAGAATAAATCCGGCGGCAGTATCGTATTCCCCCTCGGGAATATTAACATTGAGACGGTCGGCGAGTTTTTCAATCGGGTAACTTCCCGGAATCACAAGGCTTCCCATGACCCATTTTGCGCCCGGCTCGTCCGAATCGTATTCATCGTAAATCTCGCCGAGAATTTCCTCGAGAAGGTCCTCTAAAGTTACAACGCCGGTGATAGTGCCGAATTCGTTTACAACGATCGCGATCTGTTCGCCTGAAGATCTGAATTCCTCGAGTAGTTTCAGTATATTTTTGGTCTCGGAAATAAAACGAACATCGCGAACATGATGGTCGACCGAATCGCCCAACTTGCCTTCCTGCGCGAGTTTGAGAACGTCCTTTGCGGCAAAAACTCCCAGCGCGTCGCTTCCATCCGGCGAAATAACCGGAAGCCTTGAATATCCGGAAGCATTTACAATATGCAGCGCTTTTCTGATGCTGTCGCCGCTTGTTATTATGACCATATCGGCGCGCGGCGTCATGACTTCGTCGACCGTCGTATCGCCGAATTTGAAGACCTTTACCGCCCGCTCGCCTTCGGATGTATCGATCGATCCCTGCTTTGCGCTTACCCCGATCATGTGAACGATCTGCTCTTCAGTGATTATTTTACCCGCTCCGGAATGGAAAATATGATCGATATTAAAAATTCTGGACGGCAGATAGGTTATCAGCCATGTGACCGGCGCGAGAATCTTCGAAGCGATATCGAGAGACCGCGATATTTTCATCGCGTTCAAGGTCGGGTGCGATAGCGACAGGATTTTCGGGGTAATTTCGGCGAAGATCAGGATAACGATGTCGACTATCAGAGTCGCGAGCACCATATTCACTCCCCATCGCGGGAGCAGTGTATGGGCGCCGACAGCCGACATGACGATGATGCAAATATTCGTGCCGATCAGGGTTGTTCCGAAAAACCGCCGAGGATTATTGCGGAAGGATTCTACCATCTTTGCCCTTGGATCTCCCTCGGTACCCGCGTGATGCAGCAACACTCGCTGAGCGGCGATAGTGGCGCTCTCGGCAAACGCGAAGAAATAGGCGATTATTATGAAAATCACAAAAATCACGACTTGTGTTATGTCGTAGATTAATGGGACTGCGCCTGATTGTTGGACTCCAGCAGGTATGTCTATTCCCCTCCTTTATCATGGCCGTTTGCCGGAGATTGTTCGGGTCTTTGAATAACTTCCAGACTGACTTTGACCCGCCCGATACGGTTTTCTTCCACTTCAAGTACTTTGAATGTAATCAGGCCGTATATCGGGTCGTCGGTTACAAAGTCCCCGTTGCCATTTTTGGGGATTGGCGTGATGGGGATTTCCTCGCCGACTTCCGGGATTCTCCCTAAAATCTGGTACAGAAGCCCGCCGACTGTCTCAATCCCATCGTAATCGGGAAGTTCGACGCCAATCTCATCGTCGAAATCATGAAGCGCGAGTTTCGAATCGATGATAAACGTGCCGTCATCGCACTTTTCAACGAGACGCTCCAACGGTTTATCGTACTCATCCTGAATATCCCCGACAATTTCCTCGAGGATATCCTCGATTGTAATCAACCCGTCGGTTCCGCCGTACTCATCCATAACAATCGCGAAATGGGCTTTTCGAAGGCGCATTTCCTCAAGAAGGCTGGTGAGATCCTTTGTGCCGGGCACAAAAAGGGTATTCGGACGGACAAGCTCTCCGATGCTCAGCTTTCCGAGGTCTCCCTGCTCCATGTGGCGAAGGAGGTCTTTCGCGAACAGCAGCCCCTTGATATGGTCCGGGGATTCCTCGAACACCGGTATCCGCGAATGTCCGTGCTCCACGATAATTTTCAGAGCGTCCTCGACCGAGTCCTCAAGATCGAGCGCGACCATATCGACCCTCGGGACCATTATTTCACGCGCTGTGCGGTCGCCGAACTCGAAAATCGAGTGGATCATCTCCATTTCCTGTTCTTCGAGGACCCCTTCATCTTCTCCCACACTCACCATGGTAATTAAATCTTCCTCGGTAACTTTCGATTTTCTTGGTTTAAGCCATTTGCCGGTCGTGACCCTGATAAGGAGCCTTGAGATTCCCTCAAGAACGAAGGCGATCGGATAAACGATTTTAATAAGCAAATTCGCGAATGGCGCAAGCTTGATTGTGATACGTTCGGCGTTGGATGCGAAAATGGATTTCGGCAGAATTTCGCAGAACATGACCAGAATCAGGATAAGCAGCGCGTACCATAATCCGTGAAACCACGCATGAAGATGGTACACGTGGATGCCCCAGACTCCGATGATTGTCCATAGGACGGCCAGAACCACGCTGCATGTGGTCTCCATCGTCAGCATGACCGAGAGAAGTTTCGATGGCGTATTTAAAATATTCTGAAGGATGCGCGCGCGACGGTTGCCGTCGGCGACCTGTTCGCTCAGCCAGATTTTATTCAGGCTGAGAAGGCCGGCTTCGAGTCCCGAGAAAATAAATACCAGAAAGAAACAGATAATGATACCTGCCAGGTGTGCTATACCGGGTTGTGGGGGTAAACTACCAGTCTCTGGCAAGGACGGTTCCACCTTCCTTCAAGCCGACAGGCAGATAATTTGAAACCCGGCAGACACAACACCAATTTGTGCCGTCGATCGCACATTTTGTCGGGTCTGTATTGTCAGGGTTGTTACTACGGTGACCAGAATCGCTTTCCAAGTCTTCAACCATTTATTATATATCCAGTCAACATTCTATACATACTATCGCGATTTGTCACTAATTGGTAGCGGATTTTCGCATACACGGGTTAGGCAGTATTAGTTATGAGATGATTTCGAGCACAGATTCAAACAACCTGTCTTCCAATTCTTCCATCTCAAGTCGGTCCTTATCTTTTCCATGCTCATATCCAAACAGGTGCAGCACCCCATGAATGAAACACTCGGTGAATCGCTCCAAAAAATCGATTCCACGCTCTTCAGCCTGTCTGAAAATCGTCTCCGAACTGATGACAATATCCCCGATTCCTCTCGGGGGATCATTTTCGGCTAGTTTACCGGGCATTTCACCTCTTACATAGACCGGAAAACTCAGCACATCGGTCGGTTCATCAAGATTGCGAAATATTAAATTCAGCCCCTGAATTTTCCGATCATCGACAATCGAAACCTCAAGTTCAGTCTTTTCGGGATCGCTAAAAAGACCGAGTTCGGACAAAATTCGGCCCAGTGCATGGGATAAAACAGTTTCAAGTGAGCGCTCATCCTGAAATTCCCGACTCGCATTCTCCAGGATCGAGACCGAAACTATGGGGAGCTTGTCCATGCTGAAATTGTCGGCAGTCCTTTCATTCATCGGCGGATTGAGGCACTCCATTTTTCTCCGATTTGTCGCTTTCGGCGCGTTTCAACTGGAACTGACGCCGCAGTTCCTCTTCCTCAGGATACTCGATCCTGGCATGATATGAACCGATAAGGCGGTCGATAATCGTATTTTTTATGGTCTCCAGCTCGTTTAACGCTAGGCCGCATTCCTCGAACTGCCCGTCCAGCAGACGTTCTTCGTAAATCTTGTTTATCAACGATTCGATTCGGTGCGGGGTCGGTTCATCGAGCGAACGGGTCGCGGACTCCGCGGCGTCGGCGATGTTGATGCATGCAGCTTCGAGCGACTGTGGTTTCGGACCCGGATAGCGATAGTCATATTCATTGACATACCCGTCTTCCGACATCGCGAGCGCTTTTCTGAAGAAATATTTGATCAGGCTCGTGCCATGGTGTTGCGGGATGACATCTACGAGTTCTTTGGGAAGCCCATGCGCCTGCGCGAGCGCGATTCCATCCTTCACATGGCTTTCCACGATGATTTTTGACAACCACGGCGAGTATTTATCATGGATATTCGCGCCTTTATGCTGATTCTCGATGAAAAATTCCGGGCGCCTTACCTTGCCGATATCATGGTACATGCACGCGACACGTACGAAGTATGCATTCCCTCCGACTGCCTGGCATGCCGCCTCCGCGATTAATCCTACCATCATGGAATGATGCCATGTCCCGGGTGCATCGAGCTGCAATTTTCTCAAGAGCGGGTGATCCTGGTTGTCGAATTCGGCCAGACGGCTCGCGGTCGGGATGTTGAACGCGGAATCGAGCACGTATGAAGCCAGCACCATGGCGACAGGAGCGGGAATAATCGAATATATCAGGATCAGAGGCTTTGCCGCCAGCACGGAAATATCCATTCCGGACGTATAATACTGGGCGAGGAATGCTGCGGTCCAGATTAATGGGAGAAGGACGATAGACCGTAACATCAGGATTCGGGGGCTGTCGCGCCATACGATAAGCGATGCTGCAAGTCCCGGGAAGATAGCCGGAAGAAGGACTGAAGGTTCACCGGCCGCAAGAGTGACAATCACCGCCAGGAAACCGGTTACAGTCGCGGCCAGCATTCGTTTGAAATAATGTGCCATCAATACGGCTGCCCCTACAACCGGAAGAGAAGCCAGCATCAACAAAATCGGGCCTTCGCTTCCAACCGCAACCAGCGACAGCCTCTGGATCAGGAAAAAGCTGGCGAGGTAGCCGATTGTGACAATTGTGAATAGCAGGATAAAGTAACGGGAGTCTTTGAGTTGGTTGACACCCCTTGTGATCAGGTAGTGGGACCCAAGGAAAAATGACACGGCGAGTATGAGGGCGAAAAGAACAATGGATATATAACGGTTGGATCTTTCAATAGTTCCAAGCATACCGAGCGCCTGCATTATGTCGAGGTCTTCCTGTGTAACAAGCTCGCCCACCCTCAGAAAAACCTGGCCGGTACGAACTTCCTTCTGAACGGGAGGCGTGGATTCCTGGTCTATTCGTTTTGCTTCCGCAGTAGCAGCTTCATCGAGTATTGCGTTCGGGCGGACGAAGTAGCTTGCTATCTGGTAGGCTAATGTGCCCTTGTCGCGAATCGCCTCGTTTTCAGCGGATTTTTCGAGCATTGTCTCACGCAAACTGTCGAGAACCTGCACGAGGTCGGACTGGAAAATCAGGTCGATAGATAACTCGCGGATAGCGCGTTCAATCGTGCCGTACAGCATATCGCGAGTAGTATCGTCTGCATGGATAAGAAGCCTGATATCATCGTTCGAAACCCGCTCGACAAGGTAGCTTTCGATCTGAAGCGAATCATCGAGAATGGTGTTCAAATCGACAATCGCATCCGATTCGAACTGGTCGATAGACTGCACCGGCTCGGTCTCGTCGGGCTGGGATTCGGAGGGACCCACGGTATTATCATAAGTCGATTCCGAAGAATTGCCGATATCTTCCGCCTGTTCATCAAGGCCGGATGAAACCCGCTGCGCGTATTCAGTCGCGTAATCATCGAGTCGAAGGAAAAAATTACCCAGATCTACCGATATGCGCGGAAAGACCTTCGGATCAATGCTGAAAACAGGATTGACCTGAGTCGCGGCAACCTCCCTTGCGGCCTGCGTCTCCTCGGTATCGGTATACATGGCGGAGTGGGGAGCGATATAATCCATCCGCGCCACATCCCCCACGAGCAATACATCGGATCGCGGGTTCGCGAGATGGCCGGCCGTGACCCCCATGATTAACAGAAAGCACGCCAAAGCGATCCCGAATCGCGGGGTTGCGGGATTTTTAATCAGCCTGCGCCACAGGTTGATGAGCCAGGATTTTCCATCTTTCGATGATGTCATACTTATCCGTAGGTGGTTATCCGAGTACACCTATTAGATCGACCGAAAACCTAAAATTAGTATATCTATACCAGATAGGATATACAAACTAATGTCGCTAAATCCACCGTTATCGGATTTAATTTTTGTGAAGGAAATTGCGTCGAATATGACCTTGGATTATCGAAAAGGCTTATTTGGAAAATCGGCTCGGCTGGAGCCTCGCCCTCCCACGCCAACCTTATGATATTGAATCAAGGTTTCAAGAAATGGGAGGTCGAGGCTCCAGCCGAGCCGTAAGAATTAATCTCAAGTGGAATTTGTCTAATACAGCCTGATAATCCTGAGTCCTCCTTCCATGCATGCCAGATACGCGTAATTTCCCTGTACGTCGATATCGACCTTATAACCCAGTGTACCCAAATTCGTTAATTCAACAGGATGAACAGGATCCAGAATATTCAGAACCACAAGACCAAGTGCGTAATCGTTTACAAAAATATACCCATTGTCATAATCTATCGATTGGGCTACCTCGCCGGTCAGATTAGCCGATCCTACAAGGCTCGCGGTAAGCGGGGCGCTTATATCGACAACTTGCAGATCGGAACTCCCGTCCGCTACGTATGCGTAATTGCCGGCAACTTTCACTTCATATGCCAAAAATGGGAGCGCGACAGTATGGACCTCTGAAGCGGTTGCCGGGGGATCTATATCGACAACCCCCAGATTTCCATTTGGGTAAGTTCCCTCGGCAACAAAGGCATAACCGTTATAAATATCCACACCATTCGCCTGAAGTGCGGTTGGGACCATAGTCACGAACGAAGCTGTCGCAGGCGGATCAACATCATAAATCATTAACCCCTGAGATATGTCTGCGATATATGCATAGCCCGCTGAAACTAAAACCTCCTTAGCACTATTGGTAAGCAATATTTCCTTGATAACAGTCTCAGAACCTGGCGTCGACATGTCGATGATTACAAAGCTATAACTGCCGAGAGCATATCCGTAATTGCCATCGATATCGACCACAGATGCCAGGGCGACATCTAAAGACTTTGTCACTTGCGGGTTTTCCGGATTTGAAATATCCATAACAAGAACCCCACTGTCGGCATTTGCCAGAAGCATCCTGTTGGAGCTTACGGCAACCTCTCTAACCTCGCCGGGATAATTAATGACTTTCGTAATTGAAAGCGAATATGGATTTGTAGTATCTATCATTAGAGTTTTCCCTTGAGACCCTGCGATCAGATAATTACCGTTAATCTTCACTTCACTCATAGAGCCAGAGCAGTACAGTGAGGATATGACCGATGCTGTTCCAGGAGGATCCACATCGACGACTACAATTCCAGTATTCGTATCGGCAACGAATGCATATCCGTCCTTCACGTCCACGGCATAAGCGGGATTGGTAAGCGTGACAGAATTGATAATCGATGCCGATGCGGGGGGATCGATATCGACGATCTGAAGAAGCCCGCCATAGAGCGCAAGGTAAGCATATCCTCCATCTATAGACACATCCTCACAACTGGGGCCTGTAGCCAGAGTAGTTACAATCGACGCTGACGCG
>JAPKYR010000313.1 GCA_026394215.1 bacterium
GACAAGGACGATGAGGACGACGGAACGGGAGCGGAATTACCACCGGAGGATGCCCCGCCTGATGATAGTACGGGTAATCCCGATGACGGATCAGGTGGTGACGAGGAACCTCCGCCTGAACGTGACGAGAACTGGGTTTGGTTTTAGGGGGGATTATCAGTTCGGGTGCTTTTATTTTAAATCTTAAAATATCATTTCCCTTATTTTAAGATAACGGCAAATCTTAAAATAAGGAATTTGTGATTGAAACCCCGCATACCCGAAAATGTCTGAAACATTAGGGTAATCCTGCAAGTCTGTCTAATTGAATTACAGCCAGATATTCGATACAGTGTGTTCCTGGATCAACTGCTGATCGGGCATGGAAATAATGGGAAAGCTTCTATCATTCAAAGACAGCTATTCATGGGCGTTGTATGAACGCGCCTGCGGACGTATCTGGTCCGGGAAATTCATTTTCATCGTGTGGGGAATCCTATGGTGCGCTGCGGCGGTGTATTTCGGGCTCTGGCTTTTCGATTTTGTCCCTTTTAAAATAGATGAACTTGTACAGCCAATTTGCACGTACGGATTCTTGGGAATCACACCAATAATAATAGGATGGGCGGTATCGAGGGCATATGTATTCGAGGGAGGGGCTGATAATTCGCTGAAATCTGTTCCGCTTCGTCCTTACCAAGCTCTTATGCCAAGGATGATCGCGGTTTTCCTGACATGGATCGAGTTTGCACTTCCTTTTATAATTGTCTATGTACTCGCTTTAAACTTTGGGCTACGTCTCAGCGCAAGTTTTCCAATGCCTGCTTCCATTTCATCACCAATGGATGATCCCCAAAGTAGTTTTATCAATAGTTTTGTATTCATGGGTGCAGAAATCGCTGTTTACAGACTAATCGATATTTTATCTATCAGTAAGTACGCAATGCCAATACTTTACTGCGCAGCATTTATCGAAATTCTTGGCTTTGGCTTATTACCGATCAGTTGGGGATTCTGGTGGGGCACAAGATTAAAACAACGGGGCGGTCCTTTTTTCTTTACATACATTGCATATATTCTGATTCCGGCAGCATTTTATGGAATCATCAGGGCTGATCCAGTGCTTAGCGAAAGTATCCTTGGCGATTCAGGCTGGCCAATCGTTTTATTAATGAATCCTGGCTGGCTTGTGCTTTCGATTATCTTCACACTCCTTGCCTTCAGAGAATGGGGAAGGAGGTCGGAATGAGGAAGTTTCGATACATCCTTCCTGTCATCGCAATATTATTAACCATTATTTACGTCTTCATTTCGATACAGAGGAGTAGATCTCAGATTATCGGAATGATTAATCAAGCTGGGGCAAAGGGAGAGCCGATTGTAATTTGTAATACATGGTTGGATAACTCGTTCATGGTCACCTTCAACTTCGAACCGGTGGACCTTATTACAAGATCTTTTGGATGGTCAAGCTTGGAGCCCTTTGTATCGGATAGCGGCATGATAACCTTCATTGCTACTATGGAAATTTCAGAACATCCAATCCAAAGAATAATTTCTTTGCCAGAGATATTTATGAATAAAGCTGTAATTATAAATATGCCTGATGGAATTGAACAATTCGATTACGCATCGGTGCAAGGTGGTCCGACCTATGTAGTTTGCGAGGAAGATAAGTACGCAGTACTTCATCTGCCTGAATTGACAATAATTACAGGCAAATTCCAGTCAAGTCCACCTTGGCAGAGCAATGACATGGATATTCGCATTCATCCGTGGGTTTCAGCTGATGGTAACGTCATCGTTATTCATTATATTTCCCCAATAACATTTTTACGTGAAATCTCCAGTTACAATATCTATACTGGCGAATGGCATAAAATATTAGATGACATTGATCCTGGCTTATTGTCTGTCAGTCCCGACGGATCAATCATCGGTCTTTCACAATCACATTCAACCCTGCCGAAAACCCAGTTTATCAACGCATCGGATGGTTCTGTAATCCACGAAGTTTTTCAAGCTGATAAAGCTATTATCGGTGAACGATGGATCGCACTCCGCGAAATGAATTCGGATGGGGTCATTCTTATCGATATGCAAAATAACTGGGAGGAGCGGCGTATTGCGCTTCCCGATAAAGCCGAGAATAATTACACAATCTGGGTCCCTCCACCGGGGGGATACGACGAGATGATGGAGTTAAGAGAGGCACGACCGTAAGCGAGTGCTTGGCATTAATGAAGCACTCGCTTACGCTCGTGCCTCTGTATCGTAATACTATTAATCGCAGCCGCATTTCGGCTTCGATGTTTTCTCGTCCTTCTTCCGCTTCTCATCCAGTGCTTTAAGAATTTTTTCCGGTGTGATCGGCAACTCCTTCACCCATACGCCGGTGGCATTGGCGATGGCGTGGGCGATTGCGCCTAACACAGGAAGCGTCGCGCCTTCACCGACCTCTTTCGCGCCGAACGGTCCTTCCGGCTCGTAGGAATCAACAAGCCCGGAGAAAATTTCCGGCACGTCTTTCGAGGTCATGACGAGATACTCGTGCAGGTTGGGATTCACAATCCTGCCGTGGTCGTCGAAGACGGTGTCCTCCATGATCGTCTCGCCCGCGCCCATTACAATCGCGCCCTCGACCTGTCCGTGGACAGCCATAGGGTTGATAGGCGTCCCGCAGTCGTGATAGTCGGTGAATTTCTCGATTGACACCTTGCCGGTTTCGAGGTCCACGGACACTTCGCAGACAGACGCGCCGAACGAATACGCGGGACTTGTCCCGACCGGCGCTCCTTTATATGTGCCGCCGAGTCCTTCAGGTGGCGAGTAGCTTCCGGTGCCCACGAGCGGGCCATTTTCGGAAAAATACATTCGCGCGGCTTCGCTCCATGCCATGAATTTCTTTTTATCGGACTTGTGGCGAATGACTCCATTTTCTGCGACAAGGTCCTCCGCACTGATTTCAAGTTCCTTAGCTGCGTACGGGAGGATTTTCTCGACCACGTCGCGTCCGGCGCGCGATACCGCGTTTCCGCCCATGAGAGTGATGCGGCTCGAATACGCCCCGAGGTCGATCGGGCTTATGTCGGAATCCCATGATTTCATGCGGATTCTTTCGAGCGGGATGCCGAGCCCTTCCGCGGCCATCTGCGCGAGGACAGTCTCGCTTCCCTGTCCGATTTCGGCTGCCGCGATTTCGACAATTGCCGCGTGGCCGTCCTCGGTAATACGTATGATGGCGTTCGAGTGCGGAAATTTCGAGCGGTATATCGGATAACCGGCGCCGGAGACAAACCCTCCGCAGCCGATTCCGATGCCGTGACCCGGTTTCAATTTTCCGTACTTCCGGTTCCACTCGCTCTTCTTCCGCACCGCCGTAAGAGTGGCTTTCAACTCGCACGAGCGGATATCGAGGTCGTTGACTGTCCTCGTGTTCGGGTCCATCGCATTGATCTCGCGGATTTTAATCGGGTCGATGCCGAGATCCTCCGCGATCATCGTGAGCAACGACTCGAACGCGAACCTGGGTTGCGGACAGCCGTGCCCGCGCATCGCGCCGCATGCCGGTTTATTCGTGTATAAACGATAACCGTCGTATTTGTAATTCGGAATTTTATAGAGCGTGGCAAGCATCGACCCGGCGTAGTATGCGCTGATGACTCCGAACGAGCTGTAGGCGCCGCCGTCAAGATAAATTGTGCTTTTTACGGCGGTGATTCTGCCGTCCTTTTTCACGCCAATCTTGTATGTGATGTACTGCTTGTGGCGTCCGCGGAAATGCTCGAACATGTCCTTACGCGAATACTGCACCATGACAGGCTTGCCAGTCTTCATCGCGAGGCAGATCGAAATATAGTCTGTCGGAGCGGCTTCCGCCTTCCCGCCGAATCCACCGCCGACATGAGGCCGTACGACCCGTATCGTCCCCAGAGGCCTTTCGAATACGCGCGCAAGTTGATAATGGAGATAATGTGGAACCTGCGTCGAGGAGTAGAGCAAAATGGTGCCATCGCCTTCGATATTTGCGATTGATGCGTGCGGCTCCATCGGCGCCTGGTAGACATGGTTCCCGATAAAAGTCTCTTCTCGCGTATAGTCGGCTTCCTTGAACCCTTTCTCGATGTCGCCGAAATGATGATCAACGCGGGTGTTGATATTATTTTTATATTTTTCATCTCTTAAGAATTTTTCCGACAAGCATTCCGGGGAATTTGAAATCGCCGGTGTACTTCGCGCTCCCGGTCACCTTGTCGTACGCATCGACGCGCGGCATGCTTTTTCCCACGGTTTGGAATTTATCAAGGTCGTCTTCGTGCTTGATTTTCGCACCCGACCTTTTGAATTTTTGCCAGTCTTCAACAGCCTCGATGATTTTCGTGTAGCCGGTACAGCGGCAGATATTTCCGGACAGCCCTTCCTTGATTTCATCGCGCGTTGGCTTTGGATTTTTATCTATAAGGGCTTTCGCGCTCATAATCATTCCGGGTGTGCAGTAGCCGCACTGTATCGCGCCGTGCTCCACGAAGGATTTCTGAATGGGATGGAGGTCGGTATCTTTTTTTATACCCTCGATTGTCTCGATTTTTTTGCCCTGCACGGTCTCGGCAAGAATGATGCATGAATTCATCGTTTTTCCGTCGATGATGACCGTGCATGCGCCGCAAACACCAAGTTCGCAGCCTTTTTTCGTTCCGGTCAGCCCGAGTTTGTCCCGTAGAACGTCCTGAAGAGTATCCGAGGATTTTATCGAGACGAAGTAATCGCGTCCGTTTATATTCAAAGTAATTGTTTTATGCATGGCTAATTTTTCCTCCTCTTCGGAGCCGTTCTGATTCTTCCGTTCGCTTCTTCGAGAGCGCGTCTGGTAAGGACTCCGATTAAGCGGCAGCGGAATTCTTTGGAGCCGCGGATATCCGAGATGGGTTTCCCTTCCTCGCAGGCAATTTTTCCGGCATTGGCGAAAGCTTCGAAATCCGGCTTCGCGCCAATGAGCGATCGTGAGGCTTTTACGGCAATCAACGGGGTCGGCGCGACTGCACCAAGTACGATGCATGCGTCGGAAATTTTTCCATCCTCAACCACAAGGGATGCCGCGACTCCGACAACCGCAAGGGCGGCGGAATTGCGCAGTTGGAATTTTTTGTACGACAATCCGGAATTTGCCGGCGGGACATCGATCTCGATTTCCCTGATAAGTTCCGCTGCCCCGAGGACGGTCTTTCGCGGACCGGTGAAAAATTCCCTGATGGGAATTATGCGGCTTCCGGTTGGAGAATCGGTTATGATCCGGGCATTGGCGGCGATCAGCGTCGGGGGAAGATCCGCGCTCGGCACAGCCATTGCAACATTCCCTCCGATTGTGCCCATATTTCGCACCTGCGGGGTCGCCATCGTCGACGCTGCGTCCGAGAGAGCAGGGAGATGCTTTTTAATTATCCGGCTCTCCGCGAGTGATGCAAGGGACGTCAACGCGCCGATTTGTAAAATGCCTTTTCTTAGCTTGATTTCATCAAGCCCCGCGATGCCGCCAAGCACAACAATGTGTTCGAACACGGCTCGTTTCTGCTTCAGGTCGACCACGAGGTCGGTGCCGCCAGCTAACGCCTTTGCGCTTTCGCCATATTTTTCGAGGAGCGAACACGCATTCGCGAGGTCCGCCGCATTATGCAGTTTGATGCCGGGAATTTTCATAAACTCCTCCACATTTTTGATTATTCATATTAAGAAGTGAAAAAACGGCTTCAAGCACACCGCCTGCCATCGCGTTCGCTTTTGCGCTGACTCTGAAGCACAACTCGCGCCTTCGTGCGGGATCGATTTCGATGAGCTTTGCGCCCTTACATATTTCCAGATTCGTGTGCATGATTCCGCGAAGAATTCCGCAAGCCCGCGCAACCACTGGCGTGCCGTCGATATAGCCAAGGACATCGCCTTCCGCCACTGAATCGGCGATGTCGCACTCAGTTTCAAAGAGGCCGCCCTTATCCGCGAAGTATACCAGTTTACTAATGTCAGTTTCCAGAGTGCGGGTGCCGCAGAGGTCGAGATCATTTTCTTTCGGCACACCCGTATATTCGGAAGCGGGACCGCTATAAATCACCCGTCCGAGATCGTCGCCATTTTTCGTTTCCACGACAGCGTGGCAATCTACACCCGCAGTAAATCCTGGACCCATTCCTATGACGACTGGCGCATCGGTGATGAGCGTGTCCGTTTTTCTTTTGGTCATGCGACCGTCGACGAGCACGTCCCATGCGCGGATTTTAAGCATTGCGCGATCACTGTCGACCACAACTGGAACGAACCCTTCCGCAATCGCGCTTTCGAAATCAGCCAGGATGGAGCGTACGGCGGTCACACCCTCGACCTCGATTTTTCCCCTGAAAATCGATTCCGAAAATGCAGCGCCGCGACGTATGGCAAGTGGCTCCCCAAGTTCGGTCGCGGCAACACGGAATCCCGCTATCTTAAGCCTGCGTATGGCGCCGCTAGCGAAATCGCCCGCGCCAAGTACCAGTATGTATGCGTTATTTACCATTTATGTATCCTTCATGCTGGCGGGCGATTTTCCCAGCCGCTGGATGGCGACAATTTCCGCCAGGATGGAAAGCGCGATTTCCTGCGGACTTTCAGCTCCGATGTTAAGCCCTATCGGCGCATGTACACTCGCTAGTTCCACCCTGTCTGCCCCCTCTTTCGCGAGCAAATCGAAAAGCACCTTCACTTTGCGACGGGAACCGATCATTCCCACGTATGCGGCACCATGTCCAAGAAGGAATTTCAACGCCTCGCGATCGTTACCGTGCCCGTGCGTGACTACAACAGCGTATGTGTCGGGTGTAACCAGACCTTCAGCGTCAAGAGCCGAAATTTCAGCGCACCGGACAATCGCGCCCGGGAAACGCTCAGCCCGCGCGTATTCAGGGCGCTCGTCCACAATCTCGATCCCCATTCCGAGTACCGATGCGATTTTGTAGAGAGCCCCCGCAATATGACCGGCTCCGAAAATAAGGAGTTTCGATCCGAATCCGACCGGCTCGATAAATATCTCCGCCTCACCACCGCACTCCGTTCCAATTCCCCCGGCTGCGCTGGGGATGAGGGAATATATTTTCAATACTGATTTTCGCGTGCGAATAACTTCAAGCGCATCCGCTTTCACAAGTTCCTCGAGTTCTCCCCCGCCAATTGTGCCGAATATCGAGCCGTCAGGCCTTATTCCCATCTTGGCGCCAGGCTCCCGCGGCGTAGAGGCATGCACCCGCACGACTGTAGCAATGGCAAATGGATGGCCGTGTTCAAGCGCCTCACGGAATGCTTTGTAAAATTCGTCCATTAAGATCGATCCTTTTGATGTCGGCAGGTGTGTCTATATCTTTCTGAGTTCCGGGCTGCGATAGTACTGCTACTTTCACCATCTCCGGGTCGCGACGCAGGATTTCACGGCAGCCGGTGTCTCCGGTAATCCCTGAAATTTCTCCGAACATCACCGGATGAAAAATCACCGGATGCCCAAATCTTCCGTCCTCAAATGGCGCGCTTATCGGTGTGCCGGAGTTTCGGAAAGCGAACAGTACTTCTTTTACCAGATCGGAATCCACATTCGGCATGTCGGCGAGCAATAACATCATTGCAGGCGGATTTTCTGTGCTATTCGTAAGCCGCTCAAGACCCGCCTTGATGGAGCTTGATATCCCGAGCCTCGCGTGCGGATTCTCGACAATTTCAACCGGGCCGCATGATTCGATGACTTCGCGGAGGACGGGCGAATTATCGGGGATTACGGCAAATAATTTTTCGGGTCCGCCCCCAAGCGCGGCGTTTACAGCATGGCATATCAGAGGGCTTCCTTTATATTTTGCAAGAAGTTTCTGCGAGCCGAACCGTTCCGACAATCCGGCGGCGAGAATAACGGTCGCGACGGAAATTCCCTGGTTTGTAATTTCCTCGAAATAGCGCCGCCTCCCGTCAAGGCCGGAAAGGACAAGTCCGGACAGCCTCGTATGCCAGAGCCGCCGCACGGAATCGCGTTCGAAATCCAGAGCAGAATCAACCTTGTTGATCATTAAATAAATCTCTTGGTCAGCAAGTTTGTCGAGATATCCGCCCTTCGCATAGAGGGCGCGACGGAGGTTGCAGAAATCGATTTCATCTTCTCCGCGAAGATCCGCCGATTCGAAAGTCTCCAGTTTGAATACAAGCTCATCCGAAAATTTCCTGCCGAGGACATCCGCACCGGTAACCCAGACAACTTTTTTTGAAAACCATGGCACGGCGGGTTCATTCACGCGCGGTCTTTTAAGGGACTTGCCGTGCGCGCCATCCGCTTCGATAAGCACCACATCGAATGTCTCGGCAAGACGCGCGAGTTCTTCGGTCGATGGTGGAAGGCATTTCCCTTCGGAATCCCGTAAGCTAAAGAAGGCGGGGATTTTTACGTCGTTTCTATTTTTATCCGCAGATATGTAATCATTGACTGTTCCGAAGAAGTTATCAAATGAATTCGAATCGAAAGGAAACACTTTCGTGGTGGTCGTCACGGCCAACGAAAATTTGCGACACAGTTCAAGGGCGATTGAGGTAATGAGCGAAGTTTTCCCACCGGCTCCAATAAATGAGACCATGTCACCCTTCCGGATTTTGAAAATATCCCCCGCGCTCATGATTTCTTCCTCTCAATTCCGGATAATACGAGATCGAGTAGTGTGCCAGCGAATTTTTCAAGCTCTGACTTCGAGCGGATACGGTAGTAAGGGGGTGTCAGGAGTTCGAACATGGCGACGAGCGTGCCCGCGACCTGCCCGGTGTTTATTTTGGTGAACTCTCCCGACTTGACTCCTTCGTCAAGGCATTTTTTTACCAGCGCGGCTTGCTCATCGAGGAATGCACCGATGATTTTCGAGATCGACGATTTCATGGCCGAGACGATTTCCTCGCCGTGCGGATATTTCACGATGTCGTAGATTCTCAGGATTCGGAACATGAGGATTTCGCGCACTTTCGCGCGCGGCGGGATCTGCGATTCGGCGATACGCTCAAGGCGGTCGTTGATGCGGCGGTTCGTGAGTTCGACCAGGGCGAGCATGATCTCATCTTTGGAGCGGAAATAGAGATAAACAGTGCCTTTGGCGATTCCGGCTCCTTTGGCGATGTCTGAAACCGTGGTCTTGTCGAACCCATATTTGCGGATTGTCTCCCACGCGGCGAGAAGTATCCGCTCCCTTTTCCCGTTTCCACGGGATTCCGCGGCACTCGCATCGGCTTTTCTGCGGCTTTTTCCTATCATAGGAGTATTAGATAAATTAAATGAACAAATGACCGAAATCGTCTATTTGGTCATTTTACACGAACCGCAGTCGAGTGTCAAGACGAAAAAGCAGGGGAGTTGCCAGTCCCCGATCCTTACACGAAATCAAAATATGGTCTTGACAAGCGTTATGCTGTATGTTACATATCGCTCGATAATTTTATCATGCCATCCAGAGAGAAAATCGCGATGAAAAACACAATTCGCAGTCAAATGGGATACTTTATGCTGATCACCGCAGTATTCCTTCAAACAACACTCTGCAGCCTCGCCTCAGCTCAGTCTTCTACAGGTGGAGCCTCTTCTCCGGTATCCATAAAGCTCGTAACCTGCATAAACGACTCCGGGCTTCTTGACCGGATACTCCCGGAATTCACGTCGGAGACAGGGATTCAAGTCGATGTAATTTCTGCAGGTACCGGTCGCGCTCTCGAACTCGCCAAAGCGGGAGATGTCGATGTGGTCCTGGTGCATGATCCTGACCTGGAAAGGCAATTCATTGCGGATGGGTACGGACTTGCGCGTTATTATGTGGCGCAGAACGAATATGCCATTGTCGGTCCGGTGGACGATCCCGCGCATATCGCCTCGGCTTCGAATGTCATGGATGCATTCAGGGCGATCATGGACTCCGAATCGACCTTTATCTCTCGCGGCGACAATTCCGCGATTAACATCCGGGAGCTTGAAATCTGGGGTGAATTGGATGCGACTCCTTCCGGATCATGGTATATCCAGTCCGGATCGCCAACTCTTGGCGCCATGCTGACCATGACTAATGAAATGGAAGCATATACCCTGACCGATACCGGCACATTCCGGTCGATGGAAGACAACCTCGACATCGTAATCCTTTATCCGGAGAGCTCCCCATCGGGAGAATCAATGCTGCTCAATATTTACTCCATCGTGTCTCTGAACCCGGACCTTCATCCCGACCTCAGGCAGGACGAAGTCGACGCGCTGATCGAATGGATTACCGGCCCGGAAGGGCAGAACCGGATTTCGGATTTTCAAATGAACGGGCATGTGCTTTATACAGTGAATCCCGATGGATACGCGGATGCATCGACACAGGCGATCGGGAATTAAACAATGGCACATGAGCTTTTCGATGCATTTACTCAGCTCTTCAGCATGGACCCGGATGTTGTTAATGCTCTCCGGACTTCATTTTCCGTCTCCCTAAGTGCAATTCTGATCGCTGGGATTATCGCGTTTCCATTAGGGCTTCTGTTCGGACTCGCCGAATTCAGGGGCAGACGGTTTATCGACATTATTCTCAACACTCTTCTTTTTCTGCCGACAGTGGTGGTCGGCCTTCTGGGATACATGCTCCTCACGAGGGACGGTCCGCTTGGGCAATATCATCTTTTGTTCACGCCTGCCGCCATTGTGTTCGGACAGGTAATCCTTGCGCTTCCGATTATTCTCACAATGGTTTCCAACTCGATCAGAGCCTCCGATCCGAGAATTATCCCGACCGCTCTTTCACTGGGAGTCGGGAAATTACGTGCGTACATAGTTTTGCTTGGAGAAATTCGCGGACTCATCCTCCTCACATTGCTCGCGGCATTCGCGAGGGTAATATCCGAGATCGGCGCGTCCACAATGCTTGGCGGAAATATTCTCGGCAAAACCCGGACTATTACGACCAGCATTTCGGTGCTTGCGAGCCAGGGCGAAACGTCAAAAGCGCTTGCCCTCGGCGTTGTGCTCCTGTTCCTGGTTTTTGCAATTAATATAGCTGTCTATGCGGCAACGCACAGGTCGAAAACATGAATGCCCTTGAATTCAGAAATGTAAAAAAGGCATACAACAATCGTCCTGTCCTCGATCTTGATTCTGTCGTTCGCCTCTCAGGAACCTTTTTTCTTTCGAGGTTCTCTGCTTTCAAATATGAATTTCGCGCTTTCAGGCTCGGAACTTTCACGGGTAGCGCGCCACGACCTCATTTCAAAACCCATGTCGCTCCTGGGATTAAACGATCTTGGAAACAGATCGCCCCGCACATTTTCGGGAGGAGAGCGCAGGCGCGCGTCGATTGCGCGCGCCCTTTTAAGGGAAACCCCGATCCTTCTCCTCGACGAGCCGTTTACTCACATGGACCACGCAAGTGTCTCCGTTCTTGTCCGGGCGCTAAGTAACCTGCCGCACAACCCCACCATCGTTTTTTCCACGCATGACCTTGGCGACGCGTACAGGATCGCCGATTCGGTCCTGACGCTTCAGGAGGGGACGCTGTCGCCATGGACGCCGGAAAATCTTTACCGCATGCGCGCCGGAAAAATCGCCGACGGATTCAATCTTGAAACCCCCGGCGGACTGGCTATTTACTATCCCGGCGAGCTTGAAGAAAATCGCGTATACACCGTCTCGCTTCACACTAATGAAGTCATTCTCTCGAGGGAGAAAATCGATTCCTCCGCCCGCAATAGCTTTTTCGGAGAAGTCAAACGCATCGAAAAAACCGGGGAATTCACAGTGCTGATCACTATCGACTGTCTTCCCGACCTGCCGATCCGCGCGACCCTTACCGACCGCGCGATGCGGTCGTTCGGCCTCAATGTCGGAGACAATGTCTGGGCCCATTTCAAATCCACCGCGATACATGTTTTTAGCTGATGAAGGGTAACAATTTTAATCCAATAATTTAATTTAAGTAATTAATCATAAAATTCCAATATTACTGACATAAAGAGAGACATTAACAGAGGCACGACCATAAGGGAGTGCACGTAATCATCAAGCACTCCCTGACGGTCGTGCTCTGATGCATTTGTTATAATTGGAAAAGAGAATCGAAGTTACTTTCGCTAGGCGTTCTTTGCCGAGACTAATCAGGAGATTAACAAGGGAAAAATTGGCTAGCCTTCTGAATTAATTCCGTAAGCTAAAAGCATTTTGGGGAAATCATCATCCAGATTTCGAACGTGTTTATCCAATAACTCGATTAAATTATAGTTGTATTTGATGTATATGAGTTTCTTTTCTTCTTTCCTGGCTTGATATTTTTCATCGTTCTCAAGTCCCCAATATTCGATATACACTTTCTTCTCTGGCAGATAAAAATCACAGTATACATTTTCCTCAATCGGTAACTTTCGTTCAAAAGCATGCACAATTCCATTCGCATAAAGAAAATTATCTATGAGTACTTCTGCCTTGGACCGGACCATATGACCATCTGTTGCACGGTATGTACAGGGAAATTTCTCACGGAAACCATGTGATACAGAGTCATCCTGGGATGTAACAGGATCCTTTTCTTCAACAACTTCCCCCTTAAATTCACGAATAGACCTGGATAAAATTTTGTTGTTAATGATAGCCCCAGGCCATACAACATAAGGGACTCCGGAGTCCTTCATTTCCCTATCTTGAGCTCCTTCTTTCCTTCCCGCAGGGGTTGAAGTCCATCCTTTTGTGTATTTCATTATCCAACCAAGCTCGGCGAGTATCTGATTGACTTTTGTAGCTGAAAGTCCGTACTCCTTTCCCAACGCGGTTGAAGACACCGTGCTGCTTGAAATATTCTTAATGGAGTTTTGAGGTGCCTTTTCAGCGTGGTAACACTTGGAGCACAGGGGTAAATCCTTATCCATTAACTTACCGCACTTTTCACAAGCGAATAACTCTCCATCTCTCTCAGCTTTCCAGTGATCGTAACATAGAGTATGACCCGGTTTAGGTACGGTGTTCGTACATTTATCTACTTCGCAATTCTGCATGGGATTCCTCCATATGCTAAAGATAGTTAATACTATCAACAGGACTGCCATAATTCAAGAGGGTCCAAAAACTAGAAATCAATGACGAAATTTAGATACCCCTCCGCTCCCATTCTCGGGACTGTATGCCGATCCTCCCCGCTAAAAAGCCTTAGAGCTGCTAGAGGGGCGGAGTCGGGAACAAAATGAGGGTCAGGGGTATGGCTGATTAGTAGTTCTGATTGTTCCGGATCATGTCCATGTTGTGGACATGAACTAATCATCGTGTCCATAAAACCCGAAAATGTGTACATGACCTTGGCGATATGTCGAAATCATCGACATATCGCCAGAACATGTCGAAAATTGGGCTGAATATCGACATAATCCCTGATCACACAGTCTAGTTGCAGCTATAAGCGGAGTTTACGTGGCTTGTAGCGAAATGTAGCCCTCAAGTGCGACCATGTTGTCTATAAGCTCAACGATCTCACATCGGAGAAGATAAAGATTGTCGAGGGGGGGGAGGGAGTAGGAGTTATCGAGAACGCCGCTTCAGGACATCTTTTTATCCAATTCACGAACTCCCCGCAAACTCCATCATCACTTCGTAAATCTCGGTATCATCGATCAGCCTTGTGCCCGGATACCACATCCCTTCATACTGCCCAAACAACTCAGTCCCCGCTCCGGTCGCGTACACCATAACAGGCTCGTTGATATGCACCGTCGTCCTGTAATCGACCTCGCCGCCGGGGAAATTGTAGTGGTATTTCGTTCCGGTCATCTCAGGCATATCGCCCGATCCCAGTCGATGCGAATCCGACAGCCTCAAGCCCCCGGTCGCGTGATCGGACGTGACGATTATCAATGTATTGTTCCAGTTGATGTTGTCATCCGGACGGTTCACGAACTCGACCGCGGCTTTTACCGCCTCATCCAAATCCCACATCGCGCCGATCATCCAGCGATAGTCGTTGTAATGGTTCGCCCAGTCGATATCCCCCTGCTCGACCATCAGGAAAAATCCGTCTCCGCGCGATCCAAGGACATTCAATGCGGCATCGGTCGCTTCCGCAAGCGACGGATTCTCCTCGTTCACATCGAACCCCGGACTCCCCGGAGTATCATGCGGAACCGCCGGCTCGAAACACCCATTACTTCCGCCGAACAGCCCGAAAAGTTTCTTCCCTTCCGAGACCGCGGAATCAGCGGCATTGAGAAGCGCGTCGCCCCCGTTTACCCCCGCCATTCTCTCAACAAAAATATACTCGGTTGAGTTCTTGATCGTCGTGTAATCGGAATTTGAAATGTAACCCGAAATCCAGTCCGGATGCCCCCCGCCTATTACCACATCCGGCTTCGTCTCAGTAATTATTTCGTGGGCAATCTGCCCCGGATTTCCCCTGTTTACATTATGCCCAACAAATGCGGACGGGGTCGCATGCGAGAATTCGACCGATGTCACGACTCCCGTCGAAACTCCCGCCTCCGAGAGCCGATCGCAGATTGTGGCTAACTTCCCGTCCGGAGGGTCGCCGGATTCCCATGAGATATTCCCCTGATCTGTCTTGTGCCCCGTCGCGAGCGCTGTCGCCGCCGATGCTGAATCGGTTGCCGGAATCGCGTAACTGCCTGCTCCGCCATCCCATGTCGGAAGCGCAGTGAAAAGATAATCCGGGTCTGGAGGGTTGCCGATCGGCCATGGAGCTTCGCCGCCGCGAAACGGATCGAACCCAACGATCGGATCGAAACTGCCCTCTGTGTATGCCGGTTTCCCCAGATTTCTCGCGAACCGGTTATAGGTGTCTATATCCCACGTCGTTGCACAGCCCTGATACTCAAAATCATGCCACGCTAATCCGGAGTCGGCGCCGTAAAGATACCTGCTTAACGCGATCTCGTTCTCAAGCTGCATCCCGTCGCCGATAAAAATGATGATATTCTTCGTTGTACCTGTCTGAACATTAGGTAGAAGTCCGCTGTTTTCCGTACTTCCTAACGTGAAGTCGAATCCATTCGGATTTTCTGTGTCAGCGGAAGATGAGGTCGAACATCCGGAATGACCAGTAATGATGACAAGTATCCCGATCAGGATGATTGTTATGATGGAGTATTTCATACGGTGTTAATTTTACCGCATTATCGGGGAGTTATTTTTGCTGAATAAAAAAAAAGACGCATTTACCACAAGTGCCTGTTCGCGAATGCCCTACCCGAACCTGATTTCAGGTATTTTTCAAGTTCTTCAGCCCGAATGTCATCCTGCATCTGGATTATCGCCGTAAATACCCACGGACGGTACTTGCTGGTGTGATATGATTTTCCGGAATTATGTTCCTCAAGCCGTCTTGCTGGATTTGTAGTAATTCCCACATATCGTTTTGAGGGGTCTGTCTGACTTCTCAGGAGGTAAACGTATCTCATAGTACTTATCAAACGAGTGGGAAAGTGGAAACCTGACATGAAATATCGGGAAAAATGTTTTTTCCCCGCCCTCCTGCTTCCTCCTTCGCATCTGCTGGCGCAGATGCTACGGCGGATTGATCCGCGCTAAAGCTACGGCGGATTAGCTGGCTTGCCAGCCGTAGCGAATTAAAATTCGCTAGAATTTTAATTCGCGAAGGCTGGTGGAGGCGGCGGGAGTTGAACCCGCGTCCGATATCACCCCAGGGACGCCGTCTACAAGTGTAGACTCCAGATTTAATCTCGCCGATCGAACTACCGGAGACCGTATTTCGATCAGCCAACCCGCGTCAGTCTTTCGCCGCGGTCAGCGGGTATGATCGCGGCGGCAGCTATCAGAAGGTTATGCCTCATTTCAGGGCTAATAGCAGACCCTTAAGAGACAGGCGGCTTAAATTAAGCAGCCAAAGCGTAGTTTACGTTGCCATTTGTTATGGCTTGTCCACCGTTTAACGGGATGGGTGGGATCCCGACTTGCAAGCGGCCCTTCAAGCGATACCGTCGAAACCCGGTACGCCCCCATGTTGTCAATGTTCGCAATTCCCCTCTGAAAATTACCACATAAATGACTATTTCGATAGTTTAAAGTTCCGGATTTATTTTTTTATTCTCTTTTATTATCCTTATTTTCTTACGAAACCTCTTTAAATAGCGGGTTCGATGGGTATAATCCGGATAAGATAAATCTCTGAGACGGTGAGGAAAAATGGCGAAGAAACATCTCGGGCTTCTCTTTAAAGGACTTGCGGTCGGCGACTCGCTCGGGACCACGTCCAAATTCACGTCGCGCGAGGAAGTCCTGACCTTGTACGAGCAGTATAAGGAAAAAGGATGGCCGTTCAGGCATGTCGGCAACGGATATTTCAAAGTGCGGCCGGGACAGCTATCCGACGACGCTGTCTCAGCGGTCTGTATGGTGAGATCGTATCTGCAGCATGGGAAGTTCGATCCGGAAGATATCGCGGTAAGGCTCGTGGAATGGGCTGCGACCGACCCGCACGATGTCGGGGTCACGACTCAGCAGGGATTGAAAAATATCGCCGACGGGACGCCGTGGTACGAGGGCGGCCTGAAGGATTTCCGGAGACGGCCGCTGAACGCGTCTAACGGGTCGCTTCTTCGGAACGGGATCATTCCCGGTATGGCGGACACTCTCGACGATGCGTTCCGACTGAGCCTGTATCAAAGTATTATGACTCACTACGCGCCGAGACCGGTTATCGCATGCGGATTCCATACGTGGGTTATCTGGGAAAATCTCGAAGGACGGAAGCCGCTGAAAATCGCGCCGGTGAAAAATTTTGAGAGGATATGGACGGAGTGGCTTGAGAATTCAGACGATGAATATGTGAGAGGCTGGCGGGAAAATGTCGGGGCGGAACTTCCGAAAGCGTGGAAAGCGCTCCGGGAGACGGATTTCGATCCTATGAGCTTCAGCCCGTTTGTATATTCGCCGAGAGGCGGAGCCGGGTTTGTGCTGACGACTTTGCAGATTGCGGTATGGGCGATGCACTGGTCGGTGAAAAAGAGCGGGTTCAGGGTTCCGGAGGGATACCCGCCGGAAGTTTTCGCGAAGCGCGGCCCGTGGGTACTCGGATGGGTCGCGATGACTGGCGGGGACACGGATTCGTACGGAGCGACCGCGGGTCCGATGATCGCGGCTGCGCTCAAGGAACTCCCCGATGAAATGCTGGATGGTTTGGAAGTGACGGGGGAATTTATGGTAAATCAATCATAAGCTTCGTTCGGCTTGCGCCTTTCATCGCGTATGGACCGCACCCGGTTTTATTCAGGTTAGGATCTCCTTTGCTTTACACCCCCCACCGTGTAAAATACTGGCGACAGGCTGGCTTATTAGTTAATGAAATCGAAAAAGTTACAGCAGTCGATTTTTACGCCCGTACGCGTGCTCGGCGGGAGCTTTCTCGGCTTGATTATTATCGGGACCATGTTTCTTATGCTGCCCCAGAGTCAGGCAGAGGGTGTGGATACCGGCGTTCTGGACGCTTTGTTCACCGCGACATCCGCCGTATGCGTGACCGGGCTGGTCGTCGTCGATACTGCGACAGCATGGACGAGGTTCGGGCAGGTTGTAATCCTGCTTCTGATCCAGTTTGGCGGAATCGGCATAATTTCGTTCGGCGCGTTATTCGCGATTATGCTCGGTCACAAGATCACCTTCCAGCAGCGGCAAATTATCAAGGAGCAGTTTGGACAGACCGCGATTGTAAACGTATTGACGATTGCACCCATAGTCGCCGGTTCAACATTAATTATTGAATTGCTTGGCGCGGCATTGCTTCTTCCCGTGTTCACTCCCAAATACGGAATCAGCGAAGGAATCTGGCACAGCATTTTTCACTCTGTAGCCGCGTTCTGCAACGCCGGATTTTCAACAATATCGAATAACCTTGTAGATTACGCCGGCAATCCATTGCTTAATTTAGTAATCTGCGCGCTGATTGTCCTCGGCGGTCTGGGATTTCCGGTAATCGGTGAACTTATAAGCCGGAAGGATAAAAGAAAACGCTTAAGCCTTCATTCAAGAGTGGTTCTATGGACAACCGCGAACCTTATCATATTCGGTGCAATTATTCTTTACATGATCGAAGGTGGTTTCGATCCTGCGTTCCGGGCATTACCGTTTCAATCGAGGGTGCTTGCAAGCCTTTTTCAATCTGTAACCGCTAGGACGGCTGGATTTAACACGGTGGATATTGGCGCCCTTGCGCCTGCGTCGATATTCGTGATCCAGCTTTTAATGTTTATTGGTGGAAGCCCATCGGGTACCGCTGGTGGAATTAAAACCACAACCTTCGCCGCGTGCATTGCCACTGTCAGGGCGGTGTTCACCGGTCACAGCGACGTCAGGCTGTTCGACCGAAGGCTGGAAATGGGAACGGCCCGTCGCTCGCTTGTACTATTCGCGGGCGCGTCGCTGTTAATCACGATCGCGATCTTATTTATGCTGTTTGCGGAAGATCCAGGCCAGAAAAAAGATTTCCTGTCAATTGGATTTGAGGTTTTTAGTGCGTTTGGGACGGTCGGTTTGTCAACCGGAATTACGTCGCATTTGACAGCAGGGCAGAAGATAGTGATTATATTGATGATGTTTATCGGGCGGCTGGGGCCTATGACGTTCGCGCTCGCGCTATCGTCGCGTCCGCAGGCCGACCAGGTGCGTTATCCTGAGACAGATTTATTGACCGGCTAGACCAGCGTGAAATAAACAGGCAGGAATCAAAATGAAAAAAAATTTAAAGGAATTCTGCGTAATAGGGCTTGGACAATTCGGAAGCGCTCTCGCGATCGACCTTTTCGAGCGCGGCCATATCGTCCTCGGAATCGACAAGGACGAAAAACTTGTCAACGAGCACCAGGATCATCTTAGCCAGGTCCTTGTCGCGGACGCGACTAATGAGAGCGCGATGCGTGCCGCCGGTGTGGCCGATTACGATTACTGCATTGTTGCAATCGGCGACCATATCGAGGATAACATTCTCGCGACCCAGACAGTGCTTGACCTTGGCGTTAAAAAAGTCTGGAGCCGCGCGGAGACAACGCGCCATGCTAACATTCTCCAAAAACTCGGCGTCGAGAGAGTTGTCGATCCGGAACTCGAGATGGCGCACAGGTGTTCGAGGATTCTCGGATCGAGGAGCGTATTGGATATCATCGAATTTTCGCCCGGATTTTCGCTCTCCGAGGTAGTTGTCGGGCCTGAGCACAGCGGGAAAACCTTGAAGGAGATTAATTTCCGGCAGACCTACAACGCGTCGGTAATTGCGATCAGGAGAAATGACCAGAGCATACCGGTCGCGTCGCCGGAAGATGTGATACAGGAAGGGGATGTTCTATTTATCGCGGGCAGGACAGAGGATGTCGAGCAAATCGGGAGGATATAAGGTTCTTCCATGTGTTAAATTAATGCAACTTCCACCTTGCTTTAGCTACTCTTGTCAGCAGTTATAAAAAAATCCCCTGCAAAAGGGGAAACGCAATTAATAAAAGGCTAGTGGTGGAGCTGAGGGGGATCGAACCCCTGGCCTCTAGAGTGCGATTCTAGCGCTCTCCCAGCTGAGCTACAGCCCCACGTGCATGTCCCGCCGGACAAAAATTGGCGGCAAAGTAATATACCCCCCTTATCCGATGCCGTCAAGGTCTTGATCATTACATCCCCGGAAAATTATTTATGGGGTTTAAGTTTATTCCAATCATGTTAATCAGGTATTTTTTCGTAAAGGCGGGTATTCGCCACAAGCGATGTTCACTTGCCTTGTTACGCAAGGCTAATTATCAGGATCTAAACCAACTAATCTTTTATTAACTGGATTGTCATAATATCTTACCAGGTTTGACAATAATTCAACTGCCTGTCAAATCAAATGATTCCATGCTAAAATATTCCTGTCCGCTGAGTTTGGGTATATTCAAGATTTGGTGATTTAATCGGTTCTTTAGTATGCGCCTGCTCATGCGGAAAATCAGGATAAATTTAGTCATGTTTCGATCGGATAGCTGCATGTACTTACATTCCGGAGGCCTGTAATGAATAGATGGTCACTCATCACGGCACTATCGTTTATCATCTTTCTTTTTATCGGATGCGGGAAGGGAGGAAATAGCCCCGTCGTGCCGCTTGCCGAAAACGATATAGCGAATCTGGAAGCCCAGACCGGGCCTGTGACAACAGTCCTCGGGTACTACGATGTCTATTTCGATCCGGAGACAGGGCGGTTCGATATCGCAGATGACCGTACGGCGGCGTTCACGCTGAATATAGTCCCGCTTCTGAACAAGATGAACATTCCTAAAAACGGGATCACTTTCGATAATATCGTGATTCACAACGACGATCCCACGATTCTCGGCGTGGATGTGAAATTCACGGTCTACCATCCGTTTCCGGGATATGATCAGTTCGATGCTTATGACATGCGCGGCGTGGTGATCGGCAACGGTTCCCAGACACTCGAATACGGAAATTTACAGGTCGGGAAACAGGGCACGGATCTTTGGATGAAAAACGCGGATGGTTATACGAGGTGGTTTAATCCGACGGAATTTACGACGGAAAATATTTTTGGATATATGCCCGGAGGGTGGCAGAATTCCGAGGGCAACGCGCAACTGAATCCGTACAAATATTACGCGAAAGATCTCCAGAACGACGATGATCTATGGAATTTTCTGACCGGGCCTTACAACTGGGACGGGGTTTTCGAAAGCGGTAACGGAAGAGTTATGGAGCTTGAATTCCCGATGCCTCCTGTCGGTAAAGGGCTTTATTTCGGATATGCGGTCGTTGTCGCGTGGGAAGATCAGGGGCTGACAGGACCGTTCCATCCATACCATGTGGCGGAACCGGTCGCGATCTCCGCGAATGTAACTCCGGATATATGGTTCGATGGAACTAATACGGGCGGCGATTTGATTGTCGATTTCGACCTGTTCGCGTGGGAAAATCAGCCTGATACAATAAAAATCGAATCGAGCGTGCTGGACCAGGTTGAAACATTCGACGCGGCATCAATTGGGACGCCGGTTTCGGATAATGTCACATCGTATAGCATTTCTTCTCCGGCTTCGGAGCTTACAACTTCCCAGGGTCACTATTTATGGGTGATTGCCGAGGACACATCGGAAAATTACTCGAACGGCATGACCGGAATGCCCCATGCGGACGGACCTCTCGCGGCGTTTTGGCGTTTCGATGTTCCCGTCTCCGATACCGCCGAAAATACATCTCCGGAAATCAATGGGATCACGGATGATGTCGATCCGGTCGGTCTGAATCTGGAATTGAACGATTCTTTTTCTCTGGTCACATATATCGTTGACTATACCGATCCCGATGTCGGCCAGACTCACATGATCGAGTGGTTCATCGAAGATTCAACGGCTACGGGCCCGACCGATCCTCCGGACGCGATGCCGTTCGACTGGTCGGATAAGCCGTACGGCGATTACCAGATTTGGGTGACGGTCGATGATGGTTTCGGACCAGTTACCGGAGGACCGTATCTTGTCAGCAGAACCGGATGGGCGCGCACATGGGGCGCCGGAAATCAGGATCGGGGATACGGCCTTGTTGTCGATCATGAAGGCTCTGTATACGTAACAGGCAGTTATTACAGCAACTGCGATTTCGATCCGGGTCCGGGAACGGATTTCCATAATTCCAACGGCAACCGCGACACGTTTATTTCCAAATTCGATTCAAGCGGTAATTTCCAGTGGGTGCGTACATGGGATGATTCCGCGTCTTTCGGAGGCGGCGCGCAGGATATCACTTGCGATAGCGATAATAACATTTATGTCAGCGGATATTTCTTCGGTAACAACGTTGATTTCGACCCAGGTCCGGGAGTCGATCTTCACTCATATCACGGCGGTGGCGGAGATCCCTATGTGACCGTTTTCAATTCAAACGGCGATTTTATCTGGGCGCGCACATGGGGAAGCGATGAGGCAAGCTTTGCTTCGGTCGCGCTGGGTGTTTCGGTCGACAGCGCTCATAACGTTTATGTCGCGGGCAACTGGTGGGGCACTGGCGACTTCGATCCCGGTCCGGGCGAATTAATCCTCAGTTCCAACACCGAGCAGTGGGACGCATTCATCACGAAGTTCAATTCCACCGGCGAGCATCAATGGGCTTATCTGATCGGCGGAACCCTCCTCGATATGGCTTATGGTTGCCATGTTGACGCAAACGACGATGTCTATGTAACCGGTTATTACTGCGAGACGGTCGATTTCGATCCCGGTCCTGACGAGGTTTTACATAACGATGCCACCGAGGGCGACAATTTCCTCTGGAAACTCGATGGCGACGGCAACCATCTCTGGTCGCGGGCTTTTGGCAACGGCTACCCGTTCAGAATGGCAAACGACAGCGCGAATAATATTTATGTATGCGGAAATTTCGAAGGGACGGCTCAGTTCGATCCAGATGGCGGAACGACCCTTATTACCCCGGATGGCGCAAGAGACACTTTTATTAATGTCTTCGCAGAAAACGGCGACTGGCTCTACGTGAAGACGTGGGATTCAATCGCTACAGGCGATTCCACAGGCGGTTATGTCGGCATCGGCATGTGGATAGACGGCTCGGATAATATCTATACCGCGGCGCATTTTACAGGCACCGCGGATGTCGATCCCGGTCCGGATGTGGTCGAGAAGGTCTCCAATGGCGACAGGGACTGCCTTGTGACCAAATTCGACCCGTCGGGCGACTTCCTCTGGGGTAACGCTTTCGGCGGTACTTCCATCGACGACTGCACGATGGTCTCTGTCGATGACATCACCGGAAATATCTACGCGACCGGGTGGTTCTTCAACAGCGTCGATTTCGATCCGGGCGATTACGAAGATTTTCATTCAGTGATCGGTTCGCTCGACGTATTTCTTGTACGGTACAAGCAAGACGGATACTTGTAACGAAAGTTGGAAGGTACCC
>JAPKYR010000029.1 GCA_026394215.1 bacterium
CCGGGGATGTGGGTATTTATTCCGTTGATTAAGATGCACCTCATGAGATGGAGAATTCTCACGCAGGAAAAGGACGAATTCCCGAAATTTCTGGCAAGCTGGCCTCGCGTATATAGGGCGATGCTGCACTTCATGAACGGATTTAATAAAGGCGTAAAGAATGCAAAGAGGGAAAAAGCGTGACCGATCTTGAATTCACAGGCGAACGTGTTGTCCCCGGAAAAAGCCCCGCCGATCTTATCGAGGAGCATCGCGCACGCTACGAATTTGCTTTGGAATTTGTGAAGGGCAAAAAGATAATCGATATTGGCTGCGGGTCGGGCTACGGGACTAGTATGCTCGCGACGGCAGCGGAAAAAGTGGTGGGTGTCGATATCAGCGAGGAAGCGATTTTATCTGCCGGGGAGAGATACTCATCGGGAAATGTGGAATTCAGAGTCGGCGGTGTTTCAGGGCTGCAGTTCAGAGACGGGGAATTCGATGCTGGAGTTTGTTTCGAGGTGATCGAGCACATCGAAAACCCCCAGGCACTTTTAAAGGAAGCATGTCGGGTGATTAAAGACGGTGGGGTTTTTATCGCGAGCACTCCGAATAGTGCGGTAAAAGTATCGTCGCAGAAAAATCCATTCCATTTCAGGGAATATTCATTAAGTGAATTCCGGGAATTGCTTGTAGTGAGCTTACCATCCAGTAAGTGGGATATCGATATTTTTGGCCAGTTCATCAAAGGGAAGAAATACTCCGGATTTTGTGTTGCCGTTAAGAATATTTATCTATCTGTGAAAGGGTTGCTTGGCATAAAACCGAAAAGTAAACCGGTTGACTCGGGTGATAAGTCAGAATCGTCCATTTCATTTGAATTCAGGAATGAACATGCCGAACTTGCCGAGTATCTGATAGCTGTAGTAAAAGGAAGAAAATGAAGCGATGAAAAGAATTGTCCTGATTTCATTGATTCTGATTCTCACTCTGGCTTATTCGTGCGAACCGAAGCCTGATGTCGAGACCAGCCAGGGAAATCCTCCAACAGCAAAAGGTGTTCCTCTGGAAAGACCAACACAGGGACGGGCTCTGGAAAATCCTGCACCTGAAATAGTTACAGCTTCCGACGACGAACCGATTTTTGAAATCTCTACAAATGAAAATAAATTCGGATTCATAAACATACACGGAGATATCGTGATTCCCACGATTTATACCGCTGTGGGTAAATTTTCGGAGAACCTCGCGCCGGCAGTTATCGATCATGGCTGGGGATATATTAACAAGCGCGGGGAATGGGTCATCGAACCGCAATATGCGAACGCGCTCGAATTTTCAAACGGCCTCGCCTGCGCCGCAGACACGATCAATTTCGGATATATCAATACGAGCGGTGAATTTGTGATCGAACCTCAGTTTAATATGGGGGGCAAATTCGTGGATGGCCTCGCGCCAGTGGTTATAGACGGAAAATGGGGATTGATAAATCAGGATGGGAGTTTTGTCATTGAACCGGGTTACGAACTGATCACCGAATACTCGGACGGTTTCAGCATTTTCATGCAGGACGGATTGATGGGTTTCCTTGATAATACCGGAAAAGTTTTGATCGAAGCGATATACGGACAGGTGACGGAATTTTCCGAGGGTTTTTCGGCGGTACAATCGGGCGACAAATGGGGTTATATAGATAATGTGGGGACTATGGTAATCCAACCTCAATTCGACGATGCGGGAAATTTTCAGAACGGTCAGGCTGTCGTGCATATCGACGGAATGGACAGGTTTATCGATACGCTCGGGAATATTGTCGGCGATTCGTTTGAATTGATAGGCGCCTTTAATGAAGGTCTCGCTCCCGTTCAGTACAACGGAAAATGGGGTCTGATTAATGAGTACAGGATAATTGTTGCGGAACCGATTTTTGACGGGGTAGGCACATACTCATGCGGTCTTGCAGGTTTCAAACAGGGCGAAAAATACGGTTATATCGACGGTACGGGGCAGATCGTTATCGAGCCGAGGTTTACTTATACCCCGGAATTTATCGATGGACTGGCATATGTGCAGGAAGGGAATAAAACGGGCTATATAAATCAGGTCGGGGAATATGTCTGGAGCACAACTCGTGGAGATTCTGAGGAAGCTCCGGTTACAGAATTCCATTGATTATTTTTTATCTTTATCGTTATTTCTTGCTGCACGGAATTTCTCAAGCCATTCACGGATGGCTTTTTCTTTGCCCCGATCCGACGGGTCATAATATTCGGTACCGAGCATCTCATCCGGTAGATATTGCATATCCGCGACTCCGCCCGGGAACGAATGGGCATATTTATATCCTTCCGAATGCCCGTGGACGGTTTTCATTTCCTTGACCGGCGCGTTTCTGAGAGAAAGCGGGGGCGGATAATTTTTCCCCTCTTCTATATCGCTCATCGCGGCTCCGATGGCCTTTACGGATGAATTCGATTTCGGGCTTGTCGCGATATAAATCGTTGCCTGCGCGAGAGGTATCTGCGCTTCCGGCATTCCTACAAATTCGACCGCTTCGCGCGCCGCATTCGCGACAACCAGCGCCATAGGATTCGCGTTCCCGACATCCTCGGCAGCCTGTATTACCAGCCGCCGTGCGATAAATTTCGGGTCTTCGCCGCTCGCGAGCATTTTCGCGAGATAATAAATAGCCGCATCGGGATCGCTTCCACGCATGCTTTTTATGAACGCGGAAATTGTGTCGTAATGCATATCGCCGGTGCGATCGTAAACCCGATACGCCGACTGCATCGCGCTTTCGATTACTTCATGCGTAAACTCTCCGCCGTTTCCCCCACTCTTTTCATCTGCAAGCGATTTTGCGACTTCGAGTGTCCCGATAAGCGTCCTTGCATCGCCGCCCGACTGCATGAGGAGCGAATCCCTGACCTCGTCAGCCAATATGTATCGCTTGTCTTCATCCCTGCCATTATTGAAATAACCCAGTACGCGGTCGGAGAGAACTTTCAGGTCGTCGACATCGAGCGGTTCGAGTTTGTATACAGTGAGCCGGCTCCTCAATGCGGAATTAATCGAAAAATATGGATTTTCCGTAGTCGCTCCGATAAGAACTATCGTCCCGTCTTCGATATGCGGAAGGAATGCGTCCTGCTGCAGTTTATTGAACCGGTGAAGCTCGTCTACAAATAAAATTGTCGGGATACCTGTAAGTTTCCTAACCTCGCGGGCTTCCTTAACGACCTGCCGTACGTCGGCTACCGTGCTTGTAACTGCCGAAAATTCGCGGAAATGTACGTCAAGTTCGTTCGCGAGAGCGCGTGCGAGTGTTGTCTTTCCGCAACCGGGAGGTCCCCATAGGATAAATGAATGAAGGTGGCGAGTACGGAGCATCCGCGTAATCGCGCCATTTTCGGAAAGCAGTTTCGACTGCCCGACCATCTCGGAAATAGTTGGCGGTCTAAGCCTCGCGGCGAGCGGAAGGTTTTCGTTTTCGAGATCGGAAAGCAGTTCTGATTTATCGAATAGAGTCATATCATGGCAATACAATTGTTTAGCGGTATTATATCATGGGCCGTTAAGAATTTCGACCTCAATATTAAACCGTCCGTTCTTTGTCGGACCACCGATGCTGTCCAGCCGGAACCGTCCGCCTCCCCTAACTGCGACAATATCGCCGGGCGAAAGCTCAGCGCTGGATTTCCTGACAAGCCGATAATTTATCAGGACTCCACCCGACACAATAAGTTTCTTGACCTGCTCGCGGCTTGGCTTAAGCACTTTTGATGCTACCGCATCGATTCTCGACGCGCTGACATTCGCGTTTCTCTTTCCGGATTGTGTGGCAGGCGGAAGACCGTCGACCTGATCCTGTTTGAGGGTCTGGAGCGTAAAACAGGAAAGTTTTTCAGGTAAATCGCCGGCATTCGCGATGCAGACAGCCCAGCCTTTATCGATTTTCAGTATATCGCCAAACGAAACTTTATCAGGCATATTTGCCGTAAGGGTCTCCAGCATATCCAATCTCGCCGGAGGGTCGAAGAGATTCTCCGGGCGAACATAGACAATTAAAAATACGGGTTTTTGCCAGTCGAGCAGGTTATTCCCATGGGTAACCTGAACACATTGAAGCCGTGGTGAATTGTTTGGAGCGACCGACCGCCATCGCAGATTGCCATCAATCAATTCGCTTATTGTCACGGCCAGTGTCCATGGGTCGAGGAAAGGGCTCAGGATATTTATCTTCTGTGAAGAATCGTTTTTAAGGATTTCCAGAACCTCTGCGATCCATGATCTCGCATCGCTGAGAATTTCCGCATTTGTTTTGATTGATTCCATTCGGCGGGAATTATAATACAGAAAACAGCCATAAAATAACCCGGATTGAATCTCCGGGTTATTGATTGCATTTGATTATTCGATTATTCCTGAACCGGCTTCGGATTATTGGGGCGGTTCAAAGAACGGGGTGCCGGTATGCCATCTATTGCCGGACTGCTGCAACCAGCCTCGAAGTAAAATATCATCAGGCACATCTGCGTGTAGATCAAGGACGAATACATACCCCCTGAGATTGGCTACAACAAGCTCATATTTTCCATCGCCATTCACATCGCCAACTGCAGGAGAACCGAAGATCTGGTTCGATGGCCCGATCGACGCCATCGCGCAGAACAGGCTCTTGCCGCCGAAATCGCCTGGATAATCGAGATCGCCGACATTTATCAGATCGACGTAACCATCCTCGCGACCTATCATGGCATTGACGTGACCGTCGCCAGTGAAATCGCCGACAATCGCAGATGTGAAACTTGTCTTGACACCAGGATTAACATCCTGCGCCAGCCTTAGATAAATTGTATCCCCGGTGGCTCCGTCGATTCCGTATATATGGTAAACCTCGGCTTGCGACGCGGTGACGATGAAATCCATCACATCATCGTCGTTGATATAAGCTGGTACAGGTCCAAGTTTCGGGTTGCCGTAAATATCGCCATTGATCCAGATTTCATTCCCATTCAAGCCGTTAAGGGCATACACAGCCCCAATTGAATCCCCGATATTATCAACTGCGCTGATTATGCAGTCCGGGATCGAATCCCCATTGACATCGACAATCGCAGGCGAAGCGCTGACATTGTAGAGAGCCGGCCCAATATAGTAGTCCCAGACTTTCAAACCGGTTGCGCCGTTGACGCAGTAAACCTTAGTGTCATAGGAGCCGAAGAAAACATCCGCGATACCATCTCCGGTAACGTCGGCAAGACCCGGAGTGCCCGCGATGCCGCTGCCGGTCGGGAAGGTCCATAATTCGCTGCCATCCGCGCCATCTATTGCGATCATCATGCCTTCGCCGGAACCGACCACTACATCGGGTACACTATCACCGTTCAGATATGCAATCGACGGCGAGCCGTGCATCAAGTAGCCATCGCTGCAGGTATAAACCCAGAGAGGTAAACCGTCGGCGCCGCTGAATGCATAAACTTTCACATCATCGGCAGCTACGACAACCTCCTGCTTTCCATCATTGTTCAAATCCACGAGAGCAGGCGAACACTGGATTTCGTCGC
>JAPKYR010000016.1 GCA_026394215.1 bacterium
TATATTACTTCTTTATTACCTGATCCTGCTAATAAGTAACCAACGCTCCGATTATCGCATTCCCGCTTATCATTCCTGTGCTCGAATCAAACCTTGTCGTCCCCAGCGTATTATGTGTCTGGATGTAGGCCAGGATAATCCCGTCTTCCGAAATCCATTGGTACATGATAACTCCGGTAATCGCTACGGGGCCGTTTGTGCTTGCAAGCGTTCCATGCTTGTGTACCACAAGGAACGAATGTTCGTATGCTCCCATTGGTACTGTTGTTGTTCCCTCACCGATCACTGTAAATTCGCTATCGGTTGTTCCGTAATGCGATTCGTAATTCCCAAAAGGCATGTATAAGGTTCCGGAATCGGCAATTAGTTGCTGGCCTGATGTATTATCCAACGGGAATTGTATCTTCTGACTCCCATACATCATGTACTGATGCGTGGTTAACCCTTCTCCAAACCCAAAAAATCCATATCCATCGATCCACATCGCCTCAAAATAAGAGTCGAACCCGCGAACGCTGAGAACATCGTCTGCTGTACTGAAATTATAGACCCATTCCGGCGAATAGGAATTATTAAGGTTGGTCTCCGGCGGCCATAACAGATCCGTCGCCCTCATCGCGTAATCGTTTGTACCAAAAGCCGGAGCGCCAGATCCAACATGGCCTATTGAACTCCCGCTACGTGTATCGACATGGAAATTACTCGAGCCAAGCTTATCGGATAGTGTCGTATCGTTGACAAAATCCCATGTCGTCGTCGAACCGTTCAAATAGGTGTCCAGCCCGCTGCAATTTCCCAATTGTCCCTTGTACGTATATGACGTCCCGTTGAAATACGATTGATATTCTTCGATTTCAATGCCGTGCCAGTCGTGCACCTTGAAATCATAAGCGCTCATATCGGTCAATTCAGTATGATCGGGATCCGTAATCCTGATTCGCGCCGTATCGGTTATATCCGCCATCGTAGGCGTCCACTGGTAGCTGCCAAGGTTCGACCCGTTGTATAGCTCATTCCATGGCCCTGCGTCGCTGTTTTTTGACAACTCTACAATAATATTCAGCACAACCGATGTCCCGCCGGAATCGGTGTGCCACAGAATATCCCTCGCTTGTCCGACCAGGTAACCCGGGTCAGTCGGCGAATTCGGTTGATCGAGCGTCAGCCTCTCAAGTATAAACGGATCGGTCTCATTGTTCGGATTATTGTCCATATCCGAAATCCTGATCGTCACTGTCGCGCCGCCAAGGCCGTTTGTATCCCACAAATCATATTGATTTGAACCAGGGACATTCGCGATATTGTAATCGATGATGTCGTACTGTATCTGGTTATAGCTGTACTCGATTTTCACAAGTGGAATATCCCCCACAGAATCCCACGAGATTACCAGCGGGTCGCCGGAAATATAAATTTCTCCCCCGACAGGATTCGTTATGTAAAGATATTCGGTAGGCGCGATTATCGTGAAATCCGCGTCCGAAGTATCGTACGCAGTGCCATCAAACGATGTTATCTTTATCCGGCACTTCGTCGAATCGATATTCACAGGCGGAATCCAGTCGGTGTAGTCTCCATCGCATGGGGTTGATTCTTCTACCAGAGTCCACGTAGTGCCTGGACCGATATAGTTGTCCGTATACTCAATTCTCACAAACGATATATCGCCTGTCCATGTCCATTGGATGGGGATCATCTGACCCGCCACATATGTAGATCCGCCATTCGGTGATACTACCGTGATGCTCTTGTAATCCGGCGGCATGTCAGGTGAAACAACCGGAGTATAAAGGAAGTAAGCCGCGATCACGTCGGCAGACCCGCTGAATTTCGTGTCAACGCCGAAAACCAGAGAATACGACCCTTCCGTCGATTTTACCGTCACAAGAAGGTCCTGCCCGTCGACACCGTCCGGATGGCAGTTTAGTAAATCTGCCGTCCATGTTGAGTAATGCCCATCGCCGCTTCCCGGTACCAGGCTTCCATGAACGATTTCGCTTCCCATCAGAGCAGGGCTTTCAACTATGACATCCGAAACCTCCGTGGGGATTCCATCGGGACGTTTCATGCCCTGCCAATCGTATACATCGACCGATAGATCAAGATTTCCGCCGAATTCCGTTGGGTTTACATAGAACAGCGAATTTTCATTTTCATTAACTTTCAGAGCAAAAGGCTCAGGTGAGTTCGCGCTGATCGGGAAAAATGGATCCGGTATGTCGTCAAGCGTCGGCTGGTACTCTTCGTGGTAATCGTCATACCATTCCCAGCAGGCATCAAATAGGTAATTGAATTTCGCGAACATTAATTCATCGCCGAAATCAAAATCGAAATGCCTCCATTTTGCAGTGCCATTCGCGATAAACACCCCGCGATCGTCAAAATTCAGATCGTCAGGCAGTACGCTGTAAGAGTCGAAATCCTCGGAATAATACTTGAACGGATTCAACGTGCTTGAGAAATGGATTATTGAATCTCTCTGACCGTATACCCCGTCGGAATAGCCAAGCATCAGCCCATAGATGGGAAACTCCCTCGGATTCCACCAGCGGGTCATTCCATCCGCGTTTGTGATCCTTAATTCATTCGGTTTGCTGCAGACGATTTCAGGATCCGACGCGAAGTTGTTCATCGTGCCATCCGTTATTATTATTCCCCTTGTATCGAAAATTGAGTACCTCAGGAGCCCGGGGAACGGATGCTTAATTCCAATGTCAATGGACGCTGTGTTGTTAACCGTGTCAATAGTAAAATTATTTATCAGCAGCGTGCTTCTTCCCTTCCATTCGAGGAAAGGCAGTATGTTCAGATGGAACTCGGCTGTGCGAAGCGATGCAACATCGGCTGTCAAATTCTGTGCGTCCAATGTTACTGTCCATGCGCCAAGTAATGAATGTGTGCTTGTTTGGGTTGACCGATCGCTGGTGATTTGGTTATTGTTCCCAGCCAGATCGGGTAATACCGGCGACGTGCCTTGCGAACAACCTATGCCAAATACCAAGGCAACAGCCACCATGAGCGTAACCAGACAATGGGCTTTCATAAGCGCCTCCTTGAATGTGTTGTCTTTGACTGCCCGGCCCTGGCCGGACAATAATACCATCGCAAAAATATATTATCATATCTTTGAGATATTGCAAAGCCTGTCGTGCTATTATAAGAGATACCGTAATACCCCGTTACCTTATCTTTACGGGACAGTGCAATCGTTCATTCCCTGTTGTATAATCCCCCCTGACCTTTTTTCATCTTGACTTTGAGGTTGGAAAATGCCCGATCCCATTCGTGTTTTAGTTGCTAAAGTCGGCCTCGATGGACATGACCGGGGCGCTAAAGTCATCGCGCGCGGACTTCGCGACGCCGGTATGGAAGTTATCTACACCGGACTCCACCAGTCTCCCGATTCTGTCGTCTCCGCAGCCATCCAGGAAGATGTCGACTGTATCGCGGTCTCCATCCATCAGAGCAATCGCCCGCCCCTCACAATAGACCGCGGCAAAATCCTTGTGCCTGTACCCGATATTTGGCACCTTTATTCTTCTTATTTTCCCTATCTCCAACCAGTCATCATCGTAATAAATTCTTCAGAACTCACCGGGCCGAAATATTTCCTGTACTCATTCCCGGTCCTGTCCAGAAAAACAAATGCCGGAGGTTCTGCGCCCTGAATGTAGTAATTCGTCAAGTCCTGATTCTGGTCCGAATCGACCTTCACGAATAGCCAGTATCTGGTAAGTTTTACCACTTCCGGATCCAGAAACACCGTCTGCTCGATTGTCCTGCATTCATCGCATTCGTTATTAAAGAAAAAAACGCAGATTCTGTAACGGTCGTCGCCTTCAGCTATCCGTACCGCCTGATCGATTGTCGAGAAAAAATTCAGCTCCGTAGGCGGCGGCAGTGTGCTGAGTGTCGGCGACCTGTACGGTTCCTCTACCGGTTGGATATCTGGAGCCTGCGTCCCGCCTCCGATAAAATTGATATCCGTAGCTGTCGAACCTTGATCCGCATCGCTGCTATTCTGCGCGGTTTGACCGGCAGGCTGGCCGCATGCCGTACATGCCAGAAAATAAACCATGATGACCAGCAGCCTTATCGGTGAAAATGTGTACATGTCTTAATTCCTCGCGGATACGTCCTGCTTATATAGATGCAATCTGATAACATTCTAATTATAGCATTAAGTCGGTTAAATAGTCATGAGGGTTCAAAATTATTGCGAGGAGATAGGCATGAAAAAAGGGGACAGCTACCTATAGAATTTCATATATTGATTATTGATATAGTACTATATCAAAATCAATAGGTAACCTGTCCCCTTTTCCCTCTTTATGTCATTCAGGAAATACACATATTACGCGCGGCTTAGTAATTAAGGAAAAAAGGATCTAGCCGTCAGAGGGGGTCGCCATAGCTGGCATGGACAACCGAAGTACTTGTCCCGTCGATATAGCTGCACCATGCGGCCCAGAGTTTGTTGTCGAAATTCACAATGCCGGGCTCTACCCCTGGGGATGAATTGTCCAAGGGGGCAAAGTCGCCATAAGCCGCCGAGATATACCCCCAGACGCCGCTCATTGCGGTTGCGTCTAGCGCGAATTGAGTGCTCCAAAGGTCCCAGTTATCGCCGCTCTGGTCCACAAAGTATGTTACGGTAACCGTGTTCGCATCGTAGTGGATGGCGGGCGCTCCATAGACTCCTCCATAATTGGTGCTTAGGTGCAAGGGGAGAAAACCATTATTGCTTGTCCTCATGTTGTTGTACTCGACCACTCGATAACTGCCGTCATATAGAGTGGTGAACACGATAGAGGTATACTCGTCTCCATTTGACTCAGGCGCGATGTCGACACGAGGCTCCATGCAATGCTGCTTGTTTCCACTTGGCGCGTAAATTAGATGTTCATACGATGCATCATCCGGGAAATCGGTTTCGCTGGGAACCCATTGCGAAATGCCGATGTGCATCCAGCCTGCGTTATCGCCATACTCCGAATACGCGTTGTAGACGACTCCAACCTTGTACCCATTTCCGTCCAGGGAACCGATGTCAATACGAGGGTGAAACATTGCATGTGGGTCGCCATCGTCATAAAGGAGATATTGGTCCGTATTCTGAATATCCCAATTCCACACTGGCTCTGGGCGCACGGGGGGATTTTGAGCATAGTATACACCATGCCTGTAGGCAAGGAAGTATTTCGGCGCAGGACCGTCGGTGTAATAATTGGTCCACACGACATGCGCGTCGCCTGTAGCCGGATCAAAGGCGATGTCCGGGCAATAGTCCGCACCACCGGTACTATCATATTGGCCCGAATCGGGGAATATGGTTGGCGATTCCACAGTCTGGGCGCTGAATGGAAAGTATAAATCATTGTATTGGTACTGATGCCAGACAGACTTGACGATTCCGATATCTGAGGGGCTAATAGTTGATGGTTTATACACAAAGGTGGTGTAGACGACGATTCTTGAATCATCCGCAGAATCGGCGTCATAAAAATAGCACGCTGACACTTTCACGTCGAGAATGACCGTAAAATAGGGCACAACCACCAAGGTGCCGACTTTCACTGGGCCGCTATCTTCTGAATACTCGTCATCAAACCAGGCATACTTGATGGTGGTGGGATCCATGAATGAAATGCCCTGATGAACAGAGACCACCACGGACCAGTGGGCATCGGTGTCAGCCAGACTGCTGAAGATAGTTGCGGGATCGCCGACTGAATCATATAGAGGATCTGGCCCGTTCACGAGCACCGCAAGATCGGTTTCGTTGTTGTACCCGTAGAAAGGCGGGTACGGATCTTGCGGGAAGTTCTCAGTAGCTCGCATTGGGTCGTCCGGTTCAGTTGGGCTCTTATGACCGGAACATGCTGTTGCAGCCAGAAGGACCAGAAGAACCAGGAAAATTATTGTTAATCGAAATGCGTTCATTGTACTTGTCTCCTTCCTTTCAGTGGTTTGGATCATCGACGGTGTAGTCAAATACGTCATAGGCAATGAATGTAGGCACAATATCCGAGCCGTCGGCCTTGCTGCCATGATTGAAAGCGACGATACGGAAGGTTCCATTTCCATAGCAGCAACTGTCCATGCCGCCAGTTAGATAGAACCATCCATTGTCACAGGGGATCACTCCGTGATCCCCACTCTGCCCGATGTCACCTGGCGGTGGGAAATGGATGTAGACCCTGGCCGGATACCCAAACGGGATATCCTCCCAGAGCTCGGGGTAGTATCCCAGCTCGATATGCAGATAATCACACGAGTTTTGAAACTGCCCGCAGCACGATTCGCAGTCGGTGATCACTTCGCCGTTGTTCACAACGAAGTGGAACCGGTAAGCCTCTGTCTGGTTGGCCGTGATCGGAAAATCCTCAAGAGGATTCGTAACCGGCATAACCGAGGGCGGCTCCCAGCACGCCTCGATTGCGTAGCCTGCCACTATATTGTCGGTGGGCATGTAAATTCTGTAGGTTCGGGAAACTGTGCTGTCGACCGTAAACATGTGCCTCTCTTCCTGGGAGTAGAAGTTAAGGAACGCGTTCAGGTCGGCATTGGGAGTGCCGGACGAGTATTTGCCCTTCCAATATTTGTAGATAGGCATGTCGCTTCCTTCATCCCATTGCGGGCTCCATCGCGGCTTATAACCGTCCGCGTTGACCACCTCGGGATCGCC
>JAPKYR010000220.1 GCA_026394215.1 bacterium
TAAGACCAATCATTGAATTATCCATGGTTGAACAGGCCTGCGAATAGGCGTCGGCTCCAGTACCTACAGGTACCGTCAGGCGGATTACGTCCATTCCGTCAGTTCTGGGTGAACCATAACCACCAAGGATATACTTATTAACGCGCATATAAGGCCATCCCCAGATATACTGGTATACATCGCCCTGTACATTGGCGGGGTTGGCGATAAAGAAATCACCACCGCATCGGTAGAAGAACTCACCCGGCCAGAAACCCTTGATCGGCTGTCCTTCCGGATCGCTTTCTCCGGGGGTTTCTCTCGACCACTGGGGTAGTCCACCCATAGCGTAGAATGAGTTAGGACTCTGATCGTTGAGAACTCCAAGCATGTCATTCTCAGATCCTTTATAATACTGCAAAGGATTAGTTAAATAGATGGTCCAGGCGAGTCTTGTGGGCACGGTGGAACCCGGACTTTGCGGATCCATGGACCACAAAAATCGTGGATCGTCAAGGGTGTTACCCATGGTTTCTCCGGTATAACCGAACCTTGGATCGCCCATACCAAGCGCGTGATTTATGCCTGTCCAGATAATCGTTGACGTCCGGCCTTGACCGGGATCGATGAAAGGATTGTCAGGATAACTGTTGACATACGAGAATTGGACCAGGGGATCTCGCGAAGGTCTGAGGTCCTCAGGATGACCGGTGATGGATCGACACCCTGTGCGTTGATCCCAACCTTTGGTGTCGCCACCAAGGATGTAATTCGGATACATACCGGAATGGTCGGTTGCATACCGTTCCAATGCGATTTGAATCGTGTGGCAGTTCGCTTTTACCTCTGCTTCCTTAGCCTTATCCTTAGCTTTAATATAGTTCGGGAGAGCTATAGCAGCAAGGATACCAATGATGGTGATGACTACAAGAAGCTCGATAAGTGTGAAGCCACGTTGTGTAGAATGCTTCATCGTATCACTTCCGTTTGCTGATGAATTTGTACCTGTCCACTAACAGGTGAAAAACTGTTTATCGACCATAAATTTATTTACTTCACGAATTTCTCAGCCTCTGAACCATTAGTAAGAACGAGGATAACCTGGTCGGGTACTCCGTCCGGAGAACCGTAAATGACTTCACCAGGATTCGATAAGCTCATGTGGTACGGGAACGACGGTCCGGTCCACTCATCGCCGCCGCCGAATACTTCAGGAAGTCCGCCGGCACTACCAAAGCTGTCGGTGAAATATTCATATCCGCAGTCGAAACATCCAACTTCAGATTGAGGAGGCGGGCATTGCCATTGGACCGTTTTTCCTTCAGGATCCCACCAGATCAGGCGGATTACGTCAATACCGGTTGTACCCTGAGCACCATAACCGCCCAGAATGTACCTGTTGTAGAAACCGCCGGTATTGGTGTTGGGAACGTTGAAAGTAAAGCCCTGACGGCCTTGAATCTGGTCGGTGCAACCTTTGTAGAAGAAGTTGCCGGGCCACACCGTGTAGATTACATCGTCTCCGGAAACGTCAGCGCAGCTTGAATCCGGGGGATAGCGGAAACCGCCGAATACATAATACATTTGCGTATCGATACATCCGCCACCCGCAAATGCCGGTGGTACGTTCATAAATTGACCATGGTCAAGAGTGCGGCGGGTTTCGATCTCGCTCCAGAAGTATGGACCGAGGCCTACGATAGCACCTGCGAAATAGTTCCTGTCGTCGAGACCCGAGCCCATTACGTTACCTTTGTACCCGAACCTTGGGTCACCCATTCCCTGTTGATCGTCTCCGTTGACGTTTGTTTGTCGGATGATGATCTGGCCATCGCCGACGAACGGGTTGTTTGGATAACTTGTAATGTAGTCATACTCAACAAGTGGATCCTGGACCCTGTCGTTCGAAGCGACCGGGTTCCAACCGGGAACGCCTAAGTTGGGCATCCCCAGGTTGTTTTGTCCGTCCCATTGATTATGCCAGTTAAGCCATCCATCGATGTCTCCACCGAGAAGGTAGTGTGGATATTGGGCGTTGTCCGTCATGTACCTTTCAAGTGAGACCTGGATTGTGTGGCAGTTAGCCTTCACTTCAGCTTCCTTCGCCTTGTTCTTCGCCTTGATGTAGTTTGGCAGAGCAATGGCGGCCAGGATACCGATAATAGTGATTACGACTAACAGCTCGATCAGAGTAAAACCTCTTTCTCTGATTTTCATGTGTTAACCTCGCTTCCTCCACAGTTCCATGTGGAGCGTATGATATGTATGATAATATAAAACGTTTCCCACTTTAATAAACCCGCGTGACATAGACCATTACAAGCATCCTGCCATTTTCGTAATTGTAGTATCTGGTGATTGAGAAGCGTGCGGAAATTATCCAAGAGTGTAAGGTGATTTCTCAACCAAAGTATACCACAATAATCCTTCCGGTCAATCGTCCGGTAAGATATTTTTCCCGAATATTCCCCCCATTAATCAGGATAAAGGAAAAGATATCACAGTATTTTCAACGTGTCAAAGCTCTTTTTACCTATTTTAGTATTTAGTTTTACAGACAGCCAGATGCTCGATCGCCATATCCAGATACTCATCCTTCGGCGCCATATCGATATATCGTTCCCAGTACTTGCATGCTTCCCCAAACCTTTCCGTCTTTTCGAGGCTCAGGGCAAGATTCATGAACGCTTTGGGATTATCCCCGCCAAGCTCAAGCGCCATTTGGTAATTATAAATCGCGTCGTGGTAGTTATTAGTTTTAAAGTGGCATAACCCGAGGTTGACATACGACTGGGCATCCCTCGGATTCAGTTCGAGAGCATCGTTGTATTCGCTGATCGCGTCCTTATATTGCTCATTTTTTCTGTAAACATTGGCAAGCCCGAAATGTGCGTCTGCATTCTTAGGCTCGTATTCCACAATCCTCTGGTAATAAGTCCGGGCTTCCGGCATCGAACCTATTTTGTAATAAGTCTGGGCCAGATTCAGGATAGCCTTCGCGAAATCCGGCCGGATCTCAATGGCTTTCTTAAACCATTCGAGAGCTTCATCCGGCTCCTTCATTATAACCAGTACTTTACCAAGAGCATCCATCGCCTGGTAATTCTCAGGATCGTCGGCGATCAAATTGTCAAGAAGTTCCCTTCCTTTCTCAAAGTTCTTATTACGGCATTCCCCAAGAGCTTCCTTCAGCCTTTTTTCGGCTTGATTCGTATCGATTGCCATTTTATCTTCTCCTTCGTATTTTTAAATCCAGAAGACAATCATCTGGACGTCTATTCGGGTTTGAAAGAATCTTTAAGATATTGTATAACTTTTAATTTCCCATCATCCGCGCTTCCGACAATTACCAAATCGTACCTGACATCGTAATCATCCGGAAGGAGGTTCTCATTTTCAGCGATAAATGCTTCGCTGGTTCCAACCATCCTCCGCATCTGGATTTCGGAATATCCTTCAATCGGATTCCCCGATCCGATGCGCGTTTTCACTTCTATGAAGGCGAGGACAGTATCGAAAATCGCGATGATATCGATTTCACCGCCGCGCCTTCTGAAATTTCCCGCGATGATCCTGAAACCAAGGTTCGCAAGGTATTCCCGTGCGACAGATTCTCCGGCTCGACCCAGCGACTTACGTCTGAGGGTTTCACCCGAACCATTCTGTGCCGACCCGGATTTCACGAATGCGTCTCCCGGGAGAACCACGCTGATATTGTACCTATCTTGCCCGTCTCAATCAAGCTTTCGAGCGCTTTCCTGCAAGGTTCAAACGACAACCTGTGAATAGGGGTCACCCCGATCGCATCGAGCGCTTCGTAGTGGGCTTTCACGGCATACCCCTTGTGCTGCGCGAATCCAAATCCGGGATATGATTTATCCATCAATAACATATATCGGTCGCGTGTAACCTTGGCTATAATGCTCGCCGCCATTATGCTCTGCGATTTCGTATCTCCCTTCACAATTGCGACCGCATTATCAAGACCCGCCGGAACTATATTCCCGTCCACAAGTACAATATCGGGGGATTCGGACATCATCCTGACCGCGTTTGTCATAGCCTCCAATGAAGCCATGAGTATATTTATCTCGTCGATCCTCCCCGGTCCCGCCATACCGACCCCGACACACTGCGCTTTCGTGAAAATTTTATCATAGAGCACATCGCGATCATGTGGGGAGAGTTTTTTTGAATCGTTCAGACCGTCGATTTTTTCACCGCCCAGAATTACCGACGCCGCGCATACCGGACCCGCGAGCGCGCCGCGTCCGGCTTCGTCAACACCCGCGATCGACCTGTATCCAAGCCCGGAATAATAGGAGTCAATGGAAAGTCCATCGTTCAATATACTCGAATTATCCCTTCTCAGTTCTTTTATTAAATATGGATCCATCGGATGATTGCGGTCGTTAAAAAAAAATAAAATTAGAATTTCCCTTGTACGATAAGTCCCATTCTCGACGGCGGCCAGAAAACTATCTCCGCCCTGCCTTCGATATTTCTGATCGGTATCGTCCCGATCACATGGCTGTCCTGCGAATTCGACCGGTTGTCGCCAAGCACGAATACTTCGCCGGGCGGTACGGTTATCGGCCCGTAGTGATTATAATTCGGCACCCTGGTTTGATAATTTTCCCGCAACGCCTCCCCGTTGACATAAATTTCACCCTCGAGGACTTCCACAATATCGCCGGGAAGCCCTATTACGCGCTTGATATAATCCTGAACCTCAATCGTCCCTATTTCAGCCTGCCCGTTTTCATCGACTCTCTGAAAATGCGAATTACCAAGCGATTCTGTCGCCGCGACCGCTTCCTCCATCGTAAGACGTCCCGGCATCCCGTGTCTCGGCGGCTGAAAAACGCGAAAAATGACAACCTCG
>JAPKYR010000187.1 GCA_026394215.1 bacterium
GTCAAACTCATTATTGCGGAAGACGGGCGGGGCGTTGGTTCTTATAGCTCTAGCCATTACAACGTCCTCCTTATTAATTGAGTTTTTTAGCTCTTTTAGAGCTTCATACAGGTTTATGCAATTCGGGTTCCATTCTAATGATTTCGACAATTGATGTCTATGGATTGTTCATAATTTAGCATGGATACCGGGATATAACGCGAAAATAAATTATTAGCCATAAGTAAGTACCTACATAACTCAGAAAACACTGTACCACATTGCAACAATATGTATTTTTTTGCATCAGTTTGGTGATGAACCAGATTGGCGAAATAGATCGGCTCGTACGGCGCGTTCGCGGCCAGGTGGAGGGTAAGATCGACCCCTCATCCAAGCCGCATCCATGATGAGATAATTCCGATCTTCAAGGCGGTACGGTCAGACCTGATCTCCTTTTTTCAACATGGGGTGGATCAGATCAGTCCTGAAATGGTTGTCGTTGAGGTCTGAATATTATACAATTATGCAAATACCAATATGGAGTGGCCAACGGGTTCGCAGGAGTTTGCAAAGAGATCAGGGGGGATGTTTCTCAGGCTGCCCTGTGGAAATCGGCGACAAATTCCGCTTGTCATAGGTACCCACTTCAAGTTAATGCCCTGTTGCGACAACATACTCCATTCCCCTCATCTTGCACCACATCTCCGCAGATTTCCGCTTCCTTTGCACATCATCTGAGTCAACGCGACTTGGGTCCTTGACTTCTATGATTGCTCGACGATCGTCGGTGTACTCCACAAGGAAATCCGGAACATAACGTCTCTGGTGTCTCTGGTTGTCGATCCAGGGTATAGTAATGCCGTGCCGTTTCATCCATCTTTTGACAGTCGGATCATGTTCAAGCCGAATCATCATCTGACGTTCCAAGCCGCTGTCATAGCGCTCGAAATTATATGGGCTCTTGCTACATTCAAAAAACTCGCCGTGCTTACTGATTTCCATATTCGATTATTCCTGCAATCAATCCGGGTATTGATGAGACTTTCAGTCTGACCTGAGGAAGCATTTTCCAGGCAAATGTGAGGTTGGCTCTCTCAGCAAGCCCTAGGGAATCGCCTCCGAGGAACTTGTCTCTGACATGTGAAATCATTGCGCTATAGACGTCACTTTTGAATCCAGCAGCATAACCGGCTTGAACTGCCATTTCTTCAGCCATCTCGATTACAGTTTCCTTGATAGCCTCGCGGATTTGTTCGTCAGTCTGTTCGTACCGCTGCCCATTAATCCCATTTGGTAAATCTGGCGCGCTGTGGATAGTTTTCCATCTGTCGCCGGTCAGTTCCCTACCTGTTACACCAGTAAGTTTAACATCAGTGATCTCGACAACAGTCGGATCATATTTAATCTCCGCGAGTATTTCCTGCCAGTTCTTTACAGGTTCTGGCGGACCATCAAAATGACCCAGGTCAAACTCGCCTTCTAAGGCAAGGGATTCGTCCGGCTCTGGAAGCTCAATCACATTTTCTGGCTTCACCATTTCCTGTTTTGGCGGAGGTTCAGGAAGATCCTCTGTTTCATCAAACAGTTGATCGATTTGAACGTTTTTCTGAATCTTACTACCGAAAATATCCCAAAGCCATTGGTGTTCCAACTTTGGATGATCGACTATTGCGCATATCTGAGGTTCCTCATTGCTGATACCTTTCCGACGTACACGTCTCAAACCGCGTCCAATTACCTGCTGCCCGTAAACTTTGCTGCTGAACTTTCGCAGGAGAAGAATCACCCCGACTTCGGGAACGTCCCAGCCTTCCCGGAGCATCAGCACGCTGACCACAGCCCTGTATGGATTTGACGTTTTTTGTTCCTTACCGAGTTCCCTTGCCTTCTTCCTGTCTTCTTCATCGCTATCTTCCGTAACAAGGAGCGTCTTGATCTTGAAAAACCTGATCAAAGTCCTAGATGCTTTTTCTGCATCTGTCTTGCAGACTGCAATCACAAATAGAATTGGTCTGTAACGTCCTTTTGCCCTTCGTTCTTGTTCTTCGATCCTCTTTAATGCGATTGCCATCTGCTGCTGCATCGGTTTGTCGTCAGTGACCCACTGAGTGGCGCTGAGGCCGAGTCTATCCACTTCAGCCCAGTCGATTTCCTCAACTTTGCGTTTCTCGCCGGTCTTTGCGTCAGTATAGGTTAGCTCAACGGTGTGAATATCCGGCTGATAAACGACAGGAGTTTTTATTAGACGGTCGGCAAGGGCTTCGCGGACGCCATATTCGTAAATCATATCGCTGTCTGGAGTCTTGCCGTCGGCACGATCCGGTGTGGCTGTTGTGTCAAGACGAAAAACCATGTTCGATTGCATCATCTTGAGCGTGGCATCGTATTCTTCTGCTGGCGAGTTATGCGCTTCATCGTTGAAGAGCGCAAACTCTGGGCCGTTCATCAACGCTGAAAGATTACTCTGGCCAGATCGGTTACTTTGATAAAACTGGTGGATATTGCCAAGAACAACCGTTGCACTGAAAAGGTTCGACCAACCGCCCCCGTCTTTTCCACCGCCGAGGGTCGTAAGGATGAAATCATCGGCTCGTAATGTCGACCATTCCGGAAGCAATCCGCGGTCTTTGAAAACCTTCCCTTTTTCGAAATCATCGTCAAGCCTGTCCCGGACTATCAGGTTAGGACACAAGAGAACGAATTTCTGAACTCCATGAGCAAGTTTCAGCCATGCGATTGTTGCGGCAATAACTGCTGTCTTGCCACCGCCTGTTACAATGTTGAGAAGAAGCCCACTCTCCCCAATTTCATCGTGGCCTAGAATTTCATGGGCGTAAACAATTCTGAGAAACGATTCCCACTGATGAGGCCAGAGGGTTCCAGACTTAGGTGCCTGGTCGTTCTCGGTATCAGTCAGGAAGTCGATGTATTTATATGTCAGATCCTTGACCCCGGGATAACCATCCCGACGCCAGGCGGCAAAATCCCGTTCGTATTTAGCGAATTCATTGAACATCTTTTACTTCACGTCAATCTGCCCAGTCCACATGCCCTCGCCGCCCAAGTCGTCTTGAACTTTACAGGCGATCCTGAATGGCCCGGTACGTGGAAATGTATATTGAGCTTGAAGTACTGGTTCTTTCTTCGCTCCACGGATGAAAGAATATCCGGGAGTGCTTGTGAAATTTGTTCCATAATTGAAGTCCCATTGTACGTTAATAATCTTTGCCCCCGGGTTTAATACAGCGGTCTCACTCACGTCGAATACATAGGTCTTATCCGAAAGACGTTTCCAGCCGACCTCCACCCTCGGCGGCTGAACGAAAGTAAGGAATGAGGAATAGTCGGCTCTCTCCGTCGAAAGCGAGGCGATATGTGCTCGGAATTGTGGTTCGTCGACCCTTATCATATCGAGCCGGATGAAATTTAAATCAGTCTTTTCAAGTCGACGCAGTCTATCAGCCGCTTCGATTGCGTCGCGCCTGAAGGCCCACGCAAGAATTATCCCGTCTCTAAGGTTATCCTGTTTATACCGAATAGTTTTCCGGATGGCGTTGGCGAACTCCTTGACCTCATCCGCTGTTACCTGGGACCTCTGGCTAGGTTCGCCGACCCAGACTGGAATCGCCGCTTTGCGGCCATGTATTCCCGGCTCGGAGTCATCCGGAACTGCTCCGAATGCCCTCAAGACAAACTCGCGGAATTGGTCGATCGGAGCTTGAGATAGCCGTTTGGCTTCATAAATACCCCAATGCTCCACGGTGAAGTCGGGGACGGGCTTTCCTACTCCATCGAGTGAGAGTTGCTCCGCTACTCCGGCAATTCGATCAGCAGTAATGGCTACGGCGACACGAGATTGGTCGCAGGCTAACCATCGCCGCCTATGTTGCTGAGCAACAAACGGTGTAGTTCCGCCACCACAGAACAAATCTGCAACAATATCACCAGGATTTGAGGAGGTCTGGATTACTAGTTCAAGTAACCTCCAGGGCTTTTCTGTCGGATAACCAATCCTGTAGCTCTTATCTGCGGGTTGCAGCATTGGTATCCGCCAGATGTCATCGAGAGCCCGCGTGTCTTTTGTTATATAGGTGCATTTGCCATCATCCCCATGCACATTCACGGCTCGTCCGTTAACCTTTTTCCGCGCCAAGCGCCTTACTGGGGTCTCAAGGGGGATATCCAATTGGTTGAAAACAACTTCTGGCGTTTTTCCATAGACGAGAATATTGTCGTGCGCTCTGGGGAGTAATCGCTTTCTTCGATCATGCATCTTATTGTAATAGTACCAAACAATATCATTCCTGAAAGAAGCAGGTCCGAATAGTTTATCCATCTCTACTTTCACATAATGCACTGCATGCCAATCCAAATGCACATAGATGCATCCCGTCTTCTTCAAGAGCCTTTTCATCTCGTACAGCCTTGCGTTGAGCCATATGAGATAACCGGGCATGCCGCCTTCCCAGATGTCCGAGAATGATCTTAGCTCGTTCTTATCACCGAAAATCACGTTGTACTGCTTGCCGGAGAAGAAAGGTGGGTCGATGTAGATGAGGTCGATTGACTCCGACGGCAACTGCCTCATGACGTGAAGGTTGTCGCCCCAGAAAAGCCGATTAGGCTCAAGCTCAGGATGTCCGAATGATACTCTTTCAACAACCTGGGTGGGGAGCATCACCTGCGGGTAGTGCTTCTTGAATCCCCTGCGACGGTCCCATCCGAGCGGCTCCTTCTCGACCGGTACCGAGCCAAATCGTACTGGTGGACGCCAGAAATCCTCCTGTAATGGTAGCGCATCAGACGCTTCATCAAGGTCGGGGACATCAGGAGGCGGCAGGAAGTCTCCTTTGGATGGTCCAGTAATAGTGTCTCTCTTGTTCTTCTTCTTTCCCATCGGCATGAGAGACAGTCTAGCACATAATTGCTCTCGTACAGAGAAAAAAATCGCCTTGGTAAAAGGGACAGTGACCTACATAATATTAGTTATTATATTAACCTAATATATTATACAGTTTACCTTCGTTTATCGGGCACTACCCAGAAGCGAATTACAGTATCACAACCAATAATTCATTAGGGCAGATGATTTCCGGGTGCTATAATGTATCCGGTTTATAATTATGACAAGGACCGCTGAGAAAACCGATTTCCTGAAATCCGAACCATTCCACATCCGGAGAGTGACAGTCGATGACGCGGCAAACCTGATGAAATATCTCAGGGGGATCCTCTCCGATCCGATGGCGTCGATCGCCGATCTGGACGAAATGGTCCTGGATTCGTTTCGGGAGCGCGAGCATCTACGGAAACTCGAGATGAGCGATACTGGCCTTGGAATTGTCGCGGTGTTGCCGTCTGAGAAGGTGGGTAATTTTTTCACGGTGGAAAACCGGGATGAAATTGTCGGTTTTCTGACGCTGGAACCGACAAGGCGGAGGAAGGTAAAGCATGTTGTCGAGCTGGGGATGAGCGTGCGTGTGGACTGGCGGGCAAGGGGAGTCGGGCGGAAGCTTGTGGAGTATGCTATCGAATGGGCAGGGCAGAACGGCAGGATCGAGAAAATAACGCTCAACGTATTTTCCGAAAACAAAGCCGCGCTTAGTCTCTACGAGAGTGCGGGATTTATTATTGAGGGCAGGCTGTTAAACCAGATAAAGGTAGAAGGGCGGTATCAGGATTTGATATTAATGGGCAGAGTGACAGGCGGAGAGTAGCGCGGGGGTATCGGGATTTTCCCAAATTTATTTATAATTGATGCGGTGATGCTGGTCTTCGATGGGGCGGAAATTTAAAATCGAGACTTGTTCGACATAAACCAGCATAATGAATATTTAATTATATACTAGCACAACACATATATAAGCCCCATTTTAGCGGATATTTTTTAAAATATAAAACTAGGTATTCATATGAATAGCAATATTTTGCAAATATAGGGGCTTGGAAACGTCATGAAGAAAGTCCTGAAAAGAGGAGGTGTTAGCATAATAGTGTAGCATATAATGTATTAATAATATTTGTTGCGATGAATTGGACCATGTGGGCAGGGGGTGTCTTATAAAATATTTCATTTAAAACTACAAATTAATTATATTTGCAACTCTCCAATGCGGCATTTTTTCGTTTGATCCACATGGTAACCTCGGGGACACCTTTTTTTGCCTGGCAAGATATCAGCGTAATTCGTGAATTTCACAGGCAAAAATAAGGTGTCCCCATTTAAGATCACACCACCGGGGACACCTTATTTTTCGCTGTTTGAAAATAAGGTGTCCCCATCCCTGATCGAAAAATTCTCTGATATCTTGCTGTTAATTTACAATTTTGAAATAAAAAAAATTCAAAAAAACAGGAAAAAGTGTTCACGAAACAGGAACAGACTGTGAAATTAATATAAGCCAGGGTCTAAGTTTTTGTTTTTAGTTTTATTGGAAACAGCCGAACACGGCATCAATACTGACGGCCATGGTTTAATACACGGACTTAAAGCGCCAATGACCCGGGACAGGTCGGCGCCAGGTTCGTAAGACGCAGAGGTATGGTAATGAGCGGTACATCATCTCCCATCAGAGGGAAAAAATCACAGCATTTTCAGGCTGCGCGCAACTGGCTTGACCGTGCGGAAAGCCAGATCGAATCGGGCATGGACATCATGGCGGCTTCGACTCTTATGCTTGCCCAGGCGGAATTGAAGCTGGCAGTCGAAAGCATCGCGTCCGGTCCCGCAATCGAGGAAACTGAATATAAACCCAAAATTCTTCGATTCCCGAAAGTTTCCCGGAATATTCTTGGCGGTATCGCGATTGCAGCGTGCCTGGTTCTTGGCATAGCGATAGGCCGGATAACATTGCCCGGCAATGGAATTATTCAGAATCAGAACCCGATGCAGATCGCACAGACTGGGATAACTGAAAATATTACGCCCGGTCAGATTCCATCGGGCGATCAACTCATCACGGAGCCTGCCCCCGATGAATCGGTTCTTCCCATAGCGGACAACGGTCCCGAAGCGTTAGCGGGCGCGACATTGACTGAGACCGGCGAGGAGATCAGCGAAAATCCTGTGGTAACATCGACTCCACAGCCGAATGTTCCTGTTTACGCGCCGCCATCAAGGCCGCATCGCACACATGTAACCAATAATCCTGTAAATACAAATCTCCAACCGGTGGAAACCCCGTCCGAGACAGTTTCTGAACCTCCTTCTATTCCTGACAGTCCCGATATCGCCGAAATTTTACCCGGGGAATCTGAAGCGATCCACGAACAAATAAGTTCAGCGGAAGTAGCGCTGAGGACCATCCTTGCATTGTCGGATCGCCTCAGGGAGGAAAAGAATTAGCTAATGAGCCTATTATCTATGGAATGGCATGCGCGAAAAATGGTAATCTCCGGGTCATATTTCGCTTACCGATACCGGGGAAACGGTATCGGAAATTTTGCCTGTCTGGAAGACAGAGTTTGAACGAGGTTGAAGGAAAAATGAATCGTTTAATCACACTTGTGCTAGTAACATTAATTTCTGCCGGCGCATTAATGGCAGCGAGTCCTGTATTTGGACAGGATGAAGAGCAACTCATGATAACCGCGATCGAAATTCGCGGGAATGAGCATGTTGCCGACCAGGAAATTCTTGCTGTAATGCAGGGACGGGCCGGGGACATATTCAGCCTGAACACATTATCGCTGGATCTTGCCGCGATCGAGGACCTTGGCTGGTTTACATCTGAACCGGAACATATCCTCGAACCGTTTGAGGGCGGGGTAAAGGTGATAATTGTGCTGATTGAAAATCCCGCGTTTGTGGGAGTTTCGATCGAGCAGACCGGACCGGGGATATATCCCAAGGCGGAACTTGCCCTGCTATTTAACTGCGTACCTGGTGAGACAATAAATAATAACGATGTCGCCCAGGGGCTTCAGGCAATCGAGAGACGTTACCGCGACGATGGTTACACAGCCGCGACAATATCCGAAATCAATGTCGGGGATGATGGGATCATCAGCATCAGCGTCAATGAAGGGGTAATTTCTGACATCCAGGTTCAGGGAAATACAAAGACGCATACCAATGTAATTCTCCGGGAGGTCAACACCAAGATCGGAGAGGTTTTTAACGCGGTAACATTCCGAAGGGATCTTGAGCGGATTTACAATCTGCAATTATTTGAAGACATCCAGCCAACATTTCAACTTGATGACAATTTACAAGTAGTATTGGTGATCACGGTTGTCGAAGCCCGGACGGGGCAGATCGGGTTCGGCGGCGGATATTCTTCCAACGATGGGCTGCTGGCTTCAATCAGTTATTCCGAATCGAATTTCCGCGGCCTTGGCCAGAGATTGAGCGGAATGGGCCAGTTTGGGGGTCCCAATCCCGATTTCAACATCAGTTTCTTTAATCCTGTAATCGATAGCCAGAAGACCAGCTTCACCATTGAAGGATACATGCTCAGCGAAACCGACCGGATTCGCACCGGCGTGGATTCTACGGAAGTACAGAGGTTTACGATTGAGCGTGTCGGAGGAACTACGGGAGTCATCAGGCCGCTGAGCGAGTATGTATCGCTAGCCCTGAACCTCCAGGTTCTCGATGGAACCGTCACATGGCAGGATGAGAACGGGAATGATCTGCCGGCAAGCGAAATCCCGGATGTGGATACAATCGAGTGGATCAACCGGGGATTGATCGACGGCACGACGAATTCCCTTACGGCGAAACTCGCTTACGACAGCCGTGACTTCTCTTTCGACCCATCACAGGGGACTGTGGCGAGTTTCCAGCCAACGATGATCGGCCAGATTCTTGGCGGGGACTTTGACGCGTTCAAGTATGAATTTGAGTTCAGGTACTATTTTCCTATGGGTTCACAACAGGAAGATATCAACGATTTGTCGCCGACTCATGACAGGAGCGTTAATGTGCTGGCGACGCGCTTTTTCTATGGAACATCCACGGGAGATCTGCCGTTAATTGAAAGATTCAAAGTCGGGGGACAGTATTCGGTAAGGGGCACGAAAGAGACGGCGCAATCTGGTCCGGAGGCAATGATATTCAATGCTGAATATCGTTTCCCCCTTGGCGGAAATCTTGGAGGGGCTGTATTTTTCGATGCTGGAACCGCTGCCGAACTTGGCTCCAATCTTTCCTTCGACAACATGTTATCGACGGTTGGTATCGGCATCCGTTACAGGATCGCGTTTTTTGGAATCGCACCGATCAGGCTCGATTATGGATACGACCTTGATGCGCATGAGGGACAAATAGTATTCGGATTCGGACAGTTATTCTGATCCATGTCCGATTCCGGTTAAATATCATATAAGCATACTGGGCACTTGCATAACTGGTTCTGATATGAGAATCGCAGAAAACAGGACGAGAGAGCAGATCCGGATCGCCGGAAACCCGGTCATTAAAATAGCCGGGCTTGGAATCCTCTTTATTTTTATTTTCGCCGCCGTCCCTGCGAATGTAAATGCCGAATCATCGGTAAATGTCAGGTTGACTTTCGATCCTCCGACCGCGGGTCCGATCACAGACGAGCTTACGGATATTCTTACGGACACCCTGACAAATGTGCTGTTCGAAAGCGATGAGAGCGCTGATTTTCTGGGGCTCGACGCCGTGGAAGTTGCCGAGGGCATCAAAACGGGAATAAATGTGGTTATCGAACCTAAAGGATTTACCGTCGGCGAGTTAACTCTTGATTTCGACACAGAACCCGCAGTCGCCGATGTTCTTGTACATCCGGTTGGATGGTCTCCGGACAATCCCAAAGTTACAGAAAGCGTGATTGTGCAGCTTGACGAATCGCAGTTCGGACAGTTCTGGCATGACCGGCTTAGTCGGAAGCTTCAAGACAATAATCAACTTATTATGGAAATGTACGGGACCTGCCTGATAGGATTACCGCTGATAGTAAGCGACCGGAACTGGATATCAGGGCTTGTGATGCCTGCGCTGGAACAGTCGGATCCGGCGCAATCAATTTTCGAGGGGTTTGCAGTTACGCGCACGGTCGATTTTTCAAAACCCGAAGTTGTTGTCACGATTCACCTTGAAGCGAAGACAGATATTATCGAGCTGATCCGCCCGAGGATGTATTCGCAAACTCTCTACAATGTCGTTCTGGATCGTTTCAGGGAGAGGGTGAATTCCAAGGCGGGGATTATTGTCGGGATGCCAAGAAATGAGGTCGAGAATTCACTTGAGGAACTCAGCGAATATATCCAAAATGCTATCGAAGCGGACGATCTTGCCCGCAGGTTCGACGCTTATACGAGCGTTACCCTTGTGATTATCCCGATGGAACCGGTGGTGAGGATCGATGTGATTGTCGAGAGCAGGCTGTACGACCTTCATCTGGAGACATTGATCGATTTTGGAAACGAAACGAGCGACTCGACCGAGGTTCAGGCGAGGTTCGGGTTTCTCGCTTTTCGAGGGCTTGAGGCATTCGTGAATTTCAATTTATTCACCAATGATTTCACTCTTGAATCGGATGTCGCGATTGGAATAAGGCCCACGCGGGGGACATTCGCAGCGGTCGGATACGACCTGGAAAGGGAAGCGGTCAAGTATTTCGTGGAGCAGGAATTCACTCCCGGTTTTATTCTTCGAGGGGAGATTTTCGAGGACGACTCGCTTAATGAATTCGGGTTGAGTTACCAGCTACAGCAGTACATGTCGGCGGGATTATTTACTAATGGAAATAATGAGTACTGGGTGCGGGGGATTTTCACATTATAAAAGAGTTCATTTGTAATGAACGAAGGATGAAATAATGAAAACAGGAATAGAAAACAAACCATTTTTATCGCTCTTGATTATCGGGTTATTAGTCGCTCTCGGCATCGCGACCGGAATGATAATCGCTCCAGTCAAGGCACAATCGACGTTTGCGACGATAGGCTTTGTGGATGTTCAGAAGGCATTGGCCGCGCATCCGGATTTTCAGCCGGTTATGACTCAGATACAGGCATTTGAGGATGCGAAGATCGCGGAGTTATCAAGTTACGAAAATGTCGACACGATGACCGACGAACAGCGTCAGCAGTTAATGACAGACGTCAACCGTATCCAGGACGAAGTTAGCGCGGAACGCCAGCGCCTTACAGCGCCATTAATACAGGATATCGTCGACGCGACTACATCGGTTGGAGAGGAATCGGGAATCGAGGTAATTCTGGAAGCCGGGTCAGTGATGTGGGGCGGTCTGGATTTAACCCCGTTGATCATCACCCGAATAACGGGCAATTAAAATTTTCATGAAAGTTATCCGGCAAATACCATCGATTTTTGCGTGCGCGATCCTGATCCTGGCTATCTGGGCCGCATGGGATGCATTCAAGGCGATTCAGGTACCTAAGCAACCTGTTGCGCAAAATGAGTTTGCGGAATTCGAATCAAGGTTATCGGAAGAGACGGATATTTTGATCGACCGCCGTGAAAACGCCGTTCATGAAATGGAGCTTCGATCCGGTATAACGTCCGAATTGCCGGCTTTGTATTCGCAAAGCGGGACGGATGCCGCCGGGAGTTTCGAAAGAGCAGGAAATATAGCAGAATCGACACTGTCCTGGAGAATCGGGAACACTGGATATCCATCGATTACAGAAGGCTTTCCGGCGTCGGAAATTCTGGGAGAAACTCTCGATGAGGCCGACAGGTTAAACGGGGAGTGGCTCGATATCCGTACCGGAAACGGGATTCGGATATGCATGGATTCGCTTATTGAAGCATCCGGTAGATCGATTCGGAAATCCGGTTACAGGCGTTTGATCGAAACGCTGAACAGGGACCTTATCAAATATCGATCGCTTGATAGTTTACAGATTCACGGTGAAAAGTTAACACTTTATCAGACTGAATTAGATAATATTAGAAATAGCGACTTAAGTTCACACGCTGAAGTGAGAAACCTTGTATCGGAATCCAACTCGTCTGTGGACGCGCAGTACGATTCTCTGGTCGACGGGCTTTTCAATAATTTTGTGGAAATCTGGACCGGGGATGAGATGGCTGAGTCCGGCCCGATCGATGAAAGCCGGGTGCTCGAAGATCTCAGGGCGCGTGTGAATGGATTTTCACCGGTAATTCTGACAGTGGGATCGATAACTGAACTTCCAAACGCGCCGGACCTTTCGCGTATGGAATGGCTGGCCGTCGAAACGGACAGCACAAATGAATTCGAGGAACAAGCGGGGAGAAATTGAGAGTGAATTTAGTGGCAGAAAGCCTTAAAAATATGACGCTTAAGAAACTTGCCGCGTTACTGGGCGAGTCGGTCGAGATTGAAGGCGGCGGCGCGGTAATTATTACCGGCGTTTGTTCCATTGATAACCCAAAAACCGGGCATATCGCTCTCGCCGAACATCCTGAGAAAATTGTCTGGGATAAAAACACCGAGCGTCCCGCCGCGTTAATTGTAAAAAAGGTATTCAATATAGAAGGGCTGCCGCTTCTTATTGTTGAAAATCCCAGGATCGCATTTGCTCATATACTCCGGCATTTTTATTATGAGGACGAATTTATCGGCGGAATCGATCCGAGCGCGGTAGTGGCATCGGATGCTGAAATTGATGCAACCTCGTGGATCGGACCGCTGGCCGTGCTTGAATCGGGAAGCAGAATCGGAGCGGGCGTGGAGATTGGAGCCGGGTGCTTCATCGGGGAAAATAGCGTTATTGGCGATAATTCCTTCCTTCATCCGAATGTGACAATTCTCAGGGGTGTAACGGTCGGAAAACGATGTATTTTCCATTCAGGGGCGGTAATCGGGAGCGATGGTTTCGGATTCACCCCATCGCCTGAAGGGAATTTAAAAGTCATGCAGGTCGGTGGGGTACAGATCGGGGACGATGTCGAGGTCGGGGCAAACACAACGATAGACCGCGCGACACTCGATATGACCATAATCGGGAACGACGTCAAAATAGATAATCTTGTACAGATCGCGCATAACGTGAGGATCGGAGATCACACAAGGATCGCGGCGCAGGTGGGGATCACGGGCAGAGTGACCATAGAAAATAATGTAGTCGTGGCGGGACAGGCGGGATTTCAGAACGGGATTACGGTGGGCGAGGGATCGGTTGTTGGGGGAAGGGCTGGTGTGACGAAATCGGTACCGAAGCACAGCATAATATCCGGCTATCCTGCCGATGATCATAAAAAATCGCTTTATCTTCAGGCGATGCAGAAACGTCTGCCTGAGATGATGGAGCGTCTCGAAAAAATAGAAAAATATCTGGAAATGAAAAGAGATTGTGAAGTATGAGCATACATCCAAGGAGCGAAATAGACCCGAGCGCTGTTATAGGCGAGGGAGTCAGCATCGGGCCGGGATCGGTAATAGGACCGGGATCGGTGCTGATGAATGGCGTTGATATCGGTCCGAACGTAATTATCGGTTCGAACACGACGCTTGCCGAAGGCGTGCGCATTTATCCCGGCGCGGTAATCGGGACCGACCCTCAGGATCTCAAGTACGACGGGTCGCCGACATATTGCGAGATCGGCGCCGGTACGATTATCCGGGAATATGCGACTGTAAATCGTGGATCGATGGCAACCAGAAAGACGATTATCGGTAAAGGCGTTTACATAATGGCGTATGCGCATGTTGCCCACGATTGCCGGATAGGAGATCGGGTCGTGCTGGCGAATGGTATCGCGATGGGCGGCCATTGCGAGATTGATGACGGCGCGATTATCGGCGGGCTTACCGCTCTGCACCAGTTTGTGAGAGTCGGGAAGCTCGCGATGATTTCCGGAATGTCAGGACTTCGCAAAGACGGCCCGCCCTACATGATTACTGCGGGACCTCCACCGGCATTTGTACACGGATTGAATTCCATCGGCCTGAAACGCGCCGGATTTTCGCCCGCGGCAAGAACATCGATCAAGGAAGCGTACAGGCTTTTATATAGATCGGGGTTGTCGATTAAGAGCGGGCTTGAAAGAATCGAGCGGGATCTGGAGCGGACGCCCGAGATTGAATATCTGATCGATTTTCTGAAGAAGAGCAAGCGTGGCGTATCGAGGGGCGTCCGAGGTAAAAGTATGTTCGATGAAGATGGAAACGAAATAGATGATGTAAGGGGCGCAGTTCAATCAGCCTGATAACTCATAATAAAATATTAACAATATTAAATGACCGAACCTATGGGCCGATTGCGAAATAAAGAGGGGAAATGGGTCGGCTCGAAGGAAAAGATGATGAAAGTTGGCGTAATAGGTGTTGGGGTAATGGGCAGGAACCACGCGAGGATACTCAGCGAGCTGAAGGGTGTCGACCTTGTCGGAGTTTGCGACATCGATACAAAAACAGCCGATGAAGTAGCCTCGATGTATGGGACCATTCCTTATTATTACCCGGAAGAACTGCTCGACAGGAATCTCGACGCCGTGCACGTTGTCGTTCCGACATTTCTCCATCACGAAATCGCAAAACTTGCGGTAGACCGCGGCATTCATGTGCTGATCGAAAAGCCCATTGCCGACACTGTAGTACGCGCTCAGGATATTTTCCGATTCGCCGCCAAAGCGGGCGTCACGCTTATGGTCGGGCATATTGAGAGATTTAATCCCGCGGTTCGTAAATTAAAAAGTATGATAAGGGAGGGGAATCTTGGACGCCTGATCTCGGTAAGTACATTAAGAGTCGCGCCGTATCCGAAACGAATTGTGGACACCGGAATTATTGTCGACCTTGGATGCCACGACATAGATATCATGAGCTATCTCGCCAATTCGCTTGTCAGAGAGGTTTTCTGCAACGCGTCGTCGACCATACATCACCTTGAAGACACAGCAAGCATATCGCTGAATTTCGAAAATGGCGCGACCGGCCACATAGAGACATCGTGGCTGTCGAAGATCAAGGCAAGGAAGCTGTTCGCGACATTCGAACAGGGTTTTGTCCTTCTCGATTTCATGGATCAAAGCCTGATTTTGTACGACGATAACAGCGCGAGGGAAATCGATGTGGTGAAAGCTGAACCCCTTCGCGAGGAGATAATTGAATTCCTCCGATGCGTTCGCGAAGGCGACGAGCCTCATATCGGCGGGGAAGCGAGCATTCACGCGGTCGGGGTCGCGCTTGCCGCGGTAACGTCGAGTGAAATGCACCTGCCGCTGCGAATTCACGGCAAGGGCGCGATGGATTTCACCCCGGAGCTTGTCCAGAACGGGAAGAGTTATAATTAGGCGAATAATCGGGCAAGGTCCGGGTGCCGCCCATAGGCGAAGTCCGGCTCCAGCCGGACGAGCTTATGGGTGCCGGGTTATGGAGGATATATGACATATAAATCAAAATCAATAGGTCACTGTCCCCTTTTTCAAATGATGATGAAGATTAAATAGGAGTCACATATGTCATATCCAATCTATTTTGTGATATTCAAATCAGCTTTATGGCTCGCAGGTTTATTCTTCATCGGATACATGATGAATCAGAAGCTGAAACGTTTCAATCAACATATTTTTGAATGGGCGATTTGCATTTGTTTATTTTTATTTGTCACATCAGCTATAGCATTACCTTCAATACTGCCAGCCGGAGATGTTAGAGATCGGGATTATGATCTAGGGGTACGGCAGATCATTGAGCATACTAATAATACATTGCTGGCATATGAGGAATTTCAACGTGCCAATATCAACGACGAATTAGCTGTCAAATTGCTATGGTGCCTTCCATACCATGATCTCACAGATAACGTAAATTATAATACCGGACCAATCAGTGACAATATCAGGGCTCTGGAACAAACTATTAATAATGAGATGTTAGGTGAAATTGGTAGATCAATTGACAGTGTGACATCAGTCAGTTATTTATATAAATATAGAGATTCTGAAATATTAGTAATTAACGTATATTCAGATGGAACTGTTTTTGTTTCCAAGTCCACCGGATTTTATTGGCTAAATGATGGCATTGTAAATCGAGCGGACATAGGTGATCCTTTGTTTTATAAATACATTTCCACCGATTTGTATCGTGATTTATTGGATGCTGTAATCAATACCGATCCAGAATTCCTACCAGATTCCCAACCATTGGATTGCGAAGGAGCACTGGAATATGTCAATGTGACAATGGATGGCGTTTCATTTTCCACTTACGGATACAGGAAAGTTGGTGAAAATAGCATATTTGGAGATACCATTGAGAATGTTATTCTTCAAATTCTCGATCAGGTTGATGAAAAAGAAAACCAGGTAAGCTATGAAGAATTCGGTGAGTCGATTGTGCCAAAACACGAAGAAGTCGGTAACACTTCATTAACAAATTACAGATGGGTTTATTATTATTATCATCAATAGGCCGGGTGCCGGTTTATGAATCAATCACCCATAGGCTCCGCATATGGGCGGCACCCGGAATTGAAAGTAATTCAACAGCTAAATAAATGAAATCCAACACCTCAGATAAAAAATCCCCTCTAATTTTTATCAGCACAGGCGATCTGTCCGGCGATATGCACGCAGGACATCTCGTCGAGCGTCTGAAAGCCATGTGGGGAGAGATGTACCCGTCGGAACCGCCGTTACGATTCGCCGCTGCTGGCTCGGATCATCTCAAACAGGCCGGTGCCGATTTGTGGGAGGACACAACATTGTGGGGCGCGATCGGGATTTTCG
>JAPKYR010000070.1 GCA_026394215.1 bacterium
CACGGGCGGGTATATCTAAAATTTCTGTTTGAAGCGGAGAGCCAGATAGCGCAAATGCTCGGAAAACTAGCGAAGGGGCGGGCCAAAAAAGACCAACGCGAACCTCTCCTCCAGAAAATCAACCAGATTCAGGAAGTAGAAAATATTCACCTTGCGAAGCAGCAGGTCGAATCGGTAATAAAAGCGTTTGAGAATCAATGCCTTGTGATAACCGGCGGGCCTGGCACAGGGAAAAGCACCACTGTCCGGGTAATAGTCAGGCTGTTCGAGCAGGTACAGCGGAATGTTCGGCTCGCATCGCCCACCGGACGGGCCGCAAAACGTCTGGAAGAAGCCTGCGGGCGTCCGGCAAGCACAATACACCGCCTGCTTGAATATCATCCGAAGCAGGGATTCGGACGTAACGCGGATTGTCCCCTCGATTGTAAGGTGCTTGTGGTCGATGAAGCGTCGATGCTCGATGTCCCATTGATGTACTATCTGCTTCGTGCATTACCCTCCGATGCGCGTTTGATTCTTGTCGGCGATGTGGATCAGCTTCCATCTGTAGGCCCGGGTACCGTATTAAAGGACATAATCGATTCCGGAGTCGTGCCTGTCGTGGAGCTTACCGAGATTTTCCGGCAGGCCGCGGACAGCCTGATAGTAAAAAACGCCCACCGCATCAATCACGGGCTTGGTCCCCAATTCGACCCTGAAGGCGGTAAAAAAGACTTCCGGTGGCAATCGGAAGATAATAAGGAAATCATCGGCGATCTGGTAATTCGGACAATTCAGGAGAAATTATCGAAAGAATTCGATCCCCTGAACGATATCCAGGTGCTGACTCCCATGCACGCGGGATCGGTCGGGGCAAGAGAACTGAATCGGCGCCTTCAGGCAACATGTAATCCCCCATCGCCATCAAAAATGGAACTGAAGGTAGGTGATCGTTTACTTCGCGTCGGCGACCGTGTGATGCAGACTAAAAATAATTACGAGCTTGAGGTATTCAACGGCGATATCGGCAGAATCAGCCATATCGACATGAGAGAATTCAGAGTAATTATAGATTATGATCGCCCTGTTCAGTACAGAAAATCCGACCTGGATCAGGTAGTCCTCGCGTACGCGATCACGGTCCACAAGTCGCAGGGCAGCGAATATCCATGCGTGGTTTTTCCAATCACGACCGCTCACTGGATAATGCTCCAGAGAAATCTATTATACACTGGCATCACACGCGCGAAGAAATTCTGCATATTAATCGGCCAGCGAAGCGCCCTTTGGAGGGCAATTAAGAATACCCAGACGGCGGAAAGGTATACAAATCTACGAGTACGCATGCAGGATTTCGAACGTAAAATCGACTGATTTTCGCTTATGTTATCAATGTATCAACCAGACGGGTATTTCTGAATGATGATTCAGATTTTTGGTTTTTTATCGCTATTTTTCCTTAAAAATCGCCCAATTTGTACAACTTTTTTATGGCCCGTATCGAACTATTTAATTTTTAGAATATAAACAAGCCCCTGGATGTGAAATTAATCACATGACTTGCAATTCCTGATTTTATTCGTTAGAATAAGGCAATCTGGTTCGTGGTTTCCATCTGATCAATCTACGCAATCCCGCATGTTTAAAGGGGTTCTAAATGAAAATTGCCGTGCTTATCAAGTACTGCCCCGATTCGGAAGCAGCAATAAATGTTGTAAGCGGAAAGCTGGATACTTCGTCCGCAAAATTCTCAGTTAGCCCGTACGATGAATATGCATGCGAAGAAGCATTGAAAATTATCGAATCTCAGGGGAGTGGAGAGGCGGTTGTATTCAATGTCGGCCCGGAAAAAAACGGAAAAGGGCTTCGGGATGAACTTGCGCGAGGCGCCGACCGTGCAGTCCATATTGTCACGGAAAAAGAAATCACATGTCCGGAATTTACTTCACGGCTTCTCGCTGCAGCGTTAAAGCAGGAAAATCCCGACCTCATCCTCTGCGGATGGAAAGGGATCGACTACGACCTTGGTATTACCGGTACGAAGGTCGCCGAGAAACTTGGAATTCCGCACGTAATGGTTGTTTCGAAACTTACTATCGCCGATGGAAAAGCGATTTGCACGCGTCAGGTCGATTCCGGCGACGAGATTATCGAAGTTCCGCTTCCGGCAGTTATCGGCGCTCAGAAAGGCCTTAACGAACCGCGCTACCCATCGCTCAAGGGCATCATGAAAGCGAAAAAGAAACCCGCCAGTCAGATTACTCCCGCACAACTTGGCGTAGAAGAACCGACCGGCAAAGCCATGTATACCGGATTTACATTCCCGCCATCAAAATCAGCCGGCAAGAAATTCGAAGGACCGGAATCTGTCGTGGAAGTGGTCAGGTTACTTCGCGAGGAGGCCAAGGTTATCTGATCGTGTCAATTTCCATTCTAATTATGATAATGGAAAATCCGATAGACCTGGCAAGGAAAAAATAAAATGGCAAAAGACATACTTGTAATAGCGGAACATCGCGGGGGAAATCTCAAGAAAGTAACTATCGAGGCAATTGGCGCCGCAAAAAAACTTGCGGTAGACCTTGGCGGCGAGGTCCATGTGGCGGTTCTTGGATCGGGAATCCAGCCAACCGCAAAAGAAATTTCGTCTTACGGGGTGCCGGTTTTCGTGTTCGACGATTCGAAGCTGGAAAATTACTCATATGAAACCTACTCGCAGGCATTGGTTCCATTTATCGAAAACCGGGGCTATAAATTATTCATCATGGGCGCGACCCCGACTGGCCGCGATCTGTCGGCCACTCTATCTTCCAGGTTAAAAGCCCCGGTGGCCACTGAAGTCACCGGTTTGAAATCGGAAAATGGGACGATTGTCACAACCCGTCCGATATTCGCCGGTAAAGTAATCAGCACTTTTGCAATGGATTCCGACCGCGCAATTGTGACCATCCGCCCGAACACATTCGAGTTGTCCGAAAAAGCCGACGGCGGATCGGTGGAGACTGTCCCCGCCACAATCGGCGATTTGAAAGCGATTGTGAAGGAAGTCGTTCAGAAATCGGCGGGGCGGATCGAATTAACCGAGGCCGACATTGTCGTATCCGGGGGCCGCGGTATCAGGGAGCAGGGAAATTACAAAATGATCGAGGATCTCGCTGAGGCCATAGGAGCGGCGGCGGGTGCGAGTCGCGCGATTGTTGACGCCGGATGGGTGGACCACTCGAACCAGGTCGGCCAGACCGGTAAAACCGTCAGCCCGAAATTGTATATCGCTGTCGGGATTTCCGGCGCGATCCAGCATCTCGCGGGCATGTCAACGAGCAAAGTGATTGTGGCGATCAATACAAACCCCGACGCGCCGATTTTCAAAATCGCGGATTACGGGATTGTCGCCGACGCGCTTCAGACAGTGCCCCTGATGATCGAGGAATTCAAAAAGCTGAGCTAGATTGATACAAGCAAATTACGGCCGGTAGCCAAACTCCATGAGCCAGCCCAGAACTGCTTGTTTGACAGTGGAATTTATGACCTTTGGGTTCATTCGGTATGCCTAACTCGCCCTATTATATCCTAATTCATTAAACTCGGGCTTGAAAAAAGTTAAAATATGTGGTAAATAATAAGTGTTCTTTACCAATGGTAGGGAACCTACAGAGGCCTCTGTCGCTGTGCCAGCGTAGCAAATCAGCGGCAATTTTTTTTGTCCCATTTCGGCATTGACCGGATTCTCCCAATACTAACATCTGCGTCATATGCGGTAACAAAGTTGGCTTTCAACAGGCCGCTTACCGTTTTGCTTACAAATATCACCACGACATAATCTCCAAATACACTGGCCACTCGACAATTCGGGTCTGCATTTTGCCTGTCACGATCCCAGCCTTCTCTAAGGTCGGCATTTGGATCAACTATTGTGGCTCTTATCCAATCAATTCTTTGGGCACGGTGCCATGAAAATATGCTGTTATCCCTTAGTCTTCTATTCGCGCTTTCAAACATACAATCATCGAATCGGCTTTTACTGAAATACACAGGAATCCCATCGAACGTTAAAGTCGGTCTTTTGCAGTAATTATTCTCATAGTAAATTCTATAGTCGCCTTCACCAGCGAGATTAACCAAGGGGGGAGTGCACATCTTACCAGCCCCCCCGAAGGTCAATTTTGAATATATTGAATTTCGGTTCCTTTCGCCATGTTGGTCCCAGTCTCTGTTTTCCCAATCGATGTTCCAGGTATGCGATAAGCTTATCCTTTGAGGAATCGGTTGGAATGGTTTCATTCATTCGAGAGGAAATCATCCCGACGAGGAAATCAGCCAACTGGATCAAGGCAACTTCTTTTGAAGGAAGGGCCTGCACGCTGGTTACCTGCGAGGTCATGTTTGAGCAATCAAGCGTTCGGCGTAGGATTTCAAGCCGGTTTCCCACCCGGTTCGTTTTTTCATCACAGAAAATCCGGTATTCGTTGAAATCGTATATCCAGTTTTTTATTAACTGGTAATAGAATTTGTAAAATCCCAACTCCTTGTCGTTTTGATGGAAACGGACCAGGTTGACCTTTTCTGCCTCAACGACTATACAACGAAACCTTAGCCGGTCTCCAAACCCCACGAATAAATCGATGAGTGCTCTATAGAAATCTTCCTTACCAGCATGGACCTTATGCCATTTGATTTCATGGTTGAAGCCATGCGTTTTTTTCAGTTCGTTTATTCCAGCTTTTATCTCCTGTCTAAGCTCAGCGGGAAGCCACAATCCGCCAATGACCAGATATTTGGCTTTCTTGTCGGATTTCGACCAGAAAACGTCAGGCTGGCTTTCATCGCAATAAATTTCGTATTTCATAAAGTCTGCCTCATTATTTTTTGCCATGCGACCTTGCCTGATTACGCACTTCAAAGAATACAATTTTGAACCCGGACTATATGACTCGAATGACTCGTAAGGCAGCTATTACTTCTGCTTCCAATCCAACCACTTACCAGAAATCATTTCTATCAACTCCTGAGCCTCTTCTAAATCCATTGGATTCGGAGGTGGCTTTGTGTGTTCTTTAGAGTGCCTGTAGCTCTGTGCTGTCCATGTGAAGAGCTTGATGGATTTTGTTTTAGCCCACCCTTTACCTGCAATCTTCTTTGAACCCCCAACGTCTTTTTTAATGATCTCGTCGATTATATACAGGCAAATCCAGATATACTGCTCTTGTTCTCCGCGCAATGTTGTAATCTTATAGAGCAATCCTAGAACCTCAGCAACTCTCCCATCACGAAAGGCCAGATTTTTCAAACCTGAAACTTCGTCAGCAGGTTTCACTACCTCTACTGTGCCGTCGCTTCTTTGTTTCTTACCGCTTAATGTTGCCCTGACATGAGCTATGACATTTAGGGAAACAAAGTACTTGCGCTTTCCGTCTTCGAGTACCTCCGCGATACTGGCAATGTCCAAGGGTGTACGACACCCAAACAACCTCCGAGCTATCCCTGTTAGAATTTTCAGTTTCTCTGACGCCGCCGCGATTACCTCTTCGTGGGTCGCCATACTTTCAAAGCGCTTGGACTCAAGGTAGTACTGGCCGTCTCGCTCCGAAACTCGCAAGTCTTCATTCAGCGCCGAATCCGCCAGCTTTCGCAGATCAAACTCATCTCCAGAGATTTTGACTTCCCATTTCATCGATCTATCTCCAGAAATTGTAACACCACACCCACTTGACAGCAACGTCAACCCGAGCCTGCCGGGAGGTTTATAATTAGACCAATTCCACTAAACTGGAACTGGCACTCCGTCCCCAAACGTTGAGAGATCGCAACTCGCCACGGTCGACCCCTCGGGGGCACCCACAGATTCCTGCCCCGGTTCTTCAGGCGGGGGAGGTGCCAGGAGGGTATA
>JAPKYR010000172.1 GCA_026394215.1 bacterium
CGGCGGACGATGAGCTGACCGGAATATCCACTCGCGAACCGGCATACGGGTATCCCGCCTATTGGATTACCGAGGACGACCGTCCACGCGCGGAAGCGCTTGGATACACAATTGTCGATCCGGTCAGCGTCCTCGCGACCCACCTGACCGAAATTATCAGGTCGCATGCCGACGAGTTCCTCGACCGCCAGAACCTCCAGGCGCTGGTCGACCGTCTCAAAGTTGACTACCCGGTTGTTGTCAACGAGCTACTGCCGGATACTATCGGGCTTGGCGACGTTCTCCGGGTGTGCAGGAACCTCCTTGCCGAACGGGTAAGTATCCGCGACCTTGTCGTAATTTTCGAAACCATCGCCGATCATATAGGGCTATCGAAGGACCCGGACCTTCTCACGGAGTATGTCCGGGCTGCGTTATCAAGGAGCATAACCAAAAAAGTTCAGTCGGATGAGGGCGTAGTTAAGGTAATTACTCTGGCGCCGACAGTGGAAAATTTGATAGAATCCAGTCTGCGCCAGACCGCTGCAGGGCAATACCCCGTACTGGCGCCCGATGTGTACACGAAGCTCATGGATGAGCTGGTACGTATGTCGAATGCTGTCCGAGAACGCGGCGTCCGTCCGGTATTGCTTGTCGGACCGAAAGTCCGCCTGCCGGTTGCACGGCTTCTCGGCCAGGTGGTCAAGGACCTCTCGGTTATCAGTTACGCCGAGATTGTCTCCGACATGAAAATCGAAAGCGTAGGTGTACTGGAGCTGAAGACCGATGGTAATGCGCATTAAACGGTATGAGGGGGACGAAAAAGATCTGCCAAGAATTATCCGCCAGGTCAAGCGCGACCTTGGCGAAAACGCCGTGGTAAAAACCCGCCGTTACAAAAAGGGCGGAGTCCTCGGTATCGGCGCGAAAAATATGGTCGAAATCTACGCCGGTATTGAACGGGATTTATCGTCAGGCTCAAGAGGAAACTCGTCCAATGCGCCGGTGTCAAATTCCGAACTCCTCGACCGTCTTCTCCCAAAAGCCACACCTGGCAATAATTTATCAGCGCTCGGAACAAAAAACAACAATCAGCAACCCTATATTTATCAGCCTTCAGACCTGTTCCATGAAACACAGCAGGCATCTGTCGCGGCAGCAACCACCGAAATCGAATCTGCAGGCCAGATACAATTCGAGCTCCAGAAACTCGCGCGCGAGATCGCGGATATCCGCCGCTCTATCGACGGAGGCGCATCTCCCGGCAAAACCGCCGCAGGGGTTGAGAAGTCGAGACAATTCCCGCGGTGGCTCGATCATCTCAAGGAAAAATTAATCGCGAATGAAGTCGATGAAAAAATCGCGGACCAGATGCTCGAAGAAACACTGAAAGCATCCGATCCCGAAACGCTCGCGGATTTCGAGGGCACGCTGCTAGCTTTCCAGAAGACTATTTCATCGACAATAGAGGCGCGCGGAATTTTGAAGGGCGCGCAGAATCCCCGAATCCTGGCTCTTGCCGGCCCGACCGGCGTCGGGAAAACGACCACCCTCGCGAAACTCGCCGCGACGTCGAACCTTCTCGACAAGGAACGCGTCGGGCTGATTTCCGCGGATACCTACCGTATCGCGGCAATCGACCAGTTGAAAACCTTCGCGGGAATTCTCGATATCCCGCTGAAAGTCGTTTTTTCGCCGGCAGAACTAAGGGAAGCGCTGGATGGGTATCGCGACATGGACAGGATCTATCTTGATACAGCCGGTCGAAGTCCGAACCACGATGAGCGGATGGAAGAACTGAGGGAATTAATAGCCGCACACGATGATATCGACTGCCATCTTGTTATCGCTGCGACAACCCGTCCGAAAGACATGCAGTTGATTTGCGACCGCTTCCGTCCGGCGAATTATTCGAGATTCATTTTCACGAAAATCGATGAGACCACGGCTCTTGGACCGGTGCTCAGCATGATGTATACGGAGGGGCTTCCCGCAAGTTACCTTACGAACGGTCAGAGCGTCCCGGACGATATCATTCTCGGCGAGGAATCCGACCTTCTTGGCCTCGTATTGCGAAAAAGTATGTCATGAAATCCACGGGACATCGAAAAATAAAATGTCCCTGAAAAAACAAGGTAATAGTATATGGCGTATGAGTACAAAATCCTGGAACCAATGGACTACGGGCACCCCGGAGCGGGAGCGCGATACCAGGACTTTCAATCGGAATTATCGGAGCTTTCGGACGAGGGCTGGGAGCTTGTCCAGCTTGTTCCAAGCATGATGCGCGGTCGAAAAGTTCCGGGCGGACGCGAGGATAACATCTCGATGACCACAGTCGCGATGGTCGCGGTGCTTAGGAGGAAGATCGAATAATATGTCAATTACTTTCGATTCAGATAAGTGGTCGAATCCTGCCAAAGCGAGGGATTATGAGAATTCCCATACAAGGTCGAAATCCCTTGTCCTGGTCCCGGCGAAGGAGCTTCGATATTTCAAGGTCCACTCGACCCAGTCGGATGCTCTTTTCTCGCAAATAGTCAGCCAGGATGAAAATGTCAAACCGGTCAGAATTCCGGTACCTGCGAAAAATAATGAGGAGACTTGAAATTTCGTTAACAATAGCTGACACGATTTCATAATCTTGAAATGGGTGACAATTCTTTCAATATTCCGGACCAGGCTGCAAATCTGCGGCGGCTTGTGGAGACAGTGGTTCCGAAACTTCCCCACAAAGCTCGGCGTCTTGCTTTTCTATCCGGAAAAGGCGGCGTGGGTAAAACCAGCCTCGCGGTCAATATCGCGCTTGTTCTCGCCCGGATGGGTAAAAAAACCGTTTTTGTCGACTGCGATCTAGGCCTCGCCAACGCCGACATTCTCCTCGGAATCCAGCCAAGGATCACCCTTGACGGGATTCTCGCGAATGGGGGCGACGTTAAAAAATCGCTTATCGAGGTTCCGTCGGGACTTTTCATACTCACTGGGTCCGAATCCACTGTCCCGAAAAAAGCTATCGGCGGCGGGCATTTACAGGATATTCTAATGGAGCTTGATAACGACGCGGAGATAATCATTATGGACGGCGGGGCGGGGATCGATGAGGGAGTGCAGCATATCGCGATGCTTGCGGATGAGATAGTGATTGTCACATCCCCAGAAAGCGCCGCCGCTGTGAATGCATACAGATTGATAAAAGTGGTGCTCGGACATAGAGACCCCCCGGCTATAAGAATCGTCATCAACCGCGCAAGGAACGATGCGGTCGCCGGACGTGCCGCCGCGAGCCTCCTCGGCGCGGTCAAGCAGTTCCTCTATACCGATCCCGAATATGTCGGGTGGGTGCCGAAGGATCCGATTGTCGAGCAGGCCGCGAGAGAGCGCAGGCCGTTTGTGGAAAGGTATCCGGGAAGCCTGCCGTCAAGGGCGGTCGTGTCCTTAGCGAATAAGCTTTACATGCCTCCGCCGGGTCCTCCCCAGGCAGCGTAAGGTATTAAATCATTCGCCGGAGTCGCATGCCAAGGAAATGGGAAAATCAAGCTGGAAATATCTGATTGGTAGGATTTGTATCAGAACCACGAGCGTCAGCGAGTGGTCTACCATGGTCAATTTATGCAATAGCTATTATTGGTGAGGTAATGTAATGAGTGGACATGGTGAACCACTCGCTGACGCGCGTGGTTCTGATACATCAATAATATATCGAGTAATGGACATGGTAGACCGCTCACTGACGGTCGCGGTTCCGATACGCTCCATCATCGGTTCAGGAATCTCGGCATTATCCTGAGAATTTATAAAATCCCAATAAAATAAAATCCATATCAAGTTCTTTTTGGACTTATAAAGAACGAGACGCCATCTTAACCGGATAGTATAAATGGTACGAAATAAGCTCGTGCCCGGAACCGGTAATTATGGCTAACACACAGGCCTTAAATTCGAGAGAACTGATCGACCTGATCGCCGAGAGGATCTCACGCAACTCCGACTGGCGGGACGGGTTCTCAGAACTCCTCAACCACATCAGTAGCAGGCTGGCGACCCCGACCTGCTTCATCAGGCTGTACCACTATATCTCGAATCATTATCTCGATCTTGTGTCCACGCATAGCGACGAGAACAATCTCGTAGTTGACGCGGTTTTCAGGCAGCTTGCGGAGGATCGCACACCGGTCGCGCTTCCGGCGGAATACGCGGATTACCTCGTTGACGGCCCGCAGTATTCGGTCGTCGGGATTCCATTTATCAAGAACGATGAGTACCTTGGCGGACTTGTTCTTGCCGGAAACAACGGCGCGGGGGTAAGGGCTTCGCACTTTCATGAATTGCTCGCAATTTCCCCGTACCTGATTCCGCTTTTCGAGAGCGCGGTTTTACAGGAAATCCTCCTTTCCAATTATCTCGAAGCTGTCGAAACTCTCGCTGTCGCGCTTGAGGCGAAGGACTTCTACACGCGCGGCCATTCGAATATGGTCACAGCGTACGCGGTCGCGATCGCGCGGAAGATGAACCTCGGACCCCGAATGATTCAGGCTGTCGAGGTCGGTGCGATGATGCACGATATCGGGAAGATCGGGGTGCCGGACGAAATCCTGAAAAAGCCCGGGGGACTTACCCGCGAGGAATTCGAAATCGTAATGCGCCACCCGGTAATCGGAGAGGAAATATTGAAGCCGATGAAACATCCGCTGTTCGATATCCCGCGGCAGATCGTCCGCTGGCACCATGAAAGGCTGGATGGGAAGGGTTATCCGGACGGCTTGCAGGGCGACGAGATACCGTTTCCGGCGAGAATCACATTTGTGGCGGATGCGTACGACGCGATGACGAGCGAGAGGCCGTATCGCGCGGGAATGCCGATGGAACTGGCATTCGCGGAGCTAAGGAAGAACGCGGGGACGCAGTTCGAGCCTGAGATTGTCGAGATTTTGTACAACCTAATGATGCCGACGGCCGGGGAAATATCCGCGGCGGGTGCTTCGGGAAAAGGGGAGAAAAAGAAATAATTCTGGGTTTATTTAATAAGTAGACAGATGAATATTAAGTAGATAGAAAAAAAAATACCTTTGAAGACAAATCCCCGCAATGCGTGGGGTTTCTCGATCGTATCTCACCCACGACGCGCCCTGGATTAAAACCCAAGGCGCGTTTTTTGTATTTATGCGGTTTACCAAAGCTTGATGATTCGAAGTCCGCCCTCATGATCCGCGATGTATGCGAAGTCACCTGACAAAACTACATCCGATGCAAACCCAGGGGTATCTACTGCATCCACAAGGTAAGCTGAATCGGGAGGTTCTATATCTACTATTTGTAAACCGCAATCACTAACCGCCGCATACGCGTACCCGCCCGATACTGCAACATTTTGTACTACACTCGGCATGAAGACCGCATTAACGATGTATGCTGACTCGGGAGGCTCTATGTCGATTATATTAAGGTAGGAAGCATCTGCCACATACGCATAGCCATCTGACACGGCAACACCTCGTGCATATTCCGGAGTGCTAACTGTGTTCACGATGTATGCTGTCTCGGGAGGTTCGACATCGATAATCTGAAGGCCTGATGCGTCATTCGCAACATACGCATAACCACCAGATGCTTTAACACACCGTGTTTCACCTGGCATTTGGACCGCATTTACGATATATGCGGACTCGGGAGACGCTATGTCGATTATCTCAAGACCGTAATCATCGGCCACATACGCGTAGTTGCCGGCTAATGCGACACTTCGGGTATAAGACGATGTTTCAACTACTTGAACAACATGTGCGGATTCAAGAGGTTCTATGTCGACAATTTGAAAACCCTCATCACCATCTGCAACATACGCATAACCACCTGACAGGGCTACACATTTTGGAGAATCCGGCAAATCAATTGCATCCACAATGGATGCAGATTCGATGAACTCTAAGTCGACTACCAAAAGAAGGCCTCCAGGAAAATTCCCTACGTACGCATAGTTGTTGGATATCGCAACATTATGGGCATCTCCAGGTGTAGCGATAGTATTAATTATATATATGGATTCTGGAGGATCTATGTCGAATACCTGAAGGCCGAAAGCACTGTCTGCAACAAATGCGTAGCCATTTGACAGTGCAATGCCTTGTTCAAATCCATAATCACCATCACTTAATATATAAGGGGACTCGGGAGATTCTATATTGATAATTTTAAGACCGCCATAATAGACTGCAACGTACGCAAATCCGCCAGAGAGAGCTACATCTCTAGCCCGGCCATCTGTGTCAATTGACTTGACGAAGTGCGCGGACTCCGGTGGATCTATGTCGATTATTTGAAGAGAGCCATCTGGACCATTGTCGCTAAATGTCACAT
>JAPKYR010000296.1 GCA_026394215.1 bacterium
GGCGCTTTTCGCCCATGCGAGTGTGCCGTCCGGGTTGTAACGCGCGATGAAGATATCCTCATAACCCATGGTACCAGCGGAAGTCAGGACTGTCTGATTCGGCTCGCCCGGTCCGAATGTGGCCGATCCTTCAAACCATCCTGTCACGACTGTCGAATTGTCCGAAAGCGTCGTGATTCCATAGCCCTGATCAGTAGATGTTCCTCCGGCGCGTTTCACCCAGATAAGGTTCCCTGATTCTGCAGGAGCAATATTAATTTCCAAAGGTTCATCAAGCGTGTCTGTCTGTGCTTCATCATCCGTAACTCTGAGTTGGACAAAGTAATTTCCATATGAAGTCCATGTATGGTCGACATTCTCACCGGTTGCATCATAAGTTCCGTCATTGTTCCAGTCCCACTCAAAAAGCTGGATGGTCCCCCCGTCGGGATCGTATGAATTGGAACCGGAGAAACTAATAGGTAGGTTAACTGTCTGAGGATTTGGATCGGCATCGGCGACAGCGATAGGATTTACAGTTGGCTTTTCAACGATTGTAAGAACCTGTAATTGGTACGCTGTCAAATCGAGCCAGGGTTTGTTGACAGGATCATTTTCGTTTGCTTCAACCTTAACAAGGCTCAGGTAATCTCCGACAACTGCCAGCTTTGCGTTAGAGATATTGACCTCATACCTCGCATAATCAGCTCCATCACTGGCCCAAATCCCTGTAAGTGAATCATCGAAAAGCTCCGGACACTCCACTATTGGCTCATGATGCGTCGATTTTCCCTGCCAGTCATAGACATCGATGATCAATTTTGCAGACCCGCCCTCATCAGTAAGCCCATCGCCGATGGGTTCTTCGGTAACGACGATTTTCCATGGTTCCGGGCAGTTAGCGCTCAAATCGAAATCGGTCAATGGATTATCGACCGTGCTTTCGATCGGCGGCCACCAGTTCGCGTCGACAGCGTAACCCATAATAAACGGTCCGGTCGGAAGTTTCAGCGAAAATGTCTGGACGTCGGACGTGTTTGCGTATAGCGCATTACGATCATTGGCAGGATCATCTGAAATGAAGTACTTATAACCGTTAATTTCAGAACTCGGAACAATGGATGTCGCAAGATTTCCAGGGTAATATTTTTGAAGGTCTCCAACCGGTGAGGTGATAGTTGTTCCATTATACAAGCTTGTATAACCATCAGGATTTAGAAGCATGCCATCGCCAAGAACCGATTCTGAAATCGATTTACCTGCGACCGGGAATTCATGACTCCCCCGAAACATCATGATTCCCCGTACATCGAAAACTGAGTAATACAGGTCGTCAAACGGATGATCGATCTGGATGTCTACATCCAAATAACCCGGCTGTGGAAAATTGAACCCGACAATTTTGAAACAGTTAAAACAAGGCCCATCCTCGAGGAATTTCAGAATATTGAGATGAATTTCTGTCTCCCTGACCGGGATTATCTCTATCTTCGGCCCGTCGGGAGCCTCAGGATCGATATAGATAAAATCGTACGCCAGCAGGTAATGGCTTGATTCATCGGAATCAGAGGGAATTTCAGCATTGCCCGTCAATTCCGACGGGGAAATTGCTACATCGGGCGTGACAGGCTGTGAGTTTTGTCCTGTACAACTACAGATTATGATTCCTAAGACGGAAATAAGAAATAAACTTCGGAAGTAACGATTCATTACTTATGCCTCCTGGGTTTTCCCTTGGGTGAGTAAATTATATCACCGGAAATGATAAATACGTAAAAATATCTTAGCAATAATCTGGGTTTTGTTTTACCCCCGTACCGTGTTTCCTTCCCCTGTGTTATCATTGCCTTAACTTTGAACCTGTGAGATAGTTATATCATCTGGAAAAATAAACCTTCGTGTAAGGATGAGACATGAAACGTATCGTCTTTATCGCAATGGCGCTGTGCCTTTCAATCGTCATTTCGCCGCGCGCTTCTAGCACGGTATATATGGACTACGAATTCCCCGACGGAGTCGTCTGGACCGCAGGGAATTTCGAAACTTACGATATCCTCATGCGCAACGAGGTTGTCGGCGAATCCCGCGTCGATTACAGCCAGATGACCATGATGGATGAACCCGCCTATCGTATCGAGTGGGATCAGACCTGGACCGACCTTGACGGCGCCGTTAATTCTGTCTCATCCGATTCAAAAATGAGGGCGGGCAACCTCAGGGTGTTAATTTCAACCCTCGCGATTAAAGTTAATGATGAGGAATGGCAGTACGAAGGCAACTACACCGGAAACGACCTCCTTTTCGGGGCTTATTTACCCGGCGTCGCCGAACGCCAGGAGTCGTCATTATCCAGAGGCGGGCTTTTCTGCGATGCCGACGCGCTTCCGTTCCTGCTCAGGAATATCCCCTTCGAGGAAGGTAATTTCACCACACTGACAGTCGTCGACGTTTCCAGCCACCGGTTCATCACCCCGATCGCGAAAGTAACCGGCAGCGAGATTGTCGAAACATCCACGACTCAGTACGACTGCTGGACCGTCGCAGTTACCCTTGGCAATACCGCTTTTACTGCCTGGTACTCAAAAAACGACAAGCATTACCTTGTCCGCCTGCGTTACTCCGACCGCGACCTGGTCCTTAACCACCATTCGTAGTTTCCCTGCAAAACAGACATCGTACATTTCTCCTAAAACGCGTAACTCCCGGGCTTTGAGGCCCGGGAGCTCGCAGGGACTTCAGTGAGGGATTGTATGTGTTCGTTTGACAGTTCCTGAATTATTTATTTAATTATTTCTTTCTTTCTCTTTCAAAAACTCTCTGTCTTGTTATTCCTGTTTTAATCCCGGTATCTGCTAGCCCGACGCGTTAGCGGAGGGTAGCTGATAGCCGGGATTATTTACACCTTGCTTATTGCACTTTAAGTTCCATGCAAGAAAATTCCACAAAATTCACCACTCCGCGACCCCCTCAATCTCAATGCAACCCGCTTCAATAAAGGGCTTCATAAATATCCCCATTATTCCTCTATTCCCTGGACTCCCTTATTCCCCTCTTTTGAAATCTCATTATTTCTCTCAATTTGATAGAATAAATCCCCTCGAATTAGTACAATTTATTGAATATATAGTGCTTATTAATCATTTTTCGTGATTGGGAAAGGGGACACCTTATTTTTGCCTGAGACATTCTTGACTTACATTAAACACTCGCCAGGCAAAAAAAGGTGTCCCCTAAAGCAGGAACCATCATGGCGACAAACCCGCATGAATTCGAACAGGCTGTAAAAAAAGTCGAGAAGCTGATAGAAGATAAAAAAATTCCCCTGACTAAAGTCACCGAAATTCCTGTCCGGGACCTGTTGGATAAATGCACCGAATTTATCAAATTCGGCGTATCCGATACAGCTTCCGAACCCGGCCGCTACAAGGCTCTCTTCGAAATTGCTTCCGCCCTATCAAGTTACACCGACCCCGTCCTTGTTACCCGGACCATCCTCGACGAAACCATTAAACATCTCAACTGCGAACGAGGGATGATTGTCGAGGTCACCGATGATGGCTCGGTCGCGATCCGCCTGTCGCGAGGCGTTGGCGATGAGGAGGCTTCCGACATCAGCCACACAATGGTTGTCGAAGCGGTCGACGCCGGCGAGGGAATTTTTTACGACAGCGCGCGGGGTATCGGAACCGATAGTCTGATCCAGAGAAAAGTCACGTCCGGCCTGACCCAGCCGTTCCTGATCGAAAAAGGCCGCCATGGCGTGATTTATATCGATACCCGCGATCCCGCAATTCACCTTGGCGAGGACGATTTAAAATTCCTCGGTAAAGTCGCTGAACTCGCCGGATCAACGTTGAGTTCCGCAATCCAGGTAAACCGCGAACTTGACGAGGGACGGTCAGGCGCATTCGGCGCCGTTACCGGCTCATCGGAATCCATGCGCATGGCATGTCAGAGGGCGCGACGGGTGGCACGCACCGATGAAAATGTGCTTCTCCTCGGCGAATCCGGCACCGGCAAGGAAATTTTCGCGCACGCTATCCATGAAGAATCCAAACGCGCGAAAGGTCCGTTCGAGGCGATCAACTGCTCCGCTATCCCCGACGAACTCCTCGAAAGTGAACTTTTCGGTTACCTCGAAGGAGCATTCACCGGCGCGAAAAAGGGCGGCAAACCCGGAATTTTCGAGCTTTCCGAAAAAGGCACGCTCTTCCTCGACGAAATCGGCGACATGCCGCCGCTTCTCCAATCCAAACTTTTAAGAGTCCTTCAGGAGCGAAAAATCCGGCGCGTTGGCGGTACTGCCGATGTTCCCGTCAACGTCCGCATCATCGCCGCGACACATCAGGACCTCGATCAGTGCATGGCGGACGGGACTTTCCGCGAAGACCTCTACTACCGTCTCTCAACCTTCCCGATCCAGCTTCCGCCTCTTCGCGACCGTGGAAACGACATTCTCGAACTCGCCGATTTCCTTCTTGAAAAATTCGCGAAAGAATACGAAGTTGCGAAACCGACATTAAGCCCCAAAGCGACCTATTATTTTCTTGAATATCCATGGAAGGGAAACATCCGCGAGATGGAGAACATCCTGAAGCGAATCCTTATCGACCATGAGCCTCGCGTGATCCATCCCAAGCATCTTCCTCCCGAAATGGTCGACGCAAAATCGTCCGCACTCGCCGACTTCCCCACACTCGAGGAGCTTGAGCACCAGCACGTCTTAAAAGCCCTGAACCTTGTCAACGGCAACCGTGGCAAAGCCGCAACCCTTCTTGAAATCAGCGAAGCGACCCTCTACCGCTGGATCGCCGACATGAAAAAGAAAGGCACATGGCTAGGAGATGATTGACCCCCTAATCTAATGTTTCACCGTGGCATGCGACTCCGGCGCATGAATTCCCAGATAGAAATCGAAAATATTTGCCATATCTATTAATTTCGATGGTATAATATTTAAATAATCCAACAGAATCCCGGGAGGAACTTAGGGATGATGCCGAATTTTCGTATTTTATTTCTGTCAGCGATTATCATGTCAGTCTTCTCAGGTTGTGCGGGACATAATTCCCAACCTGTGACACCCGATGAAATTGTCCAACAACCAGCGCTTTCCGATAACACAAGCGGGAACGGTCACTACCTGCTGAATTACGGTCTGGTCTACATCGACGCCGAAAATCCCGATGATCCCATCATCGAAATAATCCCGGTACGCGAAGGCGAAATACATCTGAACATCCTGAAATTCCTCGAGAAGGGTCCCTGTTTCGATTGCTTCAAAATTGTCGGATTAAATTTCCCGGAGCCGGGCGTTTTCAATCTTGCCATTCAGATCGATCACCCGTTCGATGACTTGACCTATTCGGTATTCGATGTCCGCGGAATCCTGATGTTCGAGGGGAGCCGCTTATATTCGGTAGCCGGGAAATGGGCTTCCGATCCGGCACTAGGCGACGGGACGCTTCTGAATCCCGACGGTTTCACGGCTTTATACAATGGATCGACAATGTCGGCTCCCGTGGGAGATTTGCAGAAATATCTCCCTGGAAATTTATCTGCCCCGTCGATCCCCAACTCGAATATCAATGGTTATAAATACTTCACTACCGACAATCCCGCCAATAACCGAAACGCTTTCTTCGCGGGTTCATCGGATGTTCAGACGTATACAATAAAACTCCCTGATGGACCGTTCGTTCTTGGCTACGCTGTCGACGCTAACTGGTGGATTCCGACATCGAACCCGGTCACCAATCCTCTGATCGAATTTGACATCAACGCAAATTGCCCGGAACCATGGAAGATTGTCGTAACTGAAGAGCCTATCGGGGAAGGTCTTACATTTGTTGGCGGTCAGACAAAATTATTGATTGATGTATATGACTGGCAGGGAAAATCGACTTACTATAATCCGATTGTTGAGTGCCCAGAGCTTTTCGACGGCGTACTTACCGCTTCATGGGTCAGTGACGGAACCGGATTTGGACGCTATGAGGTTACAATACCCAATGCTCATTGGCAACCAATCGGAAACTACACATGCCTGATCGGGGTCATGGCCCACGAGAACGATCCCATCAACGCGCCATGGATGGACCTGACTGCATACCAGACAATCGATGTCGAAGTTCATACATCGGGCGGCGGAAATCTTTTCTGGGCAAAAGGCATTCAGGGGGATGTCTGGGGTAACTCGGGTTGTATTACAACGTTATCAGATGACACGATAGTAGTAACAGCTTATTACGAAGGAAAGACCACATTTAACGAAGACGAACCAACAGAAACCAATATTGGTTCTTCGGATGATGATCAAGGAATATTCCTGGCAAGGTATAATCCAGATGGCGAGATAGTATGGGCAAAATCAGTAGCAAGTGGCAACGCTATCCCATATGGTGTGATATCGCTTTCAGATGATTCTATTATAGTAACAGGCCATATAAATGATCCGTATATCGAAGGAGACTCCCCTGTTTTCGGTTTTGGAGAACCAAACGAAAAATTGCTTGTTTCATATGGATCAAGCGATATTTTCATCGCACGGTATTATTCAGATGGAAGCCTTGCATGGGTAAAGCAGGCAGGAGGTATTTATGAAGATAATAGTGCTGCAATTACAGTTCTATCAGACGACTCAGTCGTCATAGTTGGGTCTTTCACGGATACTGCAATTTTTGCTCTGGGTGAAGCCAATGAGACTATCCTTATAGGTGATCCCTACTATTACTCTTATAGTGATTTCTTTGCCCGTTATAACATTGATGGTAGCCTTACCTGGGCGAAGCTGGCTGGATGTACCGGCAATGCAATTACGGCTCTTCCAGACGGTTCATTTGTTGTGACTGGAGGATTCTCGGATACAGTCATATTAGGTTCTGGGGAACCTAATGAGACTACACTGATTTCAGCAGGGTCTATTGATATATTCCTTGCGAAATATATTCCTGATGCCACACTCGCATGGGCAATTAATGCTGGTGGGCAATATGGTGATGAGGGAAACGCTGTGACTGCAATTTCCGGAAACTCAATTGTCGTCACTGGTTATTTTAGCGGTTCGGCAATTTTCGGCAAAGGCGAAGTTAACCAAACTATCATGGATTCATTTGGCCCCGATGATATTTTTCTGGCGCAATTTAACCAGGATGGAAGTCTCGCTTGGGCAAAACATGATGGCGGGACTTTGGATAGTAAAGGTTCTGGAATCACTGCCCTTTCAGATAATTCAGCAGTAATAACAGGATACTTTAATGGAGTAGTTACATTCGGTGCAGGTGAACCCAATCAGACAGGCATGCAGTCAGCAGGTCAAGAAGATATTTGTGTGGCACGACGCAATTCTGATGCCAGCCTTGCCTGGGCCAGGCGCGCAGGCGGGCCGAATTACGAGTATGCGGGTGACATGGGCTTAGGTATCACAGCTCTTTCAGACGACTCGGTTGTGGTTACAGGAGTTTACACGGGCAATGCCACATTTGGTCCAGGGGAACCGAATCAGACAGTACTTCATGGACCATGGTATTCACGATACCTTTTCGTCGCGCGATATCACGAGTAGCCCGGGCGACCATTACCCGGGGATTCACCTTCATATTCTGCTTCCCCTTCTTCTGCTGCTGACAAATTTGCATCTTTAGATGTATAATTTCCGTCACGTTATTACCCGACTCCGGCAATCTGAGTCGCTATTAGGAGAAACCAATGGGACAGTCACGAAATTCAGCAACCATCCTCTACGCAATTATTTCTTTTATCCTCTTTTCAATTTTCGCCATCCCCACAATCGCACAAGCCCAGCAGGCGAACGAAAACATTCACGACGCTTTTCTCGCCGCTGTCGAAAGCGATGATATCGATCTCGCCCGGCAATATATCGCCGATGGGTTCGACCCGACAACCGCAAGATATGAGAACAACAACACCATCCTTGCGATTGCAGCAGAACGCGGCCTTGTCGAAATGATCGACTTCCTCATCGAGCAGGGGGTCGATCCCAATATTCCGAACAATTCAACCGTGACTCCAATATTTATCGCGGTTGATAATGACCAGCCGGGAGCCGTGCAGGCTCTTCTTGATGAAGGCGCAGACGTTAATGCTCGCGACGGTGTTGGCAAAGGACCTTTGCATTACGCGGCATGGAAAGGAAATCTGGAGATTATGAATATCCTTATCGATGCTGGCGCGGATGTCAACGCTGCCGATGTCAACGGCGATACTGTCATCTGGTTCGGAACCTTGACCGCAGATATATCGGTCCCTCAGCTGCTTATCGACGCCGGCGCGAATGTCGACCTTGCTGACAATAGCCAGAATCCCCCCATATGGAACTTCTCCGGGAACGGCTGGCTTGAGGGTGTACAGGTTTTGTTGCATGCCGGGGCTAACGTAAATATCGCAAACAAGGACGGTATGACTCCCCTGATGGGTGCGATGAATCAGGGTAAATCCGATGTAGCATTGCTGCTTATCGAAACAGGTTCCAATGTGAATGCGGTTAACAACGACGGCTGGAATTGCCTGATCTGGCCGGTCACAAATAATGACGAACAGATTTTGGATGCGCTTATTAACGCGGGAGCAGACCCGAACCTTGCGGACAGTAACGGATCTGCGGCAATCCACTATGCCGCAGACCGTGACAATGTTGGCTTTATCGGGAAACTTATCGATGCAGGCGCCGATGTAAACAAGCCGGGCTGGAATGCCATGACCCCTCTCTTGTACGCTGCCGAGGATAGAAATGTCGATTGCATGCGGGTCTTGGTCGATGCTGGCGCTCAAATTAACGTAAGGGACAACTGGGGTAGAACCCCGATTTTGTTTGCCGCAGCGAACCCCGCCGCACTTCAGCTCCTCCTGGATAATGGTGCAGATATAAACTTTCAGGACGGACGCGGTCGAACCGCAATGTGGCATGCGGCTGCTCACAGGGAAAATATCGAAGGCCTCCGCATTCTCATCGATGCTGGAGCAAATATGAATATTGGCGATTCGTTCGGCACAACACCTCTTATCATCGCAGCTCAGTTCGGGCTCATCGACAATGTCAGGCTTCTTCTCGATGCTGGCGCGGACACGACCATCCGGGCTAATCATGGCTACAACGCGCTCGACATCGCTATTTATTGCAAATACGATGATGTGGCTGCCTTAATTTCTGAATATACGCATGAACCGGTTATCATGACGGTCGGACAGGATTTTTATGACGCTGTCCATCAATCTGAGAATGACCTTTATACCGCCATTACACGAAACGATGTCGGATGGGTCAACTGGCTTCTAAGTCAGGGAGTCGAGCCAAATTTACAACGCTATTACTCCGACAACACGACACCCGTAATGATTGCCGCTGAGTATGGCGCAGATGCGGTATTCGAGCCGCTGGCAGGCGCGGGCGCCGATCCGAATCTCATCAACGACGGCAATATGTCCGCAATGGATTTGGTCATATACCATTCTGGGGAATCCACCGCTAATGCGCTGTTGAATATCGGTTTCGATCCGAACCTTCGCGATTTCAATCAGGTCACTCCCCTGATGACTGCAAGCGATGTGGGAAAGGGCGAGGTTGTCCGCGCTCTGCTGGCACGTGGTGCGCAGGTGGATCTTACCGACGAGTACGGCTGGACCGCCTTATTCTATGCATCACGCGAATGTATGCCGGAAATTATGCAGGCTCTTCTTGCTGCCGGCGCAAATCCGAATCTTCAGGATCAGGATGGCGACTCCACTCTTATCGCTGCTTTATTGTCTGACGTTCCCTCGTCCGGCACTGTCCAGCTTCTGCTCGGCGGGGGAGCCGATCCCAATCTGAAAAATAATTCCGGCCTGACCCCTCTCATGCAGGCGATCCAGTATGAAAATCCCGACGTTGCCCTTGTTCTAATCAACAGCGCCGCCGACGTCAATGCAATCGACGAGGACGGAAACACAGCCTTGATGTTCGCTGCTCAATACGGAAATCTTGAAATCGGACAGGCTCTTCTCGATGCGGGCGCCGATCCCGAATTGGAAAATGAGTCCGGCTCCACCGCCCTCCGCTTCGCGGCATCCTACGGCTACATGGATTTTGTCGAACTGCTGACCGGAAATGAATGAGACTAGCCCGTAATATGCGACTCCGGCGCATGAATAATAGTTGTTAGTCAGGTCGTAACATGTGACTCCGTGGCATGCGACTCCGGCGCATGAATAATAGTTGTTAGTCAGGTCGTAACATGCGACTCCGTGGCATGCGACTCCGGCGCATGAATTGCCTCAGAGAAATCGAACACAATTGCCATATCTATTAATTCTGATGGTATAATATTCATGTAATCCAACAGTTTCCCGGGAGGGACTTAAGGATGATTCCGAATTTTCGTATTTTATTTCTGTTAGCGATTAACGTTTTAATCTTCTCCGGCTGTGCGGGACACAATTCCCAACCTGTGACACCCGACGAGATTGTCCAACAACCGGCGCTGTCTGCCAATGTCGATACGACCAACAATAAAAATGACAACACTCACTATCTGCTGTCTTCCGGACTGATTTACATCAACACCGAAAATCCGGATGATCCTATCATCGAAATTATTCCGGCCAGAGAAGGGGAAATCCATTTTAACGTCCTGAAATTTCTTGAGGGTGCGCCATGCAATGACTGCTTCAGGATAATGGGGTTCGATTTTCCAGGGCCGGGGTACGAGTACCTGGATCTTGACATACGTATCGATCATCCGTTTGATGATCTCTTGTTTTCCGTCTTCGATGTCCGGTGCATAATCATGTTCGATGGAAGCCATGAGTTTCCGTCGATTGGGAAGACAGCATCCGATCCCACCATCGGCGAAGGCGCGCTTTTGAACGCCGAGGGCTACACCGCCCTATACAACGGCTCGACACTGACCGCCCCTGTCGGAGATTATCAGAAATATTTTCCGGGCAAATTATCGACAGAGACAATTCCCAATTCCGACATCAACGGTTATATATATTTCAAAACCGACGATCCAGCGAACAATCGCAACGCATTTTACGCCGGTTCGATCGATGTGAAGACTTTATCGATGCAGCTTCCATCCAGTTCATTTGTGATTGGTTATGCTGTCGACGCTAGTTGGGCTCCGCCGATCGAAACTCCGGTCGATAACCCGCTCACCGATTTCGATTTGAGCGCAAATTGTCTGGAGCCGTGGAAAATTGTAGTTACAGAAGAACCAATTGATTACGGCCTTACCGACCATGGCGGCCAGACAAAACTTTTGATCGACATCTACGACTGGCAGGGAAAAGAGACACATCACGATCCGGAAGTCGAATGCCCGGAGATTTTCGATGGCCCGCTGACCGCAACCTGGGTCAGCGATGGGGCAGATTATACGGAGTACGAGGCCACAATTTCCAATTCGCTAATTGCACCGATAGGTGAATACATGTGCCTTATCGGAATCGAGGCGAATGAAAACGACCCGGTAAATAAGCCATGGCTCGATTTGACGGCTTATCAAATACAGAAGCTCACGGTCATTGAACAACCACATCTGAATCCGGTCGCGGTTGCCGAAGCTGTCCCGAATCCGCAATCGATCGATCAGCCAGTCAGTTTTTCAGGCTCGGGTTCATACGATCCCGACTGTGGGGACATACAGCTATATGAGTGGGACTGGGATAATGACGGGATATATGATGAAACCGGCGAGAATGTCGATCACACATGGACTTCACCTGGGACTT
>JAPKYR010000043.1 GCA_026394215.1 bacterium
CTTAGCATGGCAATATCTCCGCGACGAAAGTGAATAACCTTTCACATTCTAAAGTGAAAGGTCATTCACGTCAAGGGTATCGGATGGATTTTCGGGATTTTTTTCCTGATTCAAAATTGTGGATTATTCAGCACTCAATGCATCCTCGCTTCCCAATAAATCCCTAAGCAGACGTTCGCAGTTTTGCGGACGCATATGGATCTCATCGTAAAAATCATCCGCATTACCGCCGAATGATTCGATCGATGTGTAATCTCTGAAAACCCCATTGATTTGTCCCACCGACGTTTGCAGATAAGTCGACAATTTTTCGAGCAGTTTATCGACGCCTATGGATTTGAAAAGACCGTAAAGCTGGGGGTGTACGGGCGTCAGGAAAACATAAAGCTTGATTCCATGGTCCCTGCAGAGGGCAATAATGTCCTGCCAGTACTGCATTCGGGATTCGGATAGTTCCTTATAACTGGAGATAGCCAAGCTTCTTTCGGGATATTTCCTGACTTTGCGATTAAGCTGTCCCTGGAGATTCCACGTTCCATCTGCAATTCCCAATTCGCGTTGCGTCCATACCGTGTACCCGTTTGGAGCGACCGACATTTTCTCCGTTCCGGTGGCTTTCCTGAAATAATTTCGTATTTTTCCAAGGGAAGCATCCAGCGTTTCAAGGGTCAATAGTCCGAGAAGATTATCGGTAAGTGTCTCATGGATAATTCCATGGGGATTGAAATATCTTGCGAAGGTATGGTTGTATCGCACTTCCGGCGGGATCGGCAGGGTCGGATGAAAGCTCTCGGGATCGACCCCGATTATGACGGTCTTTAACGGGCAATGAAAATCATCAAGGGCTATCCGCATTGCGGCATAAATAACTTCCGTACGCGGGGAAACGCCGGAGAAGTTGAACGTCCTTAATCCGGTAAGCTCTTCGACTATCGAGGGATCGAAAGAAAGGGTTCTTGAGCTTCCGATGATCAAACATTCCGGCTTCGGCTCGAACTCATCAAGGAGGTCGATCCTTGATTTCTCAATGGGGCTTTCCGACTGATTTAATATTCCGGCGCCAAAGATGGAAAAGGGATCGACGATCAGATTCAGGAGAAGCACAGGGGTCAAAGTTATAATAATAGCTGCGAGTAATGCTCTGGTGAAATCAGGGACAAATCGGGGAGGACTTCCTGACGATGTGTCACCCACTCGTATCATACGGGATATTATCGCCCTGTTTGAGCAGGAATTCCATACGGGATATTATGCTTTAACATCCGGATTGATTGCGGGGAGTTCGACAACCACGACTGTGCCGACGCCGACTTCGCTGTTAAGGCGTATCCGGCCTTTATGTTCGGCGACAATATTCTGCACAATCGCAAGCCCGAGGCCGCTTCCGCCGCGCTTAGTAGTGAAATACGGGTTGAAGCTCTGCTTGATCGCGGTTTGATCCATCCCGATGCCCTGATCCGCGATTGTCACACGAATCCATGGAGAATTCCCGACCGCAATATTAGTAACCTGGACACGGATTACACCTTTCCGATTTTCCATCGCTTCGACGGCATTTTTAATCAGG
>JAPKYR010000090.1 GCA_026394215.1 bacterium
GCGGTATATAAGCGTCTCGGCCTGATCACATTTTTCACCGGGGGCCCGAAAGAAGCCGCTGCCCGCCCAATCCCCGCCGGTACTACAGCATATGACGCCGCCGGGAAAGTCCATGACGATATCCAGAGGGGTTTCATACGCGCCGAAGTGATGAGCTTCGAAGACCTTCAGGCGCTTGGAAGCGTCGACAGCGTCCGTAAAGCCGGTAAGTATCGCCTTGAAAAAAAGGAATATATCGTTCGGGACGGCGATATCATCCACTTCCGTTTTAATGTCTGATATTTTAATAATAATGAATTGAGAATTGGCCCTTTTCCCTGTATAATTTCAGCATATTATTGTGATAAAAATTTTCTCAGAGGTTCAATATGCTTTATCGTAACCCAGCGGTTTTTACCCTACTGCTCATCCTGCTTGTCGGGGTGCTCTCCTGTTCAGGATCTCATAATCCGGTTATCCCGGATAATTCCTTAAACAACGAGTCGCAAAATGGCGATCAACTGGTTTTAGGAATCGACTCCAATCCTGCAATTCATACAATTCTGGACGATCCGGAAGATTATGCCCCCGCAGAGATATTACTCGTCTTCAAGGATGGAATAATTCCTACCGATTCCGAAGGCCAACCGACAATGGTGGGCATCACTCAAGGTTTAGAATTTTTGAATAATAATGGGCTTACGCTCGTACGTGTGCTCTCCCTTGGTTGGGGCACTGTTTACCGCCTTGCTATTTCCGACGGTATTCCTGTAAAGCAGAAAGTCAATGATCTTAAAGCTCTGCCGGAAGTAAATCTCGTAGAACCTAATTACAGAGTATATTTCTGCGAAGCTCCATACGTTCCAAATGACCATTTCTGGGAAAACGCAACGGATGGGGATGACGATCCACGCGGAAGTGTCTGGGAGCAGTTCGGTCCCGCGAAAATCGGCGCCAGTGTTGTCTGGAACGAGGAAAAGGGGAGTTCCGATGTTGTCGTATGCGTTCTCGATACAGGCGTTCAGTGGTGGCATGAGGACCTCGTGAACAATATGTGGAGCAACACAGATGAGATAGCGGATAATGGAATCGATGACGATGGGAACGGATATATAGACGATATTCGCGGCTGGGATACGGCTGAGGAGTCGAGTACGCAAAAGATAATGGCGCTGATATTATCAGCATGTCCTTCAGGTCATATGAAGACTCTCAGATTATGCATAATTCGATGGATGACGCCTATGCAAACGGGGTTCTCCTACTCGGCGGGGCGGGTAACGAGGATACCACTGAACTCTGCTATCCAGGTGGATGGGAAAGCGTTATTCAGGTTGGGGCGACAATTCCGTTTACTTCCGACTATACTCCGCGCGATGAGGTCCGTATTTCAGGATCGAATGGCTACTTTTGGGGATCAAACTACGGCCCAAAACTGGAAGTAATGGGATTCGGCGAATATTACATCACAACTTACGGAGCGCATTACAGCGCATACTGGGATGGAATCGATCCCGGATTTTTCAACGGTACATCATGCGCGACTCCCATGGCTGCCGGAGCATACGCGCTTGTGAAAAGTTATTTTCCCGGCGAATCTCCTGAATGGCTTCGAGAGCGCATGCGCGAAACAGCCGATGATCTTAACGTTCCGGGCCGCGACAATCAAACAGGTTATGGCCGCGTAAATGTTATCCGCGCATGCTATGGCGCTGACAGATTCGCCGACCTTGAAGATTCAAACGGTTTTGTAGATATGGCGCCTTTCGATGGACAGCTTTTCGACAGCCTGAATAACCAGACTTCCGGAAATTATATGGACTCTCAGGATTTATACAAAATTACTTCGGATACCAAGGGTTTTCTTCTCGTTGACCTGGATATTTTCACATGGGGCGAGAATCTGGACCTGGAAATCTATTCCGATCCTTCGCTTGCTCCGCAATTCCTCCTGGGCCAGAGTATCGGGCCAAACCATGCCGATTCATCGTATGAAGCCTGCGGAGCTAATATCAACGTGGGCAACACTATTTACATTAAAGTATTTGCCCCCAATGTCGGGGACTCGACCTCCTACGGCCTGAAAGTCAAGATGACCGAAAATGGCCTGGATATATTAGATTCAGGCACAAACGATCCCGGCTTCATCCATAACGGCAAGCAGAATACGCTCCTGGGTTACATTGACCTGGACGCGTCATTCGGAGTCCATCTGACTGAGATGATTCTCACCCAGTCCGGAACAATGCCCGCCGACAAAATCTCCGCAGTGAAAATTTACATGGATACAAACAAAGATGGCACATTCAACGGCGGCGATACTTTACTCGGTAGTAAAAATTACAGCGGGACGAACCGCTTCGTTATTGGCGGGATGAATCTCGATCTCAAATATCAACAATCGCCTTTCCGATTTTTTGTCCTTGCCGACATTGGCGATGTCTCGGAAGATGCGAGTTTCAATCTTCAATTTACGAGTTACAAGGATATCTCCACCTCAGAGAAAATCGAGATTCCCTATGATCAGTTCCCGGTCATATATGGTCCATTTACTGTCGGTGTAGACACAGTGCCCCCGTACTGGGAGTCGACAACAGGCATCCAGTCGGCAACTCCAAAATATGCCGCCGCGCTCGTGCAATGGAATTCCGCGAGCGACCTTCTGACTCCACCGGTAAAATATAACGTCTACTGGACACAGACTTTGCCGTTTAATTTCTCGACGGCAAATAAAACAATGGATGTCGGTTTCTGGAACGGTACAGGCTTCGACCATGCATGGCAGATAAACGGCTTGGTCAATGGCCAGACATATTATGCCGCTGTTCGCGCGGAAGATCAGGCCGGCAATGAGGAAACCAACACTGTTTATCTTCAAGTCATCCCCGATATGACTCCGGACCCAACCAGTCCTGTGATTGTCGGTTCGGTTAATACTCCGGGCAACGCGTGGGAAGTCGCGGCGGACCCGGCGCATGAACGGGTCTTTGTCGCGGATTATGACGGCGGAGTTGCAATTATCGACGTCAGCTCTCCATCAGCGCCATCGATAATCGATACTGTCTCAGGCACTGAGGTTACCGGTGTCGAGTACAATGGAACCTACGTATATGCGGTAGGTTATTATGGCTTGTACATAATTAATCCCGACGCTCCGGGAGGCGCATCGGTCGTAGGGACTGCGAGCATTGACAGTGCCCTGGATGTTCGCGTTGTGGGAAACTGGGCTTATGTTACCGATTTTGGAACATCGCTTTACCCGGTTAATGTCACTAATCCGGCATCCCCAGTGGTCGGCTCGAGCGTTACCGGTGGAAGTGTCGGTTATGGAATTGATTCAGAAGGCAGCTATCTTTATATTGCGTACAACGATAAACCCCGCGTTTATAGTATTGCTGATCCCGCGGCGCCTTCATTTATCAAATCCTTCGGGGGTAATGGAGCATATGAAATCGATTCCGTCGGTACCAGGATTTACGTGACATACTGGGGTGGAAATCGTGTCTCGATTTACGACAGCTCGAATCCCGCCGATCCGCAATTCAAGGGTTACTACACATCCACTACCGGGACGGGTGGCTCCGATATTGTCTGGTTGCACAATGTCCTCTATTTCGGAACCAATGACTATGGTATCGAAGTAATCAATGTGGATAACTGGGCCAGTGCTTATAAAATCGGTGGTGTCTCGACCGATGGTCCCGATGGAATGGACACAGACGGAACATTTATTTATTCCGCCGAAAACGAAGACGGGCTGAAGATAATTCTGTAGAGAAATTGAGTAAGAGAGAGGTTCCCTCAGGGCGCATATCGCTCGTGCTGTCGCCAGTATCCTGCTATCTTGAAAGGTTACGGCGCAAATCGCGCGATGAAGATATCGTAACCTCCAACTGAAGTCAGGACTGTCTCGTTCGGCTCGCCCGGCCCGAATGAGGCTGTTTCAAAAAAATGTCCTGCCACGACAGTCGAATCATCCGAAAGCGTTGAGATTCCATAGCCACCCTCGAAATCAAGGAAAGCGACATCAGTCACTCCTCCGGCGCGTTTTGCCCAGGCGAGTGTGCCGTCCGGGTTGTAACGCGCGATGAAGGCATCAGGGCCATAGGCGCCGGAATTCACGACTGTCTCGTTCGGCTCACCCGGTCCGAATGTGGTCAAGTCATAAAACTGTCCTGTCACGACTGTCGAATTGTCCGAAAGTGCCGTGATTCCAAAGCCTCTAGCAACGCCTTCGGCGCATTTCGCCAAGGCGAGTGTGCCGTCCGGATTGTAACGCGCGATGAAGATATCGCAAGCATCAACATAAGAAGTTAATACTGTCTGGTTGGGTTCACCCGGTCCAAATGTGGCTGAGCCTATAAACTGTCCTGTCACGACTGTCGAATTGTCCGAAAGTGTCGTGATTCCATAGCCGCAATCAACCCAGTTAGAAGCTCCTCCGACGCGTTTCACCCAGGCTAGTGTACCATCAGGATTGTAGCGCGCGATGAAGATATCAGAACCTCCAGCGGAAGTCAGGTCTGTCTGGTTAGGCTCACCCGGTCCAAATGTGGCTGAGCCATAAAACTGTCCTGTCACGACTGTCGAATTGTCCGAAAGTGTCGTGATTCCATAGCCCTGATCATAGTTAGCAGCTCCTCCTCCGGCGCGTTTCGCCCATGCGAGTGTGCCGTCCGGGTTGTAACGCGCGATGAAGATATCAGGACCTCCAGCGGAAGTTAGTACTGTCTGGTTAGCCTCACCCGGTCCGAACGTGGCCGATCCGCAAAATGATCCTGTCACGACTGTTGAATTGTCCGAAAGTTTTGTGATTCCAAAACCACATTCAGTATCCCATGAATCGCCACTTGCTCCTCCGGCGCTTTTCGCCCAGGCGAGTGCACCATCTGGGTTGTAACGCGCGATGAAGATATCCCAATAACCAGCGGAAGTCAGGACTGTCTCGTTCGGCTCGCCGGGACCGAATGTAGCCGTTCCCAAAAAGCATCCTGTCACGACTGTCGAATTGTCCGAAAGTGCCGTGATTCCATTGCCATAATTATAGTCAGTTCCCTCAGCGCTCTTAGCCCAGACGAGTGTTCCGTCCGGGTTATAACGCGCAATGAAGACATCCTTATAACCAGCGGAAGTCAGGACTGTCTGGTTTGGCTCGCTTAGTCCGAATGTCGCTGATGATTCAAAATATCCTGTCACAACTGTCGAATTGTCCGAAAGCGTCGCGACCCCATTGCCAAAATCAAACAGTTCAACTCCTCCGGCGCTTTTAACCCAGATAAGGTTGCCTCCACTGGGACCTGAAATCATGATCTGAAGCGGCTCATCCAGCATATCAACCTGGCCCTCATCGTCCGTCACCCGTAACTGGACAAAAAATGTACCGGGTACGGTCCATGTATGGTCTATGTTCTCACCCGTTTCATCGAATGTGTCGTCATTGTCCCAATCCCACTCGAATAACTGAATTTCCCCACCGTCGGGATCATATGAACCTGAACCGGAAAAACTCACTGGGAGATTGATCGTTTGCGGATTCGGGTCGGCAGTCGCGACAGCGACAGGGTTCTCGCCAATGGCGTCAGAAATAACAACCTGAAGCGGGTCATCCAATAAATCCGTAACACCTTCATCGTCGGTTACCCGAAGTTGAACAAAAAATGTGCCGGATTCGGTCCATGTATGGTCGACATTCTCACCTGTTTCATCGAATGTGCCATCGTTGTCCCAATCCCACTCGAATAACGGTATTTCCCCACCATCGGGATCATATGATTCTGAACCCGAAAAGCTGACAGGCTGGTAGATCGATTGCGGATTTGGCTCAGCTTTAGCGACCGCTACCGGATCCTGAGGATTGTCTGGCGGAACCGGCGGCGTGCTATGTCCGTTGCAGCCGACCAAGATCAGTATCACTGCGATAAGAAAAAAATGATGAATTCTCACTCTAAAAACCTCCCTCGACGTAAAGCCTTTAATTCACATTATGCTATTGAATGCAGTATTACGACGCAAATCGCGCG